>CAZNCQ010000370.1:0-6390 GCA_964571275.1 uncultured Myxococcales bacterium
GCCGAAGCCGGTCATGATCACCGTGAGGACCGGGATGCTCTCCTCGGTGATCTTCTGAATCAGCTCGAGGCCGCCCATGTTGGGCATCTTCAGATCCGAGATCACCAGGTTGTAGCTGCGGCGGTGCAGCTCCTTGAGCGCCTCGACGCCGTCCTCGACCGTGTGGACGACGTAGCCTTCCATGTTGAGGAAGTCCGAGAGGATCTCGCGAATCACCTTCTCGTCGTCGACGACCAGGATGCGCGGGATCTCCGGGTGTGGGACGAGCTCTGGCTCCGCCGCGTCGATGTCCTCGGGCATCGGCGTCTTGGCCAGCAGCGCCTCTCGTTCGCTCGTGCTCAAGGGTTCACCCGCAGTCGCGGAGGTTGAGCCTAGACCAGCTACCCCGGGATCACCAGCGCCAATGCCGGGACTGGGGTCCCGCGTCAAGCGGGCGTCTTCCCGGCGTCACCCGCCGCTCACCCGCCTTGCGCCTTGGAGTGCTGGCTCACGAGATCTTTCCACTTCTCTTCGAGTTTTTGCGCGGATTTTTGCTCCGATTCCGCGTCCTTCTTCGCCGATTGCCAATCGGAGTCGCGCCCTTTCGACTGGCTCTCGAACTTGCCGACGTCGATGTCGTCGTTGGTCTTGATCCCCTTTTGCTTGGCGACGCGCGCCTTCTCCAGCTCGACCTTGGCCTCGGCGGCCGCGAGGTGCGCGTCGGCGGCGCTGCGGTTCGCCTTGTACCAGGTCTTTTTCTGCGCGAGCCAATCCAGCTTGGCCTCGGCCGCCTTCATGCCGAGATCCGCCACGTCCTTGCCGTGGTTCGCCGCCGCGTGGCGGTTCTCGTCGCGCGCCGCCACCGATGCCTCGAGCTCGGCGGCCGCCTTCTCGACCTCGAGCTGCGCCTGCTGCCGTTCCTTGTCGGCGATGTCGCGATCGCGATCCAGCCCATCGAGCTGGCTATCGGCGGTGCGGCGCTCGCCCTGCGCGATCTCGACGTCGCGGCGCGCGTCGAACACGGCCATCCGGTCGGCCGACGGCACGCTGTCCATCGCGGAATCCTCGACCTTGTAGCTGAGCCCGCCGCCGCACACGACACCGCCGAACAGCGTTCCTGCGGCGACCACCACGGCCAGGCTCACGTGCTCTGTCTTCGACGCTCTCTTCGACGCTCTCTTCGACGCTGTCTTCGACGGTCTCATCGCGCCTCATGGTGAGGCGCGCCGCCGGTCTTGGCAAGTGCGTTCAGGCGACCGCGGTCGGCGCGTCCAGGCGCGCGAACCAGCCGAAGAACTCGCGCAGGCGCACTTTGCGCGCATCGTCCAGGTAGTCGAAGTTGGTGCCGCGATCGACGACCTCCCAGAAGTCTTTCGCCGCGATCGACAGCATCTCATCGCGGATCGATCGCAGGCGCTCCGGTGATTCTTGCGCCATGTCGTTGAAGATCGCGCGTGCCCGCGCCTCCGCGCCGCGCGACAGGTAGTACGTCGCCAGCTTCACCTGCGCCTTGCGCACGCCGCGCAGCGCGCGCTCGTCGGCAGCGGTCTCGGGCTCCTTGTCGATCTCGAGGAGAATGCCGAGCAGGCGGTCGTGGTAGGAGGCGCCGGCGTCGAACGCGGCCTCGCACAGATCGCCGAGGTCGTACGCCGCGGTCTCGGTGACGAAGCCGAGGCCCATGCGCCGCGCGAGCTGCGCGTAGTACTTGAAGTGACCGCCGACCTCGATCAGCGCCGCCCCGTCGAGGCCGCTTTGCGAAGGGGCGCGCACCATCGCCTCCGCGAGCTGCCGGTACTGGTTGAGCACGTTGTAGGCGCTGCGGATCTCGCGCGTGTTCAGCGCCGCGCGCAGGTAGGTGTTCATGAACTTCACGACCAGCGCCAGCACGTGGCGCTCACCCCCTTCCAGCGCCGCCTCGCCGGCGTAGCGGGTCTCGATCGCCACCACGTGAGCCATCTCGGGCAGGCTCGCCAGCGCCTCGGAGAAGATCTCGCGCAGCTGGCGCAGCGCTTTCCACTCCAGCCAGATGCGCCCGGTGGCGAGATCGTCGACGGAGTCCTTGGCCATCGCGACGAAGTCGGGGTTCTCGCGCAGCTCGGCGCCGACGGCGAACCAGGTGGCCGGCAGGTTCTTTTTTTCGGGCAGGTACGCGATGAGCGCGCGCCGCAACGCCGCGATCGCGCCCGCGGCGATGATGCGATCCTTCTGCGCGAGCGCGTTGATCGCGATGTCGGTCAGGTGCTCGAGGCTGGCGACCGCCGCCAACTGCCGCTGCGCGATGTCGACCGCGTCCTTGGAAGCGAGCGCGCTCTGCAACGCCTGCTGGCCGATGCGCGCGATCACGCGCTCCGGGTCGAGGAACTCGAACACATAGGCGAAGTACGGCATGAGGATCAGCAGGCTTGCCGTCGCGACGACCACGGTCATCACGATCGTGGCCTGCGGCACGTAGTCGTGGGTGACGCTCAGGCTGGCCCACACGGCGTTGATGCAGGCGACGACGAAGAAGCCCATCACGAACAGGTTGGTGCGGTCGCGGAAGAACATGTCGGCGACGCGCGACGTGTAGCGGGTCGCCGCGAGCTGCACGACGATCGACACGACGGTGATCGCGATGCCCAGCACCGCGGCGATCACCTGCGCCAGGTTGCCGAGCGCGTTTTGCAGCGTCTCGGCGTCGAAGTGAAAGAGCTGCGACACGAGGCCCTTGGCGCCGGGCGCCGGCGGCCCGCCGACGAAGAAGTAGTCGGCGATCCAGAACACCGCGAACAACGTGACCGCGAACCCGGCCAGCAGGGCGACCGTGCGGACCAAACCCCGCCGCTGGCGGTTGGGCTCAGAGAGCATGCGGTCGCATGGTAACCTATTCGCCGAACCCGCATGCTCCTGGCGATCGACATCGGCAACACCAACATCGCGCTCGGTCTGTTCGAGGGAAAGACGCTGCGCGCCGACTGGCGCCTCGAAACGCGCGCCGGGCGCACCGGCGACGAGTACGCCGCGCTGCTGGCGACGCTGTTCGGGCTGCGCGGGCTGGCGCTGTCGGTCGTCGACGCGGCGGCGGTGTCGTCGGTGGTGCCGCCCGCGCTGTTCCCGATGGAGCAGCTGTGCCGGCGCCATCTGGGGATCGAGCCGCTGATCGTGGGCCCGGGCACGAAGTCGGGCATGCCGATCCTCTACGAAAACCCGCGCGAGGTCGGCGCCGACCGCATCGTCAACGCGGTCGCGGCCTACCAGAGCTGGCCGCAGGGCGCGATCGTCGTCGATTTCGGGACCGCCACCACGTTCGACGTCGTCACGTCGCGCGGCGAGTACGCGGGCGGCGTGATCGCGCCTGGCTTGATGGTGTCGGCGGACGCGCTCTATCACGCCACCGCCAAGCTTCCGCGCGTCGAGATCGTGCGCCCCAAGAACACCATCGGGCGCAACACCGTCGCGAGCATCCAGTCGGGGCTGGTGTTCGGTTACGCCGGTCTGGTCGACGCGATCGTGACGCGCATCCAGGGCGAGGTCGACTTTCAGCCGCGCGTGGTCGGCACGGGCGGCCTGGCGCCGCTGATCGCCGCCGAGTCGAAGACCATCCAGCAGTGCGATGACATGCTGACGCTGCGCGGGCTGGCGTTGATCTATGAGCGCAATCGCTGATCTGCTCGCCGACCCCGCGACCGGTGACGACGCGATCGCGCGTGCGGCGGCAACCGCAGTCGGCGCGGATCTCGAGCTCATCGCGCGCGACGAGGCGCGCCTGTTGCGCCACTCCGCGATCGTCGCGGCGCTGTTCGCGAACGCGCAGGCGCCGATGGCGCTGGTGAATCGCGCGGTCGCGGCCTGCGTGCGCGCCGGCGTGCGGGTCGACGGCATCCCTGGGTTCGACGACATCGCCGCCGCGATCAAGGCCGAGCCGATCGAGGCGGCCGCGCGCTCGACCGCGGCGCCGGTGGCGTTCGACGAGGCGCTCGCGGAGTCGCGCCGAATGGACGCGGCCGAGGGTGATTCCACTGCCGACGCCGCTGCCGCTGCCGACTCCGATGACGAGGGCGAGCCCGTTGCGGCGGCCGCCGCGGCGCCCGCCCAGCCGGCGCGCGCGCGCAGGGTCGCGGTGATCGATTTCAGCAAGCTGAAGCTGTTCGAGAAGATCCGTCTCGCGACGCTCGGCAACGCGTTCTGCCGGCAGACGTTGCTGCGCGACTCGAACCGGCTCGTGGCGATGGCGGCGATCCGCTCGCCCGGCATCACCGACAGGGAAGTGATCCGCGCGGCCGGCAACCGCGCGGTCTCCGAGGACGTGATCCGTTACATCGCCAACAGCAAGGAGTACCTCAAGCTCTACCCGGTCAAGTTGAGCCTGGTCGGCAACCCCAAGTGCCCGCTCGCCCTGACGTTGAAGATGCTGCCGACGCTGCGGCCCGACGATCTGAAGAACATCGCGCGTTCGAAGAACGTGCCCAACGCGCTGTCGACCGCCGCGCGCAAGCTCTCGGCGACGCGTAACCCGAACGCCTCGTAGCGGTTCGGACCCGAGAGCGTGCGTCTGGTGTGCTAGATCGAATGTCGTGTCGCTGAGCTTCGCCGGCCGTCTGGGCCAGATCTTGGTCGCGCCGCGCGCGGCCCTGCAGCGGATCGACCGCGAAGGCGGCGGCTTTCGCGACGCACTGATCCTGGTCGCGATCGGAACGGTCGCGCTGCGCTTTCCCCAGCTGGCGGAAGCGGTGCTGGGGCTCTCGCAGCCGTCGCAGGGGACCATCCTGCGCGTGGTCGGCGTCTTCTCGAACGAGGCGCGCGACGCGGCGCTGGCGATCATCCCCGCGACGCTGGGGATCACGATCCTCGGCGGCCGCCGCCGCGACGCCAACCTGGATCTGGAGATCGGCTCGGCGTGCTTCGTTCCGTTCTTCGTCGTGCGCGCTCTCGAACGCCTGGCGTTCGCCGTCGCGGGGCACCCGGCGCGCGCGGGGTCGTCGATCGTTCTCGACTACGGTCCGGCGGCGGTTTGGGCGGCGTGGGTGTTCGTTCTGGCGCTCCGCGTAGCGTGGTCGCGTCCCGATCCTCGCGATATGGCCGCCGCCGCCGCGAGCGCTCCGGGCACCCCACCACTCGACGGACCGGGGCCCGAATCGGCGGCGCCGGTCCTGACCGTGGCGCCCCCGGACGCGGCCGCACCTGCGTCGCCTGCGGACGGCGCGCCGCGGGCGCCCGTGTCGGATCGGCGCGCCCGCGCCATTGGCTTCGTGGTGCTCGGGCTGCTGGGCGTCGGGCTTGGCTTCAACATCGTCTGGGCCAGCCGACATTTCGACGCGCTCCGACCCATCGAGCACGGCGAGGCGGCGCCCGAGTTCAACCTGCCACGCGTCGACAACACCCCCGGGCGTCTGGCGTTGAGCTCGCTGCGGGGCAAGGTGGTGCTGCTCGACTTCTGGGCGACCTGGTGTCCGCCCTGCGTTCAGATGATTCCGGTCCTGCACGATCTTCATCAGGAGTGGGCTCCGCGCGGGGTCGAATTCGTCGGCGTGAACTCCGATGGTCCGCAGAGCACCGTCGACGACATTCGCGCCTTCCTGGTCGAGCGCCCGGCGCCGTACCCGATCGTGCTCGACGACGGGACGGCCAACACGCTCTACAAGATCCGCGCGCTACCGCAGATGGTGCTGATCGATCGCGAAGGCGCCGTGCGCAAGATGTTCATCGGCCTCACCAGCAGGCGCGAGCTGGCGTCCGCGTTCGCCGCTGCGCTCGCCGCGCCGGCTCGCCCCTGATCGCGCACGGCGCTCACGCACGGCGCTCACGCACGGCGCTCGCGCACGGCGCTCACTCGCGGCGCGCGATCTCTTCGACGAAGTACGCCGAGCGGTGGCGCGCGTTCGGCAGGTGGCTGTCCCAGCAGCCGGGCGAGCAGAAGACCAGCTTGACCCGACCGGTGTTGCAGGTGCTCACGGCGCAACGGATGACCTTACCGCCGACGGCGATCGGCTTTCGACACATGGAGCAGACGAACGCGGGGCTGCTGGACATCGGTTCTTCTCCGCGAGAGGACGACCCCGAGGGGATGACGAAGACCAGCAATCTTTCCACGCTCGGGCGCCGTGCACAATCGGGGACTCCGCCGGTCGGCTCTCGCCGCCGCCGCCGGGGACGTATAAAATCGACGCGTGCGGCTGGGTGGCTACATCGTCGTCGAGGCGACGCTGGGGGCGGCGCTCCTGACGGGTGTCGGGTTCGCCGGCGCCGCCGGTGTCAGCCGGGTGCGCGCGGCGTGGCGCCATGGCGGCGCGGCGGCGGCGGCGCTGGCGTCGGAGCCGCCGCGTGCGCTGCGCACGCGCGGCGAGCTCTCGAACCTGCCCGACCTGCGGGTCGCGCTGGAGTCGGCGGGCACGTTCCTGGGCATGTCCGACGAGCTGCTGCTCGAGCGCGTGC
>CAZNCQ010000371.1:0-6344 GCA_964571275.1 uncultured Myxococcales bacterium
CGACGAAAGACACAGGAGAGCACCAATGGCCGACGTCAAGGTCCCCCTCAAGTTCGAAATCTACAAAGGGGACGAGCTGGTCCGCGAAGAGATCCTGAACCAGGACGTGATCAAGGTCGGGAAGCTGGCTTCCTCGCACCTGCGGATCGACGACGAGACGGTCTCGCGCATGCACGCCGTCATCGAGGTGACCGGGGCCGACGATGTCCACATCATCGACCTCGGCTCGACGCGCGGGACATTGGTCAATGGGGAGCGCATCAATAAGGCGCGACTGCAGTCCGGCGACGAGATCATGTTCGGCGAGAGCCGCGTCATCGTGAGCTTCCTCGAGGCGCAGGCCGCCGTCGCGCCGCCGCCCCAGGCAGCCGCTCCCGGCCCGCGTGGCGGACGCACCAATGCCGGCGGCTTCGCGCCTCCGATGCAGGCGCCGCCGCCCCAGGCCTACGTGAACCCTCCCCCGGCTTACGCTGCGCCCCCGCAGCAGGCGTATGCGCCGCCCCCCCAGCAGACGTATGCGCCTCCGCCGCAGCAGGCCTACGTGCCGCCGCCCGGACCGCAGTACGCGCCGCCGCCCCCCGTTCAGGATTACGCGCAACAGGCGTCGTCGTACTCCGCCGCTCCCTCGGCGATGGGCGCCGGCTCCAGTGCCGACGTCGAGGTGCAGGACGGCACACGCGCGATGGAGGTGCAGACCATCTATCGTGACGTCGTCATCGGGACGCGCCACCTCTCGAACCCGACCGGCAAGTCGACCCACGGCCAGGGCACCGCGATGCTGTTCGCCGGCATCGGGCTGGCGGCGATCGCGCTGATCACGTTCGTGGCGACCGCGGTCGACGTAGGCCACGAGAAGGCCGATTTCGAGCAGTGGCAGGCGGCGGGCAAGGAGTCGAAGGCATTCCCGTGGAAATCGCGCAGCGCCGCGCCCGACACCGTCGTCTTCGGTGGCCTCATCGTCGGCTTCTCGCTCGCCTACATGGGCCTCAAGCGCCGTGGCAAGTCGAGCGCGAACTTCATCATCGGTTCCGACGCCGACGCCGACGCGCCGGTCTCGTCGGATTTCGTGCCCTCGCCGTCGCACCCGCTGGTGGCCGCAACGGGCGGCGACTACGTGGTCAATGTCACGCCGCGCATGACCGGCGAGGTGTTCGTCGACAACCAGCTGATCCCGCTGCAGCAGTTCATCCAGCAGCGCGGCTCCAGCTTCTCGCTGCCGCAGAACGGCCGCGCCAAGCTGGATTGCGGTGAGACCACCTTCCTGATCACCGCGACCGCGCGCCCGCGCTCGCTGCCGGTGCCGTACCTGACCTGGCACTGGGACGAGCAGGTCTACACCGTCGGGTCGATCATCGCGCTCGCGCTGTTCTTGCTCATGATCTTCGCGGTCCCGCCGGATCCGAAGTCGCTGTCGCTCGACCTCTTCAACTCCGACAACCGCTTCGTGAAGTTCCTCATCAAGCCGCCCGAGGAGAAGGAAGAAGAGATCCCCGAGTGGCTGAAGTCGAAGAAGCCCGAGGAGCAGGGCGGCAAGGGCAAGCGCCACAAGGGCGAAGAAGGCAAGATGGGCAAGAAGACCTCCAAGAACAAGGAGGGTCTCTATGGCCTCAAGGGTCCGAAGGATAACCCCGATCCCCACCTGGCGAAGAAGCTGGCCGAGGAGAACGCGAAGAACGCCGGTATCCTCGGCGTCTTGAAGCAGACCGAGGGCTCGCACATCGCCTCGATCTTCGGTCGTGACTCAGCGCTCGGCAGCGACGCCGACAACGTGCTCGGCGGCCTCATCGGCAACCAGATCGGCGAGGCCTACGGCGTCGGCGGTCTCGGCCTGGTTGGCACCGGCTCGGGCGGTGGCGGCACCGGTGAAGGGACCATCGGTCTCGGTAACCTCGGCACCATCGGCAAGGGCGGTGGTGGTGGCAACGGGTCGGGCTACGGCCGCGGCGCTGGCGGTCTCGGTGGCCGTCGCGCCCACGCGCCGGACGTCATCCCCGGCACGGCGAACGTGCGCGGGTCGCTCGACAAGGAGATCATCCGCCGCATCATCCGGCGCCACATCAACGAGGTGAAGTTCTGCTACGAGCAGGAGCTGACGAAGAAGCCGCAGCTCGGTGGCCGCATCATGGTGCAGTTCACCATCGCGGCCTCGGGCCAGGTCATCGCGTCGGTGCTCCAGAACTCGACGATGGGCAACGCCAAGG
This sequence comes from uncultured Myxococcales bacterium, assembly GCA_964571275.1. Classification (GTDB taxonomy): domain Bacteria; phylum Myxococcota_A; class Polyangia; order Fen-1088; family Fen-1088; genus DASRQZ01. The sequence goes on from CAZNCQ010000371.1 coordinate 2,202, forward strand.
TCGAAAACTGCACGGTCCAGGCGGTTCGCCGCTGGGAGTTCCCGAAGCCCCTCGGTGGCGGTATCGTCATCGTCTCGTATCCGTTCGTTCTGACGCCTGCCGGCGGTGGAGAATGAAAATGAACCGCAAACACGCGCGCAACGTCCTCTTCGCCATCGGGTTGGTGCTGCCCGCGTGTGACGGCTTCGTCTGCAGTCAAGAGCGCATCAAGGCGATGGAGCTCAACAACCGCGGCACCGAGGAGTTCAAGAACAACCTGTACGACTCGGCGGAGAAGGACTTCAAGCAGGCGATCCAGACCGACACGACGTTCGATCTCGCCCACTACAACCTGGGCAAGGTCTATCAAAAGCAGCGCAAGTGGGACAAGGCCGCCGAGGCGCTCGAGTCGGCCGCGCAGCTCGCGCCCAAGAACGCGAACTATCAGTACGACCTGGGCGAGGCGTACCTCGAAGCCAAGAAGATCGACCAGGCGGAAAAGGCGCTGAAGGCGGCGACCGAGGCCGACCCCAAGCTGTTCAAGGCGCACTGGCGCCTGGGCCTGGTCTACAAGATGCTCGATCAACCCAAGCCCGCCGACGACGAGCTGCGGGCAGCGATCGAGGCCAACCCGCGCTTCTCGAAGTCGTACGTCGCGCTGGGCTATCTCTACCTCGATTACGACTTCAACAAGGAGGCGGCGCAAGTCTTTCAGGGTTGCGTCACCGCCAAGGACGACGACGGCGAGTGCCACAACGGCTACGGCCTGGCGCTCAAGAACTTGAAGCAGTACGAGCAAGCGACGGGCGAATTCAAGAAGGCGATCGACCTCGACCCGGAGCTGTACGACGCGCTCTACAACTGCGGCATGGCCTACGCCGACTGGTACGACGAAGCCCACGGCAACGAGCAGAAGGACCGCGCGCGCGAATATCTCCAAAAATTCGTGACCAACGGCGGAAAGTCGGCTGACGGCAACTACGTCAAGGCCGCGAACGACAAGCTCTACGCGCTCTCCGGTCCGTAGTTCGCTCGCGCCGATCGGGCCGCGGAATCAGCGCTCCCGGCGTTTTTGCCGACATTTCCGCCGATTTGGCTCTTCGCACCGCAAGCGATCCGGGACCTGCCGCACGGGACCCGGGTCGCTTTTGGTGTTTTTTGCCACGCCTCGGCGTGCTATAAGACCTCACCAATTTTCTACTCGGTTTCGCACAGTTACGGCGCGGCGACCGTTCGGGCCTCCCCAACAAATCCAGTGACTTTGCGATCGCCGTCTCGATCCGAATCTGGAGGAGCGCAGTGGATCAGTCGAAGCAGGGCCAGGGCCAACAAGATGCCAAGCGGAAGCCAACGTCGGAGAATGCCGTCCTCGCTTCCAGCGGCAACGGCTCGCCCGGAACGCACGACGAATTTCCCCCCGAGCTGCTGACTCAGGTCACCGCTGCGCATGAAGCTGAAAAGCTGACCGTCGAAAAGGGGATCGACGCCTGGAAGAAGCTCGTCGCTGCCGCGCCGGCCGCGTGGGCGCCCCGCCGCGAGCTGGCGCGGGTCTACAAAAAAGCCGAGCGCTGGAACGCTTTCATCGAAGTGATGAAGGAAGCGGTCGACAAGGCGAGCTGGCACGCCCCCGAGGACAAGATTCCGGTCCTCCTCGAAATGATCGAGGTCTATCGCGAGCGCCTGAAGCTCGACGTCATGGTCGTCAATGCGTTCAACCAGATCTTGAGCATCCAGCCGACCAACTTCGAGGCGGCCGACGCGCTGGCGGCGCAGTACGAGACGATGAAGCGCTGGCCGGATCTGATCTCGCTGCTGCGCAAGAAAGCGGCGGCGGTGGAATCGCCGGCGGAGAAAGTCGCGCTGCACCTGCGCGTCGCCAACCTGTTCCTCGAGAAGTTCTCGAACCAGGCCGAGGCGATCAAGTCGTTCGAGACCATCCTGGAGCTGGATGCCGACAACCAGGACGCGCTCACGTTCCTGAAGCAGATGTACGAGAAGCGCCGCGACTGGGAGAAGCTGGTCGCGGTCCACCAGCGCGAGATCGAGAAACTGACCGACGCCGTCGATCGCAAAGCTCGGCGCATCGAGGTCGCGAAGCTCGCGTCCGAGAAGCTGAAAAAGCCGCAGATCTCGATCGATCTATGGCGCCACGTGCTGACCGAGGACGCCGACAACTTCGAGGCGCTGTCGGAGCTGGAGAAGCTGTTCGAGCGCGAGAAGGCGTGGGGCGATCTCGGTGAGGTGCTGCAGCGTCAAGTCGCTGTCGCGGACGACGCCACCAAGCGCGCCGGGATCCTGACCAAGCTCGGCATCCTCTATACGGAGAAGGTGCAGGACACCGGCCGCGCGGTCGCCGCGTGGCAGGCGCTGCTGTCGGCCGAGCCGGAGAACCGCCGCGCGCAGGACGCCCTGAAGAAGCTGTACTTGCAGCAGCGCGACTGGAACGCGCTCGAAGGGTTCTACGCGACCCAGGGCAAGTGGGACGAGCTCGTGCGCGTGCTCGAGCGCCAGGCCGAGACCGACGACGACGCCGCGCGCGTCGGCCTCTGGAACAAGATCGGCGAGCTCTATCGCGATCGCCTGAGCAAGGCCGATCGGGCGCAGAAGGCCTACGAAAAGGCGCTGTCGCTGGACGCGGACAACGTGGTCGCGGCGCTGGCGCTGATCCCGCTTTACGAGAAGACCAAGGACGTGCGCCGGCTGGCCGAGGTGCTGGCGGTGCAGCTGCACCACACCACCGACGCCACCGAGCGCCAGGTCCAGATGCAGCGGCTCGCCGAGCTGCTGGAGGTCGAGGCCGACGACAAGGCGGGCGCGCTGGTGATCGCGCTGCAGGCATTCAACGACGACCCGCTCGGCGAGTGGGCGCAGACCACCTCGCGCCGCCTGGCCGCTGAGTGCGGCGGCTGGGACAAGCTGGTCGAGGCGTACGAAGCCGCGCTCCCGCGTGTCCGCGCGCGCAGCAAGGATCCGAAGGCGGTGCTGCCGCTGCTGTCGACGCTCGCGGGCGCGTATGAGAGCGAGCTTGGAACGCCCGAGGCGGCGATCGAGCGCAACCAGGCGATTCTGGCCATCGCGCCCAGCGATCCCGAGGCGGTGGGCGCGCTCGAACGGCTCTACATCGCCACCGGGCGTTTCCCCGACCTGCTGGCGATCTACGACAAGAAGCTCGAGCTGGCGAAGTCGAAGAGCGAGGAGCTGGAGATCCGCTTCAAGCTCGCGAGCCTGTACGAAGAGGAGATCAAGCAGCCCGAGAAGGCGATCGTGCTCTATCAGGCGATCCTCACGCAGGACGCCGAGCAGCTGCCGGCGCTGGTCGCCCTCGACCGTATCTACACCGGGCTCGGCCGCTGGAAGGAGCTCGCGGCGACGCTGACCAAGGAAATCGACCTCACGACCGACATGGGCGCGATCGCCGAGCTGAAGTTCCGGCGCGGCGCGCTGCTCGAGCAGCACCTCAACGACCGCAAGGGCGCGGTCGATTCGTACAAAGAAGCGCTGTCGCTCGAGCCGGATCACGAGGGCGCGAAGACCGCGCTCCAGGCGTACCTCAGCGATCGCGATCTGCAGATGGTCGCCGTCGAGGTCCTGGAACCGCTCTACGAGCAGACCGAGGACACCTCGCGCCTGGTGGAAGTTCAGCGCATCCGCCTGAACCAGGAAAAGAACACCGGCAGGCGCGTCGCGCTCTTGCTGCGCATCGGCGCGCTCGAGGCGAAGCTCGGCAACTCCGAGCAGGCGTGGGAGGCATACGCGCGTGCGTTCACCGAGAACCCCGAGTCCACCGCCGCGCGCGAGGCGCTGGAGAACCTGGCGACGATCCTCGACAGCTGGGCGTCGCTGGTCACGCTGTACGAGGGCGCGCTCGGCGGCAAGAAGGCGCTGCCGCCGCCGCTCGAGCGCGAGCTTCTGCTGGTGGTCGCCGTCGCCTACGACGAGAAGCTGGAGAAGTCGGAGAAGGCGGTCGAGTACTTCCGCCGCGCGCAGGCGATCGAGCCCGAGGATGCGTCGGCGCTGGTGGCGCTGGAGCGCCTCTACACGCGCACCGAGCGCTGGTCGGATCTGATCGAGACGCTCACCAAGAAGTTCGCGCTGGTGAAGGAGCCGTTCGAGCGCGAGCAGATCCGCGTGCGCATCGCCACCGTCTGGGAGGAGATGCTCAAC
>CAZNCQ010000372.1:0-6331 GCA_964571275.1 uncultured Myxococcales bacterium
GTCTTCGGCCACGGCCCGGGCGTCAGATCTCCTCGGATCCGGATGGCCGTCTACACACGACCAAGCGCGAGCCACAGCGGCTTGGTTAGGCTTTCCGTCGCGTCCGCGAACGTCCGTGCTCGCGTCCGCAGCTGCTCTTCCATTCTCTCCGGAGACCCATCGGTGTCCGCAGCAGCCCCCAGATGAGCGAATCCGTTCATCAAGGCCAGCGAGCGAACTCCCGCCGCGCGGATCGTGGCCTCGGCAAAGCGATCGAGACCGATCGACTCAGCACTCATTCGCAGGTAATCGAGAAGCGCACGGCCCTCAACTGATCCGAGCGTCGTAGGCTCTCGCTGAAACTGGCGCATGGAGTAGTGCAGGCCGCGGAGAAACCGGAGCACGCACGCCAGGGCGACGCGGTTCGGAGGTTCCTCGTGATCGTCTAGTCCTTGTTTTACGACGGATTCCATCGCCGACAGGAAGGTCGCGGGCTGAGCCGACCATGCCTGAAGCATCTGCGTTTCGAAGGTTCTGGCGATCGTTGCTACCGCGTCAGTACCAATGAAAACCGCCAGGCTCTCCAAGGCCCGATTCGCTCCAGCGACGAGCTCGGCGAAGTCGGGATCGTCGGAACCGCCCATCCTGTCAGCCTCATACTCCATACTGATGCAATGTTCAGGTGCGCGTCAAGCTCTCCAGTGGTCGGGGTCGGACTGCTAGAGGACGCACTCCCGGTCCGGGCCCTGATCTGCCGACAGGCCCCGGTCACAGTCGTTGGAGCCTCCCGGTTCTCGCTCACGTGACGAGCATCGAGGTCAGTGGCCTGAGCGCGCCAGAGTAAAAAATTGTTGGACTAGACGAGGTTGATCGGAAAAGCGGAGACTATTGGCTGGTCGAGGGACCATTTGGCAAATAACCGCAAGAGGATCGGAAAATGACCCCCAATGAATACCTGACACTACTGCGAGATCAGAAGCTCTCACAGCTCCTGGCCGAGAGCAAAGCCCTAAAGAGAGACAACTATCGTCGAGCCCGGGAAATAGTCACCGAAATCGAAGCGAGTTCCGCGATGTTCGACGGGCCCATGGCGCCGTTGGATGTAGACCCAAACCGGGCGCTCTTCGAAGAAACAAGAGCGCTCCGGCAAAAGGTCCTCCGGTCCGCCATTCGGATCACGGGCCAATATCGGCAAGGCAACTACTTGCTCGGACGACTGATTGTCCAAGGCAGCAGGCTGGAGATGCTAGTTGCGTCAACGGCATGGAAAGACGTGCGGTCGGGCGTCACTCCTTCGCCCCAACGTTTTGGGTCTGCTACGTGGTGGGCGGGTAGATGGCACGTCATTAGTGGTCAGCCCTTTCTTGTCCAGGACGACGGCAAGAAGGTGCGGGTGGGACCTGCGGCGACCCTGCGATGGGCCGATAGTGACTAGGACCCGACATCACGCGGGCGTCTCGAAATCCACCATGCTTCCGCCCGAGAGCGAGCGTCGCCCGATCGCCGTTAGAATGATCAAGGTCGACGCTGGGAGAGTCTTGCCAGCCGACGGAATCGCCTCATGCCGATCCAGACGGGATGTGTGACCTAGCGGTGTCGTCCGAGGCGATCACGAACCCATGCGACGCGTCCGCGGAAGATGAAGAAGTGGCTGCGGCAGCCGACGACGCGCCATATGCTGGGGACCATCGTTGGCGTTCCATCGCTGTATACCTTGACCTGCCAGCGCGGTTCGTCGTTCTCGACAAGGCTCAGGTACATGGGTGCGCGACACTCGCAAGGGCACAGCATCGCTGCGCAGAACGGTGTCTTCGCGTCACCGACGACATAGAGCGTCCACGGCTCCATCTCATCTCCATCTGGGCGTTCCTCGACGCGGCGAACACGGTAGCGTCTTGCCGCTGTCACTACTCGCTTAGCTCCGGCATATCGAGGAGCGGTCGAATATCTCCGCGTCCTACGATCTTGGCAAGGCGCGCTGAGGGCGCCCCGTCGCTCTCGGCGATGAGCAGGTCCCTTGTCAGGCTGTAGCGATGGATCGCAAACCCGTCGTTTCCTGACCATCGGAACGGGTGGATGCGTGCGAGGAGCTCGTTCACGGCGAAGGCAGCGTACAGCGCATTCGTGCTAATCACGGCTGGGCGGTTCTCCGGGACGCCACGGATGTAGCCCTCTCGTCGACGGCGGCGGTACTCAACTGGGTCGGTGCGCTTGAGGCCCTCCGCGTCGAGGTCCTCCCGGGTGTAGACACCGCGCTCCATCAAGGACGAGCCGCCGGGCTGGAGGTAGTGAACCGATCCCCAGATATCCTCAATGCCACCGGCTCCGTCGGCATCGATGCGCACGCCGACGTCGAAGTAGGGCTGGAGGTAGGCTGCAGACAGGCGGTTCAAGGCGTTGCGGCCTTCGACGCCGTCCATGCAGCCGAACAGAACATCGGCGGTGCTCACTGCGCGAACGACTTGGGGGGTGAGCAGATTCTCGTGATGAACTTCGACGGTCGTTCCGAGGCCCATCCGCGCGACTGAGCGCGCGAGTACCTCGACCTTGGGCCGACTCAACGCTGCGTCTTCGCTCGTGGCGTTCACGATGCGATTGAGGTTCCTGTATTCGACCACGTCAGGATCGACGAGGATCAAGTGTCCGACGCCGAGCCTGGCGAGTTGTTCGACAACGACACTGCCAGTGCCCGAGCATCCCACCACTGCTACACGGAGCAGGCGCATGACGGTGAAGGTCGCCTCGCCCAGGACTTGCACCGTGCGTTGTGATGACGCGTTCGCGCTGGAGGGCAGGGTGGCTGGCCAGATCTCGATGTCGTCGCCGATCTTGCTGACGTGAGAAAAAGGGGTTGCGGCCAAGTTCTCGTTGAACCACCGGCCGAATACTCGTCCGGCCGGCAACATGATCGCACTCCCGTGGGGATCGTGAGAGTTGAGGAACGGGAACACACGTTCGAACAGCTCGCGGTCGCTCTCATCGTCTGCCTGCGAGAAGGTGGGGTAATTCGTCGGATGGCTATGGATCTTCACGAGAGCCATCCCCTTGGCAGCGGCCTCGACTAGAAGATCAAGAAGGTACGGATGCGTCCTCCAGGTCACGCGTTCTGGCGTCCGCACGGGGCACTCGGAGTACGGCACTGGAACGACACGGTGGACGACAAGCCGCTGCAGTTCGTGTTGTTCCGCGCCACGCGCCCGACCACACAGCAGGAGTGCCACCGCCTCGCACCCGTCGCCGGGGAAGAGATGGCTTTGAAGCTGCGCGTGGTCACGCGCCGTCAACGCGAATGATAGCGACCGCAACATTTACTTTCTCAGCTCACGCTCGAGCCATTCGCGGACTAGCAGCAGATGGCGCTCAATATTGTCGACGCCGGCGATCCATGGGTTCTCCTGGGTCCGGTGCCGTGACCACCGCTGCCAGGTCTTGCCGTCGAATGGCTCGCCGGAGAGGTTATTGATGCTTCTCCCGTTCGTGAGCGTGAGCCCGGGCGAGAAGTAAACCATGTCGATCTGCGTGTCGGGATAGCTCGCTTCGATCCGCAAAAACAAATCAGCCTCCGCGACATTGTAACCTCCGGGGATCGAGAACCTGCGCACTACGACGCGACGGATCTCACCCTCGCGGACCGCTTCCCACTCGAGGCCCAGCCGACTATCTAGGTATTCGCGGTCCTCCTCCGGGACGTCGAACTCCCGCCGCGAGGGCAAGTTAACCCTCGGTCTGGTCGAGCGGGAGCGTTTCGAATCGCTCGACACCCGGATCGGTCAGGTCCACGGTCTGGTCGAGCTGCACGCGCTGGGGCTTGCCCTTGATGAACTCATACGCCGCGTTCTTCGCGGCGTCCTTTTTCACGAGGTCCAAGACGTCCTTGCCCGTGATGGTTGGATTCGGCCACTCGAAGTTGTCCTTGTTGATGCGAATCTTGAACACGACTGTTGTCCTCCGTGAGTGATGTCCCGAGTATGGGACGGTGTATCTAGGATGATAGGGCGGAGGTCGTGTGTCAAGGACGGGACAATATCTTGCGCGCGGGACGATGACGTGCTGTGCTAACGGACGTGAAAGCAAGAACCGTGGTCGACTTCATCGGCCTGGGGGCACTGGTGAAGGGGCATCGCGAGAGTAAGGGGCTCTCTCTTCGCGACGCCGAAAAGAAAAGCGGCGTCAGTGCGTCGACCCTGTCTAGGATTGAGCGCGGCGAAGCCCGCCCGGATCTCGACACGGTTCAGGCGCTGGTGGACTGGGTGGGAGTTCCTCTCGAGCGCGTAGTTCACCGTCGCGGCGAGTTGCCCAAGCGGGCCGAGGGGGGGAAAGGCGACCCGCTGGCGTCTGTGGAGGTGCAATTCCGGGCCGATCCGAATCTCCGCCCTGAGGCCGCGGAAGCTCTAATTCGCATAGTCAAACAGGCGTACATCGCGATGGCCAAGAAGCCTCCGGGCGAGTGAGGCCACTCGATGTTCGTTCCGTGGCCGAACGACCCCTTCGTGCGCCACCTCGAGCGCGAGGGGCACCGCCTCAGGCAGAGACTCAAGTTGGGGTCGACCGTCCGACTTGATCCGGCGGCGCTCATCGCGACCTATGACAATATGGTCCTGTTCGATCTCAGAACGGCTCCCGCAGAACGGGCTGAAGACCTACGAGTGCTCCGGGACGAGAGCAGCCGCTGGTCGGCCATGGCTTTTCGTATGGGCGAGGCGAATCCCTGGTTGATCACGTGGAACCCGTGGCACAACGAGAACCGTGTTCGCGTGTCGCTGATGGAAGAGGTGTCCCACATTATTCTCGGCCACAAGCCAACTGACTTAGTTCCCCATCCGGTGACCGGCTTGCCGCAGAGGACCTTTGCCCGAAGTAAGGAGAGGGAGGCGTACGGGGTGGCGGGCGCTGCTCTCGTTCCCTTCAACGGACTGGTCCCCCTCGTCCAGCGAGGCTGTCCTGACGTACAGATCGCTGAGACCTTCGGTGTGAGCGTCGAGCTGGTGATTATGCGCACGAATGTGACCAAGGCCCGCCAGTTGGCAAGCGGTCTCTGATCCTCGCTAGCCCTTTCCAACCGCACGCGCCGCTAGTCGTCGTGGGGTTGACCCGATTTGGTAGACGGTTTTCTTACGCTGCCTTCTTCACTGAATGTAACAGTTCGAATTCGATCGGACTCTTGTAGCTGATCGCGGAGTGTCGGCGCTGAAGATTGTAGAAGCCGTCGATGTACTCGCCAATCGAAACGGTGGCACCCGCCCAGCTCTCCAGATCATCTGCGCCGTCCATCTCGCGCTTGAGCGACGAGAAGAAGCTCTCGGCCACGGCGTTGTCGTAGCAATCTCCCTTCCGGCTCATGCTGCACTCGATGCCTCTGGTCTTCAGCGCCCTTCGGTAGTCGGTGCTCGCGTACGTGCTGCCGCGATCAGAGTGGTGGACGAGACCCGCCGTGGGGCGGCGCTTTGCGAGCGCCATGTCCAACGCCGCGAGGGCGAGATGGCGGTCAACGTTCCGACTGGTTGCCCAGCCCACCACTCGCCTCGAGAAGAGATCGAGAATCACCGCGAGATACAGCCACCCCTGGGCCGTCCAGAGAAACGTGATGTCGGTGACCCATGCTCGGTCGGGGGCCGCCGCTGTGAAGTTGCGCGCGAGCAGGTTCGGCGCGATCGGATAGCTGTGCTTCGAGTCCGTCGTGATACGGAATCGGCGCCGCATACGCCCCACAAACTTTCTCTCGCGCATCAGCCTCGCCACGCGCTTGCGGCCGACGTGCTCCCCAGCGGCTTGGAGCTCGGCGTGCACGCGCGGGCTGCCGTACCGTCGCCTGCTGCCCAAGTGCGCTGCAGACACCTGCTCGGAGAGCTCCTCGTCGCGGCGAGCGTGGAACGATCGGGGACGCTTCTGTGCCGCGAAGTAGCCACTCGGCGAGACAGCCAGGAGGCGACAGATCGCCGCGACGGAAAAGGCCACCTTCTCTGCGGAGATGAACGCGAACTTCACGCGCTCTCCTTGGCGAAGAAGGTGGCCGCCCTTTTTAAAATCTCCCGCTCCATTCGGAGAACCTTCACCTCCCGTCGCAGGTGCGAAAGCTCTTCCTTCTCTGCCGTCGTCAGCGCCCCGGGCGGGCCCTTGCCGGCATCCACGTTAGCCTGGCTCACCCACGCGCGCACTAGGCTGTCCGCGAGTCCCAAGTCCCGGGCAAGCTGGCCAATACTCCGTCCCCCGGCTCGCACGAGCTCCACCGTCTCGGCTTTGAACTCTCGCGTGTGTACGCGGCGGGTCCGCTTCGCTTCCATATTCGACATGTGGCACCTTTTCTACGCTCGTTTTACTGAGCGTGGGTGTCCACCAAATCGGGTCAACTCCA
>CAZNCQ010000373.1:0-6275 GCA_964571275.1 uncultured Myxococcales bacterium
AGGATGAAGTCCTCGAGAAGCGCCGGGCCGCGCAACCCCGCCTTGAGGGAGCTCTGATTGTCGGCCACGGGCACGCCGAGGTTGGTCGTGAGCGTGCGGCCGGATGAATCCACCCGCACGCGATCGAGCGGCAAAGACCCGGGGTTCGAGCCCAGACGAACGTCGCCGTCGCCGACCTTGGACGAGGTTGTCCGCTCGGTGAGGGTGCTGCCGGTGGCCCGCGGATCGGGCACCTCGACGGTCGCTCCACGCAGAGGCTTGGTCGAAGGCGCGCCGAACTCTGCCGGCTTGTTGGCGTTCGAAGGCATGGCCTCCGCGAGCCTCTCGGCGGCTCCCATCTTGGCGACGAGGGCGTCGCTGGCCGCACCGGCACGCCCGCCGCGCGCGGGCCCGCTCTGCGTCGACCGAGCGGACGAGGAGGACCCGGTCGACGAGGCGCGTGAACGAGAGGGAGATTTCTTGTTGGTGGGCATCGAGCTCCTTGAGACGCGGGATCGCGGCGACGTCAATCTAGGGCGCGGCGGCGTGTCGGTAAGGCCCGCCGTTGCGATTGCTGCCGTTCAGTCGCAACCGCGCTGCGGACATCAGTTCCAGAACCCCAGCGAGATGCCGAGGTTCTCGTAGCGTGCCGCGACATCGCCGGCGAACGAGAGGGCCACGCGCCGTTCATGCCCGGCGAGCCTGAACGAGAAGAGACGGACCTGGGCGCCCGCCGTCCCGTGCCATCGCGCCGATGTTTCAAAGAATCGTGACGCCTCGAGATAGCTCCCCGCACGCAGCCGGAGCCGGGCGGGGACGACCTCGCTCTCGAGGCCGAGCCGCGGCGTCGCACTGACGCTTCGTCCGGACGCCTGCAGTTGCTTGGCGGCGAACGCCTCCATGCCGTATCCGTTGTCGACCGCGCCCATCAACGACAGCTCGAACGCGACGGTGAGCTGCCATTCATCGCGGTAGTCGCCCGCCACTCTTTCATTCCACGGCGTCCGGGTGATCGGCTGTGACAATGTAATGCAGCGGCCGGCGTGCGGAAGGCGCGGGCACGCCGCTCGTGCGTTTGGAGTCCGCCCGCCGCGCTGCCGCGCGGCACGCAGTCTGCAGCCATTCGCCGCATGTCGAATGCGCGTCCTGATTTCGGTCCCCTTTTCAGTCAGGATGGCCGGGTGGTGGACGGACCCCGGCAGATGACGGACGAAGAGCTCCTGCGCGAGCGCTTCGGCTTTTTCCAGTTTCGGCCCGGGCAACGCGAAGTGTTGCGGGCGCTCTCGGCGTGCGGGGCCGCCCTCGGCGTGTTTCCCACGGGCGCAGGCAAGTCGCTCTGCTATCAGCTGCCGGCGTTGCGAATGGAGGGCGTCACGCTGGTCGTCTCGCCCCTGGTGGCGCTGATGAAGGACCAGATCGATTCCCTGCGCAGGCGCGACATCGAGGCCGCACGCCTGGATTCGTCGCTGTCGCCGGGCGAGGTCGAGGACATCAACCGGCGCCTCGTCGCGGGGACGTTGAAGCTGCTCTACGTCGCGCCCGAGCGATTCAACAACGAACGCTTCCTCGCGATCCTCGAGCGTCTGAAGATCGCGCTCTTCGCCGTCGACGAGGCGCACTGCATCTCCGAGTGGGGGCATAATTTTCGCCCCGACTACCTGAAGCTGGCGGAGATCCGCCGGCAGATCCGGGCCGAGCGGGTCTTGGGCCTGACTGCGACGGCGACGCCGCAGGTCGTGCGCGACATCTGCGCCGCCTTCGAGATTCCGCCCGCGGCGGCGATCGTCACGGGCTTCTATCGGTCGAACCTCACGCTGCTCACGACGCCGGTGCCGGCGGACCAGCGCGACGGCCTGTTGCTCGCGCGGCTGCGGCAGCGTGAGCCCGGACCGACAATCGTCTACGTCACGCTGCAAAAGACAGCCGAGCGCGTGGGCGACGACCTCGCGAGCGCGGGTCTGCCCGCGCGCACCTATCACGCCGGGCTCGAGCCGCAGGAGCGAGCGGCCATCCAGGACTGGTGGATGGCCTCGGCGGCGGGCGTCGTCGTTGCGACCATCGCGTTCGGCATGGGGATCGACCGCGCGTCGGTCCGCTACGTGTACCACTACAACCTGCCCAAGAGCCTCGAGAGCTACAGCCAGGAGATCGGACGCGCCGGCCGCGACGGTGAGCCTTCGACCGTCGAGATGTTCGCCTGCCCCGCCGACATACCGGTGCTGGAGAACTTCGCATACGGCGACACGCCGACCGAGGCCGCGCTGCGAGGGTTGATCACCGAAGTCCTGGGCGCGGGGCTCGAATTCCATGTGAGCCTCTCGGACCTGTCGGCCCGTCACGACATCCGCCTGCTGGTGCTGCGCACGGCGCTGACTTACCTCGAGCTCGTGGGCGTACTGCGCCAGGGGACGCCGTTCTACGGCGCGTACGAAGTGCGGCCGGCGCTCGACCCATCGGAGATCGCCGCCAGGTTCGAGGGCGAGCGCGCGCAATTCATCACGTCGATCTTCGCCGCCGCGAAGAAGGGGCGGATCTGGTACACGCTCGACGCGGCAAAGGTCGGCGCCGCGCTGGGACAGGACCGGGGACGCGTCGTGCGCGCGATCGAGTATCTCGAGGGGCAAGGCTGGGCCGAGGTGCGCGCCTCGGACGTGCGCCAGCGCTACCGCCGGCTACGACCGGCCGAGGACGGAGATGCGCTGGTGGCCGAGCTGCTCCGTCGTTTCGAAGCGCGCGAGGCTCAGGAGATTGCACGGGGCCAACGCGTCTTGGCGCTGGTCACGCACGCAGGCTGCCAGGTCAACGCCCTGGTCGGCTATTTCGGCGAGACCCGGGCGGCACCTTGCGGTCATTGCACATACTGCTTGAGCAGCGGCGCGGCCACGCTGCCGGCGCCGCCCGCGCGCGCCGCGTTTCCGGGCTCGATCGATGAGCGCGCGTTTCTCCAGCTGTGCGCCGAGCAGCCGGGAGCGCTCGCTGACGCGCGCCAGCGGGCGCGGTTCCTGTGCGGCATCGGCAGCCCCGCGCAGACCCGCGCACGCCTCACACGTCATCCGTTGTTCGGCGCGGCCGAGGACCGGCCTTTCGCCGACGTGCTCGCCTGGTGCGCAAGAAAGGGAGCCCATCTGGCGGCGCCGCCGTAGTCGCGACGTCGCCGACATCAACCACCGCGTTCAGACCCGCAGCGCGCGCTCGAGGTGCTTCACCACTCGTTGCGCGATCATCACGCGCGCGAAGTTCTTGTCGTTGGCGGGGACGATCACCCAGGGCGCTCGGCCGGTGCTGGTCCGATCGATCATGTCCACCGCGGCCTTCTGGTAGTCCCTCCACTTGTCGCGGTTGCGCCAGTCCTCGGGCGTGATCTTGAAGCGCTTGTGCGCGACCTTCTCCCGGTGCTTGAACCGCCGCAGCTGCTCCTGCCGATCGATCTGCAGCCAGAACTTCAGCACGATCGTTCCGGCGGTCACCAGCTCGTGCTCGAAATCGTTGATCTCGGCGTACGCGCGCAGCCAGTCGGCCTCGGCGCAGAAGCCTTCGATGCGCTCGACCAGCACGCGCCCGTACCACGACCGGTCGAAGATCGTGACGTGCCGCCAGCGCGGCAGCTGCCGCCAGAAGCGCCACAGGTAGGGATGCGCGCTCTCCTCGTCGGTGGGCGCGGCGACCGGCACCACCTGGAACTGGCGCGGATCCAGCGCCGCCGTCAGCCGCCGGATCGCGCCGCCCTTGCCCGCGGCGTCCATGCCCTCGAAGACCAGCACCAGCGACCGGCGCGCGAAGGCGCGGTGGCGCGCGAGCTCGGCCAGCCGGCCCTGCCACCTCGCGAGCTCGAGCTCGTATTTCTTGCCGGCGAGCGTCCTATCGAGGTTCAGCGCGGACAGCACATTGCGGTCGTCGGCCACCGGTGCGACCGGCGGCGCGAAGACGCGCTTCTTGACGCTCTTTTCGCCGAGCCGCTTCTCCAGCGACGCCAGCAGCTCGCGGCCAACGCGCAGGTGCCGGTAGTTGTCGTCGGTGCCGTCGACGATGCTCCACGGCGCCCACGACGTGTTGGTCAGGCGCAAGACGTGCCCGGCCACGTTCTGCAGGGCATCGTACGTGCGCGTGCGCACCCACGACGTCTTGGTCACGCGCCACGCGGTGCGCGGATCGGCCTCCAGCTTGCGCAAGCGCTGCCGTTGCCCGGAGCGCGTCAGGTGCAGCCAGAACTTCAGCAGCAGCGCGCCCTCGTTCACCAGCATGGCCTCGAAGCGGTTGATCTCGTCGAGGCGCCGGTCGAGCTCGACGCGCGAGCTCTCGCCCGCCATGCGGTGGGCGATCGGAGTCGAGTACCACGACCCCGCGAACGCGCCCGTGCGCCCGCGCGGCGGCAGCGCGCGCCAGTAGCGCCACATGAACGGCCGCTCGCGCTCCTCGTCGGTCGGCGACGTGAAGGCCAGCGTGCTCAGGAAGCGCGCGTCCATCCATTCGTAGAGCTGCGCCAGCGTCTCGCTCTTGCCGGCGCCGTCGACGCCGGAGATCAGCAACAGGACCGGGAAGCGTCCCTGGTCTCGCAGTCGGCGCTGGGCGTCGAGGAGCCGCGCGCGCAGGGTCACCTCCTCCTTGCGAAAGGCCTTCTTGTCGATCGCGTGACCGACCTCGGCGGACTCGAACATCCCGCCATGGTACCGCGAGTGGCCGGTGCGGCTCAGTCGAGAAACACCGTCGCCATCACCCGCAGCGTCAGCGGGTAGGCGGGGGTGTAGTTGACGTCCTGGCAGCCGTAGAAGCGTCCGCCGGCCGGGCTTCCGTCGGGCGCCGGTGCCAGGCGCCCGCTGGTGCCACAGCTGAAGCCGGATGGTACGGCGGCGCCCACCGCCGGCTCGCCCGGCAGCCGGCTCACGGTCGCGAACTGCGCCGAGCGGAACACACCATCGAGCAGGTTCTCGACGTCGAGCGCGACGTCGAACCAGCGGTGCCGGTAGCCCAGGTGGAGATCGAGCTGGGTGAAGCCGGGCGCGGTCAGCGCGCCGTCGTCCGTCGCGGGTCGATCCCCGATGCCGTAGAAGCGCAGGCCGGCGCGCGCCACGCCGGGGCCCAGCGCATGCCGGCCCGACAGGCCGCCGGCCCAGGTGCGCTTGGGCGCCAGCGCCAGCCCGCCGCCGTTCTCGCGATCCGTCGTGAACTGTGACTTCGTGAAGGTCACCGCGGCGTCGGCCGCGAGCCAGGGCGTGACCTCGTAGCGGCTCTCGAGCTCGATGCCGCGGCGGTTGGTGGGACCGCTGACCGCGGTCGTGCCGTCGTCGCCGTTCCAGACCGTCTCGCTGTCGAGATCCAGCTGCCAGACCGCGACGGCCAGATCCCAGCGGCCGAAGAGACGCGCGCGCGCACCGATCTCCTCGCCGATCGCGCGCGCCAGCGGCGTGACCGCCGGCTGCGCGAACACGCCGCGCACGTCGTTGGAGTGAAAACCGTGGCCGTAGTTGGCGTAGAGATCGAGCTCGGCACCCGGCCGCTCGAGGGGCGACAGGATCAGGCTCGCCTTCGGGCTCAGCTGGTGCGCGGCGCCCACGCCGCTCTGGGGCGCGGCCTCATCGCTCGACGACAGCCGGTTATCGACGGCGAACGACAGCAGATCCGCGCGCGCGCCGAAATCAGCGCGCAGCCAGCGCGCGGGCGCGACCTCTTCGTTGACATACGCGCCGACGAAGCTCTCGTGCACGTCGTTGCTGCGCACGGCGGTGACCTGTTGCCGGTGCACGGTGTCCCAGAGCTCCTCGTGGATGTCGTCGCTCCGTGCGTCGCCCCCGATCGTCGTGTCGAACGACACGCGCCCGACCTGGTGTAGGGCGCGGTAGCTGACCTTGCTGCCGTAGAACGTGCGCCGATCGATCTGCTCGATCTCGTCGCCGTTGACCGGATCATTCAGGTAAAGCGTGAAGTTCGAGAACAAGTTGAAGCGATAGCTCGCCAGGTAGCCCAGGACGCGCAGCTCGCTGTTCTCCGTCGGACGCAGGCGGTACGCGAGCGCGATCTGGTGGCGCGCGGTGTTGCCGCCCTCGTCGGGGTCGAGCGATCCGAAGCGCGAGACCAGCCCCTGGTCGACCGCGCGCGCCGGGAGCTGGCCCGAGCCGTGCCAGTTGCCGGCGTAGCTCATCTCGGTGAGGCTGACGCTGGCGCTCGGCGTCGGGCTCCACGCGAGCTTGTTGAACAGCTTGTAGCGGTCCCAGCCGTCGGGGTTGTCGAACGGGCCGTTGGTGCGGCCGATCTCGGCGGCGAAGGTTGCCTTGAGGGGCATCGAATTGGACGTCGAATTG
>CAZNCQ010000374.1:0-6267 GCA_964571275.1 uncultured Myxococcales bacterium
CCGCAACCTGCTGATTACAAATCAGCTGCTCTACCATTGAGCTACGCCAGCGCCGCTGTCTCTTTCGAATTGATGTCCTGTGATCTTGATGAGTTCGGTGGTCCGCGCGCATCGGCATAGGTGTCCCCCGGCGCGCGCGAGCGCGAACGTATAGTTCGATCACAGCCGCGTGTCAAGCCCCGTCATGACGGGAGCCCGCTTTTGGCCAGCTTCTTGCCGGGAAGGGCTCGCGCGGCGGCCTCGCGCCGCCCAATCTAGCCGTTCGGGACCTGCGGCGGCTACAAAATCTGGCGGACAGGGCCCTGGGCCGGCGGCTTGGGTCGGGGCGCGCCGGACGGCTGATCGCCTTCTGGTTCTTGTGCCGGCTTGTCGGGGGTGGCTGGCGCCGCCGGGTCGGGTACAGCGTCCGGGCGAGGTCCCGGCGGCTGGGGCAGCGGAGGTGGCGACGCCGCAGGGGCGGGGGCTCCGGCCGTCGCGTCAGCCGGTGCGTCGATGGGCGTACTCGGGTCGAGCAGCCGCTGGAGCTTGGCGTAGGCGAGCTTGGACTTGTCGCGCCACTCGTTCTGCACGCCCAGGCGCTCCATCATCAGAAGATTCTGCTCGTTCCAGCGCAGGGACTTCTCCAGCAGGATCCGGATGTCCTTCCGCAGCTCCTCGAAATAGATCTCGCGCTTCACTTCAGCGCCGGCGCCCAGCAACTCGGGCGGCACCGGCGCGTGCATGAACGCGTCGTAGAACTCCTCATACAGTGACGCGACCTGGTAGCCCGACGCAGACGCCCACTGCGGGTTGCCGAGCTTGATCGCGTCGATGTACATGCGCTGCGCGAACAGCAGCAGACGCGCCTTTTCGTCCATGTCGATGCGCATCTGCTTCTCGGGCAGCCGGAGCGGCGCGGAGCGGAAGCGTTCGTGCGGAATCTCACCCAGGTGGTACTTGCACAGGCCCAGGTAAAAGTCGGTCTCCAGCCGCTCCTGCAGCGCGATCTGCTCGAAGTACGCCACCGCCGATTTGAACGTCCGCTCCGCTGTGTCCAGGTCCTTGAGCTTGAACTGAGCGAAGCCGCGCCGGCCCAGCGCCTCGATCTTGTCGTCGGCGGTCAGATCCTGACGCTGCAAGATGAGCGCGAACACCTGCGCCGACGCCGGCCAGTTCTCCAGCTCGGCGTAGGACGCCCCCATCTGGAACTGCGCATCCTTGGCGTCGGGCGTCTCGCCGTACTGGTCGCTCAGCACCTTGAAGCGCGCGACCGCCGACGGCCAGTCCTTCTTGCCCTGGTACGCCAGACCGACGTTGTAGAGCGCCGCCTTGGTGTAGCGCGAGTCGGCGAACTCCTTGAGCAGCCGGTCATAGGCGGCGATGGCGTCGTCGTAGCGCTTGTCCGACAGCGCCGCCCCAGCCGCGTCGAACAGCTCGGCGGCGTCGAAGCTTTCGATGTGGATGCCGTCGGGTCCCTTGACCGCCTCGATCTTGATCGGATCCATTTCGTATTCGGTCACGGGCTGGCCCGCCGTCGCGGGCGTGGCGGGCGCGGGCGGTGGCTTGGTCGCACAGGCGGCGAGCGCACATAGCGCCGCGCAGATACCCAGGCGCGCGGCGGCGGTGAACCGGCGAGGAGTGACGTCGAGCATGCAGGCCTCCGATCCTACGACAACATGACTCGTCGCCAGGTTCCCGGCCAAAGTTGAAGCAGGCGCGGCGATCAGGCAGGGTGCGGGAGAATGCCGCCCCATGAGATCCCGAGGCAGATCATCTCCGCCGCCGCCATCGCGACGCGGGTCGCCGCGCTCGCCCGGGAGATCGACCAGAACCTGCCGCCCGGCCCGCTGACGGTGGTCGGCGTCTTGCGCGGCGCCTTCATCTTCATGTCGGACCTGGTGCGCGCTATCCCGCGCGACATGACCTGTGACTTTCTGGGCGTGCGCAGCTACGGCGACGCGACGGTCTCGTCGGGCGTCGTCGAGATCACCAGCGACCTGGCGGCGCCGATCGCCGGCCGCCACGTGCTGCTGGTCGAGGACATCGCCGACACCGGGCTCACCCTTCGCTACCTGCTCGATCTGCTGAATGCGCGCGGCCCGGCCAGCGTTCACACCTGCGTGCTGCTGTCGAAGACCGCGCAGCGCACCACGACGATCCCGGTCGACTTCGTCGGCTTCGAGGCGCCCGACGCGTTCGTCGTCGGCTACGGCCTGGACGCCGGCCAGCTCTACCGCAACCTGCCCTACATCGGGGTGATCGAGCCGCCCGGCTAGCCTTCCGTTCTCGTCCTCGTCGCCCTGCTCGTCCTCGCCCCCATAGCCGCGACCCCGATCAGCAGCAGCAGAAGATCTGGCCCCCGCGTCTCCCCATCCCGCCCCCCGACGCTGCAGCACCCGCCACCTCCACCAGCGCTCTCCCCGCCGTCACCGACCACCACCGTCGCCGTCGGGGTGACGTCCTGTCCGGGCGGCAGCCGGACGGTCGGCACCTCCTGGCTCAGGCTGACCTGCCACAGATCGTTCTGCTGGAAGCGCAGGCCGATCAACGGCCCGCAGCACGAATTCGACGGGTACGGCGTCAGCGCGATGGACGGATCGTAGTGGTTGTCTTGCCCTGTGCCGCTGTCCGGATCATAGCCGTGCGCGGGGTAGCCGCCGTCGGTGACGTCGACGGTGGGAAGGTCCGCGAGGCACGGTTGGCCGCCGTCGGGCTTGGGCGGCGCGCCCCAGCAGGCCGCGTAGCTGTTCCAGCTGCCCGGGGGGAACTGGTACTCCCCCTCCATCACCGCGGTCGCCGCGGTCACGGTCAGCTGGATGCAGAGCGCGGGCTTGACCGGCGCCGACTGGTCAATCGCCTGTGCCGAACCATCCAGATACGGCGCCTGGAAGAGGCAGAGCCCCTGCCAGGGCCCGCTCGGATCCTCGGCCAGCGACATCACGCCGGGGATTCCGTCGGGAAAGGGATAGTCGCCGGGAGCCTGCGCGCCCGGGAGGTTGTGAAGCGCGACGGCGTAGCCGGTCGAGATGGCGCACGGCGACGACTGCGGCACGCACGCCCCGTTGGGCCGGCTGGCGAGGTCGCAGCAGAGGTAGTAGTTGCCGTCCGCGCCCGCGCGCGACGCGCCGGCGTTCAGGATCAGCACGATCGCTGAGACGATCGCGAGCGCCGTCCCGCGGGCCGCCAACCATCGCCTGTTCCCGCGTGGCCTGTTCCTGCGTCGCCTGTTCCTGCCTCCCGCTTGGTCCACGCGGGGCGAACTCTACTGGCGAGCCGGCCCGACGAATGTGACGTCTGCGCGACGCCTGCGTCGGCGCGGTCACTCGCCGGTGACGCGCCTCAGGCCTACCGCCGCTCTTTCTTGCTTTGCTCCAGCTGCGCCGCCACGCGCTGCTTGATCGAGTTGTAGCGCTGCAAGAACTCGAAGTGACGCTGGCGAAACGCCTGCAGGTAGCGGCGCTCCTTCAGCTGCTGCTGCAGCGCCTCGCGGATCTCGTTCATGGCCGACACCAGCTGCTCGGGCGCCGCGTAGCTCGGCACCAGGTTGATGATCCGGCTGCCCTCGAGCATCTTCACGAAGCCGGGCTGATCGCCTCGCCCCGGCGGCGCGTAGAGCAGCGTGATCGCGTCGGGCGCGCCCGATTTCACCGACTTCACCACCATCGAGCCGGGCAGGTCGGGCAGGTGCTCCTTGACGATCACGATGTGCGGGCGCTGCTGCGCGACGTGGTCCAGCGCCTCGCCGCCCGTGAAGGCCGCGAAGAAACGCCACCCGTCCTTCTCGCTCAGCACGCGCTGGAAGCGCGGCACCGCCTCCGGATCGTCGTCGACCACGACCACGTCGACCGGATCACTGTTGATCGTCGCACGCTCGCCGGTCTTCGACCGGCCGAGGATGCGGTCCTCCATGTCGATCATGGTCTTCGACATTTCGCGCATCTTGTGCAGAAAGCCCTCGTGCGCCTCGGTGATCTCCTCCAGCAACGCCGTGCGGTCGATGGTCGACTTCAGCTCGGTGGCCGCGTCGAGCACGCGCTCGCGCAGGTAGGGCACGACCTCGGGCTCCTTGAGCACGACGTCGAGCGCGCCGCCGCGAAACGACTTCACCGCCGTGTCGAACGACCGCCGGTTGGTCATCATGATCACGGACATCAGCGGCGATTTGTCGCGCGCGAACTGCAGGAGCTCGAGCCCACCGCCCGGCGTGGGCGTGTCCACGTCGAGCAGCGCGACCGCGAAGTACTTGTTGAGGATCTGGTCCCGTGCGCGACCGTGGTCGCCGGTCCCCGTCACCGTCAGACCCACACGCGTCAGCAGTCGATCGAGGCCCTTCACGACCTGCTCGTCGCCGTCCACGACCAGGATCTCCTGGCCGGCGGCGGATGCGGGAACATCAGTCACTCGAAAAAACTACTCCGATTCGCAACGGTGCGCGAGTCACCCGCGACTTTTCTGCGCACCAGGCACCACATTGGTGGCGTCGGCCTCGACTGATATAGTGGAAACAGGGACGGCATGAACTCGATTCTCGACCGGGTCCTCCAGGCGGCGCGGCAGCTAGGCGCCTCGGACGTACATCTCAAGGCCGGGTTGCCGCCGATCTTCCGCATCAAGGGAGACCTGCGCACCGTGCGCGACGTGCCGCCGCTGACCCGCGACGTGCTGCAGACCTTCGCGCTCGCCATCATGAACGACCGCCAGCGCGAGATCTACGAACGCCACTGGGACGTCGACCTCGCCTACGCGACGAACGACGGCGCCCGCTACCGCGTCAACGTCTTCCAGCAGCGCGGCGCCGTGGGCATGGTCATGCGGCTCATCCCGCCCGACGTGCCGCCCTTCCAGAAACTGAACCTGCCGGGCGCCGTGCTGGACCTGGCCGACTCCGAGCGCGGCATGGTTCTGGTCACGGGCGTCACCGGGTCGGGCAAGTCGACGACGCTGGCGGCGATGGTCGACTACATCAACTCGAAACGTGCCTGCCACATCGTCACCATCGAGGATCCGATCGAGTACGCGTTCAAGGATCGGCGCAGCGTGATCAACCAGCGCGAGATCGGCTTCGACACGACGACCTTCGCCAAGGCGCTGCGCGCCGCCCTGCGCCAGGACCCCGACGTCATCTTCGTCGGCGAGATGCGCGACCTCGAGACCATCGAGACCGCGATGCTGGCCGCCGAGACCGGGCACTTGCTGGTGTCGACGCTGCACACGCTCGACGCCGTCGAGACCATCAACCGCATCGTGTCGGTCTTCTCGCCGCACCAGCAGGGTCAGGCGCGGCTGCAGCTGGCGGGCGTGCTCCGCGGCGTGATCTCGCAGCGGCTGGTCAAGCGCGCCGACGGGAAAGGGATGATCCCGGCGGTCGAGATCCTGGTCAACACGGCGCGCGTGCGCGAGCTGATCGCCGACCCCAAGCGCACGCGCGAGATCCACGAAGCGATCGCCACCGGGCGCGATCCCTACGGCATGATCAGCTTCGATCAGTCGCTGACCGAGCTGGTGCGGGGCAACCTGGTCACCTACGAGGAAGCGCTGGCCAGCGCGACCAACCCCGACGACTTCGCGCTCGCGTTCCGCGGCGTCAGCCGCGGCTCGAACACGGTCCAGGCGCCGCACGCCGACGCCGAGGCCGATCTGGACCTGGCGGAGCCCGACGACCTGGGCCCCAGCCTGCAGATCGATCGCTTCGGCAAGAAGCGCTGACGCGGACCGATCGCGCGCGTCGTGCAAACTGGCCATTGAGCAGCGACGCCCGCGCGATTAGTCTTCACGGTTCTATGTCATCGCCTCGAGTCGCGTCCGAGCAGGTCCGCCGCCAGTTCCTCGACTACTTTCGCTCGAAGGGGCACGAGGAGGTGCCGAGCTCCAGCCTGGTCCCCGCCAACGATCCCACGCTGCTGTTCAGCAACGCCGGCATGAACCAGTTCAAGGACGTCTTTACCGGACAGACCAGGCTCGGCTTCGTGCGCGCGACCAGCTCGCAGAAGTGCGTGCGCGCGGGCGGCAAGCACAACGACCTCGACAACGTCGGCCGCACCGCGCGCCACCACACCTTCTTCGAGATGCTGGGCAACTTCTCGTTCGGCGACTACTTCAAGCAGGACGCGATCGCCTTCGCCCACGAGTTGCTCACGTCGGTCTACGGCATCGACAAGAGCCGGCTCATCTACACCGTCCACTACACCGACGACGACGCGGCCGCGCTCTGGCGGAAGGTCGCCGGCGTCGGGGACGACCGGGTGATCCGGCTCGGCGACAAGGACAACTTCTGGGCCATGGGCGAGA
>CAZNCQ010000375.1:0-6246 GCA_964571275.1 uncultured Myxococcales bacterium
GGCAGGTGACGGACGCGGCGTCGACGCTCATGCGCGCGCTCGTGTTCGACTTCGCCGCCGACCCAAACGCGCTGGACGTGCCCGACGAGTACATGTTCGGCCCGGCAATCCTCGTAAGCCCGGTCTCCGATGCGGGTGCCACGAGCCGCAGCGTCTACCTGCCCGCGGCGACGACCTGGATCGACTTCTGGTCCGGAGCCGCGATGGCAGGCGGTCAGACCATCACCGCGGCGGCTCCGATCGATCACATCCCTCTCTTCGTGCGAGCCGGCTCTATCGTACCGCTCGGCCCGGTAGTTCAGTACGCGAACGAGAAGCCAGCGGACCCAATCGAGCTGCGCGTCTACCGCGGCGCGAACGGCTCGTTCACGCTCTACGAGGACGAGGACGACAACTACGACTACGAGAGCGGAATGTTTGCGACGATCCCCGTGACCTGGAACGACGCCACGAACATGCTTACGATCGGCGCACGCACCGGGTCTTTCCCTGGGATGCTCGCGAACCGCACCTTCCATGTCGTGTTCGTGGATCCGAGCCATGGCACAGGCATCGACGAGAGCTCGACGGTCGATGCGACGATTGCCTATAAGGGCACTGCGATCAGCTCGACCGCGCCGTGAGCTGACGGGCGGCCCTCAGGGTAAGGCGGCGATTTCCAGGGCGGTGAGCTCACGGGAATAGATACGAAAGTCGTCGATGAACCCGTCGAATAGCGGGTCCGCGGGGAACTCCGATCGCCCGATCCAATTGTTCGGGGTGTTGCCCAGGTTCGACGGACGCAGGGTCATAGCTGTGTTCCTGCCGGCCACGACCTTGTCGATGTAGAGCGTGCCCGTGTACGGGTTGCCGCCGCCCAGCACGACGGCGAGGTGATGCCAGGTATTCGTCGACAGTACCGCCGGCGTCGTCATGCCGATGACCTGTTCGCCGGTCCTGTCAGTCAACGAGATTGTGAAGCGCGGCGAGTTGGGCGTGGACGTCCCCTGAGCCGTGGTCAGAAATATGAACCCGGTCGAAACGCCGTTGCCGAAGTCGAAGACGCGCTCCCAGGCCCGCTCTGTCCGGACGTTGACCCAGCAGGCGATGGTGATCGCGGTGACAGCCCCCATGGCCTGCAGGCTCGCCGGCACGGCGGCGAAGCCGCCAACCGTCGGGCTACTGCCAACCAGATTTAGCGCGCCAGTGCCCACCTGATGCGTGGTCGAAAACGCGGCGGTCCCGCCAGCGAGTGCCGTCAGGGTCGCGTTCCGCGCATGGCCCGACGAATCGACGGCGGTGGTCCCGCTGCCATCGTCGAGCTGATACCAGGTCACCAGCGCAGCATCGATCAAGCCGCCAGCGCCACCCACACTCGCGCCACCTATACCCGAGCCCCCCATGCTCGCGCCGCCCATACCCGCTCCGCCCATGCCCGACCCGCCCAGACCGGCGCCACCGGCGCCCGATCCGCCGGCGCTCGACCCTCCTGTGCCGGTCGTGCCGCCGGTGTTCATCAATCCGCCCGTGCCGAGTATTCCGCCGCTGCCGAGCATGCCCCCTGCGCCGCGGGCTCCTCCGAAGCTGCCGGGACCGCTACCGACGCCGCGGTTGCAGTCGCTGCAGGCCTCGGGCGGCGCAAAGCAAGCGGCGCCAGAGAGTCCCAGTGCCAGAGCGACGAATGCCAATGCGATGAGTGAAGGAAGCGACGATGGGGCGCTACGAGTGCCGGTCATTGCTGTCAGGGGTCGACGGAGATTCCTCAGGCGTGGTCCAGGTAAAAAGTGAAGGTCGAAGGGACGCACAGATTCGGCCCATACGTCCCCAATGACGCCAGGCCAATGACTCGCACCGCTAGTTGCGCGCCATGCTGGGAATGACATGAGAACCCACAAGAGAGGGAGCGAAGGTCCAACAATCGGGTCATTCCTTTTTTCGAAATTGCGACACAAGCCGACGCAGTTGAGCGTTCGCAGAAGGTGACCGCCCGAGGCGACATGCGTTTCTGAACTTTAAGGGGTCGGTGGTGCACAGATTCTGGGCCCTCGGCCCCTTGTCTTCATATGTTGTTGACGCGAATGACGATGAACGTGTCCTGGCTGGCGCTGTTGGCGACGCTGGTCACCGCTTGCAGCGCGAGCTCCGATCCCTCTCGCGTGGGCGGGACCGGTGGCATGAGCGCCATCGGTGCCGCCGGTGGCGTGAACGGCGCGGCCGGTAGCGCAGCCGCCTCAGACGGCGGGATGCATCTCGTGGGTCCCGACGGCGGCGCCTCCGGCGGTGGCGCAGTGGGTGGAGCAGGAGGACGCTTGGGTGAAGTCGATGCCGGCGCGGACGCTGAGCGATCCGGCGACGCGCGCGCTGGCGACGCCAGCGACGGTGGTGTGCCGCCCGCCGACGCGGGCACGGGGCTGGTGCCGATCTTCAATGGCAGCAACCTCGACGGATGGATTCAGGTCCCGGCCGGTTCCTGGTCGGTCGTCGCGGGTGCCATGCACAGCCTTGCGCCGGCGCGCGGGTTCATCTACACGCGCGCGACCTACGGAGACTTTCGGATGGTTTTCACCTCGCGGCTCGTGGCGGATCCCGCCGCACATCTACCGTGCGTTCTGTTTTGGGGCAATTCCCCGACGGTTGATGCGCTGGCCGGGATCCAGGTTCAGCCGCCGCGTGGATACATGTGGGACTACCGAAAAACCGGTCCGACTGCGGGCCAGAGCCCGGATCGCTACGAGACGCGGTTGGGCGGTCCGGCATTGAACGATATGCAATGGAGCCAGTGCGAGATCTTGACCAATCGAGCGGCGGGAACGATGCGCTTTGCGTGTTGCCAAGTGGGCGCCACTCCCCGCTGCAAAGGCGTCGAGATCGTAGATTTCAAGGATCCCACCGCGGGCATCGTCGCACCAGTCGCGTTTCAGGTTCACAACGCCGGTATGATCGAGGAATTCAAGGACGTCTATCTCGAATCGCCCGTGGCGGATCCGACGACGCTGATCACAACGCAATGGCCTTGAAGGACGGAAGTACCGCGATGGCTGTGCTCCCGGTGAAGGCGCTACGTGTCTTCTCTTGGTCAAGCCGTTCCCCGCCGTCCGGCGGGAAACCCTTCGGGAGAAGGGCCCGTCACGCGACTTTCGTCTTCGAGCAATAGGTGGTCAGGCAGGTAGAAGCGGAATGCGGTCCCCGCACCTCGCACGCTCTGTAATTCGATGCGTCCCCCCAAACGCTTCACGGTCGCGCGGACTGCGGAAAGACCAATGCCCCGCCCCGATGTGGACGTAACCTCCGTACGAGTGGAGACTCCTTCTGCAAAGAGCGCTTCTTCGAGATCGGCCTCCGTCGCGTGCGGTAGACCGCGCAAGCGTGCCCTCTGACCAACGGCCTGCCAGTCGATGCCGCGTCCGTCGTCGCGAATACCGATCAACACCACGTTGTCCTCGTGTGCGATCCAGAGCGCCACGGTAGCCGGTATGCATTTGCCTGCAGCTTCACGCTCGGCGGGTGCTTCTAGACCATGATCCACTGCATTTCTCACAACGTGCGTGAACACTGACCAGAACTCGGTCCACTTGTGCGGCGGCAGGCGCAAGGTGATCGATTCGACCTGGATTCGAACATCGCCCTTCCCCAGTCGGAGAGCAAGCTGTCGGACCTGCTCCGCGATGATCCGCAACCGGCTACCCGCCGGTTCGAAACGCAAGGCTGCAAACTTCGCCGCGAGTAGCGGATACTCTACTTCGTTCAGCAGGTCGGCCAGAAATGAGTCGTAGTCGTTCCAGTCGAGCGAGATCGCGCCTTCACGCGAGAATTCGGCTCGTACTCCTTCCACGTTCTCCCAGAGGTCAATCAGCTTGGTCTTTTGCGCTGGGGAGAGCTCGTGCTCGCCGGTATCGAGGCCGTCCTCCAAATCGTGGCAGAATCGGGCCACACTCTCGATCCCGTAGATGGCGCAGTTGCCCTTGAGAGTATGCAGGTGCCGTTTCAGGTCAGCCAACGAGGGCGAAACCGCGCCGGTGACACTGGCAACCAGCGTCCTACCCTCGCGGAAGAACTCTTCGAATGGTGCTCGATCGGACAGCAGATGACGGAAGATGCACATGGTGTCGCGCTGGATCTCTTCGGCACGCTCGCGCTTGATGCGGGCAGTCACATCCGTGATGACGACCAGGACTTTGTCGAGCTGGCCGTCGCGGAGAATGGGGCGATACGCAAGCTCCAGAGTTCCATCCCGGTATTTCATCAGTTTCGGCAGCTGGAATAGACAGAGCTCGAGCGGAAGGAAACCGTCTTCGATCGCACTCCAGTTCACTTCGAACGAATCCGCCACCTCGGGGTCGGCGCGCCGGATGTATTCTCCGAATCCTACCCTTCCCTGGATGGCGCCGAACCACCGATCGACGACCAGTGATCGTTCTTCGGAGACGCGGCCTCGAGCATCGAGCGTGAGGAACCCTTGCTCGACGTTGTCGAGCAAGAGCCTCATATCGCGGTTGCGGGAAAAGAGCTCGGCAGTCCGCTCCTCGACTTTTCGTTCGAGCTCTGACTTGTGCGAGGCTTGGAGGCTCACCGAACGGAAGACCTGTGCGACCGTCGAAAGCAAATGCCGGTACGATCCGCTTTCCTCTGACTTTGGTACCGGATAATAGGCCGCGGTGCGGCGCGTTCGCCCGACAACGATGACCGGCTGTTCTTCCATGTCGCTCGTGCCGGCACTGCCCGCCATTAGCCACGCGAGCGTGCGCGGTCCGTCGATCTCGGTTCCTTCGGAGACGACGAGGTCCCCCGTGTGCTTTGCCTGCGTCAGCACCTGGTCGATGAAATGGCGATCGACGGTCGTGAGAGCGTGGACCGGGTCGCCTGATAGCGAAGGCGGCGACAAGGCGCCGGCCATGTCGTATCGGAACTCGGCCACCAGGGATGTCACCAATGTGCCGATCGCCTCGCCGAGAGACGACGTCCGTGCCAGCTGCGCCATGAGCTGCTGGCCGGCTTGGATCCAGCGGAGATGCTGCTCATGAACTTGCCGGAGCGTGGCGAGCTCGCGCTCGCGCACGACCAGAAGCCTCAGCTTTGCGAGAAGCTCCGGCGACATTCCGGCATCGCCCCGTGTGGGCGTAGGGGCCGTGGCCAGCCCCTTACCGGGTTGGTCGCCATCCACCACGCCTACTCGCAGAGCACGAGCAACGGGAACTGGTAATTGGAGAAGCGGCTCTTTCCCGCCTTGGGTGCGATCTCACCCCAAGGAAACATTCCGAGCCACGGAATCGAAGGACCGACCATCCTTTGGATGCGGCAGTTCTCCTCCAGCGCCTTCTCGTCGCCGAGAAATGGACGTGGCCTGGCGCCGCACTCGAATGAGAGTGCGAGGAATGGGGAGCGGCCGTCGAGCTGCGCCCTGACCCGCTGACCCATCTTCAAGGCTCGGTCAAACACCGCTTCGACCGTTCGGTGGCAGATGTAGACGCGCGATCCCACCGGAATTGCTGCCAACACCGTGAGCTCCTTGGTCTCCGCATTGATTCCGAAGACGCCGCGACTTACGAGGTCTTCGGGATTGTCGGTATGGCTGTCTGGAGGGCGAACGCCGAGTACCCAGCTCCAGTCATCGACATGAAAGGTGAACGTTCCCAGGAGTTGCTCCGACCAGACGTCGAGGGCCGGTCTCCCGTCGAGCTTTCGAATGACGTTACCTTCCGCCTCCGTGACGCCCACTTCGATGCCGAGTGGATCCACGCCGTGGCTCGTGTCCCAGACGGCGGCGCCCACGCCCTCGAGCTTGAGAGCGACCACGGTATCGTTGGTCGCTTCGGTATCGAAGTATTGGTACGTCTTGTCGAAAGGTCCCCACGGCTGGCCGGATGCGCCGCCCAGGATGCTCGGGTACCCGGCGGTAGCAAGGCCGTCGATGAGCGCCTGAACGTCGGCGCCAGTGAGAGGGTCGAACCAGAGGAGGAGTGGAGTCGACCCGAGGGTGCGCGGATCACCCAGGTCGCCGGCGATCCTTCGTGCAGCTGCCATGGGTTCGGCGCTCAGATTGGTTGCGCGCGCGGCGCGGGCCCGCAGGACTTCCGAGCAGATGACCGCCACGCCGACAACCCGATCGGTCTCGGTGACCGCCCCCATGCGGCAGATTCCCTGGCTCGATGATCCGACGACGGGAACCGAGGCGTCCCCGAGCTCGTCGCGGATCGCGGCGAGAACGACGTTTGGCTCGTAGAGTACGGTCATGTAGACGATGACGACGACGGGCTTACCGCCGCCAGC
>CAZNCQ010000376.1:0-6217 GCA_964571275.1 uncultured Myxococcales bacterium
TCGTTCCGCAGCCTGGGGCTGGGGCTGATCCTGGCGACGCTGCTGGTCTATTGCCTGATGGTGATCCTGTTCCAGTCATGGCTGGATCCGTTCATCATCATGGTCGCCGTGCCTGGAGCCGTCGTCGGCATTCTCTGGATGCTCGCGTTCACGCACACGACGATCAACGTCGAGTCGCTGATGGGATCGATCATGTCGGTCGGCATCGCGGTCTCGAACTCGATCCTGCTGGTCAGCTTCGCCAACGACATTCGCATCGAGAACGAGAAGCTGACGCCGCTGGAGGCGGCGCTGGAGGCCGGGCGTACGCGCTTGCGGCCGGTGATCATGACGGCGCTGGCGATGATCATCGGCATGGTCCCGATGGCGCTGGGACTGGGCGAGGCGGGCGAGCAGAACGCGCCGCTCGGCCGCGCGGTCATCGGCGGGCTGGCGCTGGCGACGGTCGCGACCCTCTTCGTGGTTCCCGTGGTTTATGCGAGCCTACGCAAGGAGCTGCCGAGCAAGCACGTGATGGAAAAGAAATTCCTGGCCGAGGAGCAAGAGGGCCTGGCCCCCGGTGACGGTGGCCTGCACGGCGGCGGGCACGCGCCGCGGGGGAGCGCCGCCTGATGTCGCCGCGTCGGCGATCCGCGCTGGTCTATCTCGCCGGGCTGGGCGCGCTGGTGCTGGTGGCGTTCGGCGTGATCACCCTCGACGCGCGCCGCAAATCGCAGGCGCAGGCCGAAGCGCAGGTGCGCGAGGCGACCGTGCGGCGCGGGCCGCGCGTGCGGCTCGCCGACGTGAAGCGCTCGCCGGGCGTACGCCACCTGGTGTTGCAGGGCGAGGCGCGCCCCTTCGCCGAGGTCACGCTGTACGCCAAGGTCGCCGGCTACCTGCGCGACCTGCGCGTCGACAAGGGCGACCGCGTGAAGGTGAACCAGGTGCTGGCGACGGTGATCGCGCCCGAGCTCGACGCGCAGTACCTGGCGGCGGAAGCCGACGCGCGCAACAAGCGGGTCAACGCCAAGCGATTGACCGCGCTCGCGCCCAGCGGCGTGGTCTCGGCGCAGGAGCTGGAGCAGGGACAGGCCGCGGCGGACGTCGCCGAGGCGACTCAGGCGGCGCTGGCGAATCAGCGCGACTACCGCGTGATCCGCGCGCCGTTCAGCGGCGTCGTCACCGCGCGCTTCGCCGACCCCGGCACGCTGATCCAGAGCGCGGCGAACGCGCAGAGCGGCGCGGTGCCGATCGTGTCGATCGCCAAGGGCGACACGTTGCGCGTCTACGTCTACCTGGATCAGGCGAGTGCCTCGTTCGTGCGCGTGGGCGACGTTGCGATCATCCGCGTGCCCGAGAGGCCGGGCTGGAGCCGCCGGGCCGAGGTCACACGATCCGCCGGCGCGCTGTCGCCGAAGACGCGCACGATGCAGACCGAGGTCGACATCCAGAATGCCGACGGCGCGATCCTGCCGGGCTCGTACGTCGACGTCGAGCTCGATGTGAAGGTGCCGGCGCTGCTGGAGATGCCGGCCGAGGCGCTGGTGATGCGCGGCGAGAAGACCAGCGTCGCCGTCGTCGACGCCGACAGCCGCGTGCACTACCGCCCTGTGGTCGTCGCCGACGACGATGGACAGGCCGTGCGCCTGATCAGCGGCGTCAAGGAAGGCGAGCGCGTCGCGCTGAACCTGGGCAGCGATACCAGCGACGGCAGTCCGGTGCAGATCGTGGAATCGGCGCGGCCGGCGAACGCCGCCAAGTAACACACGCAGACTTTGGACGTGGTCCGTGCAGGTCGACGTCGACGTGACGTCGGCGTGACGTTGACGGGGGCGATCACGGCCACGATCACGTCAACGTTCACAATACGTTCACGATACGTTCACGAGGACGGTGACAGTTCTGTGTCTGCTCGGTGTTCCCTGGTCATGTACCGGACGCAAGCAGTCCCACCCCAGACCCAGAGGTCCGCCATGAAAACGCTCGCCATCGCATCGTCCATCTCCCTCGTCACCCTCGCCTTGGCCAGCGCGCCGGTGCTCGCCCAGTCATCTGCCCAGTCGGCGGATCCGACCCCCTCCGAACAGGAGACGCTGGTTGGTCATCATCGGGCGGAGGCGACACGCGTGTCGGGGTGGTTCGTCGCTCCGACCCTTGCCACCACCAGCTTCGCGAGCCAGCTCGGCTACGTTCCCGGCTTGCGCGGCGGCATCTATCTGAACCAGCGCTTCGCCATCGGGGTCACCGCCAATGTGCTCGCCACCCAGGACAGCCACCTCGGCGATCACGACGGCCGCAACGTCGGCAGCTACGGCGGCTTGTTGCTCCAGTACGTCGTGCAGTCGAACCACCTGCTGCACGCCAGTGTCGAATCGACGCTCGCCAGCGGCCGCTGGTGCAACACCGTCGGTGACGGCAAGGGTGTCGCGCCCGACGGATGCACGGGCCGCACGTTCGTGGCCTTCGAGCCGGTCGCCAACCTCGAGCTGAACGTCGCGCGCCACGTGCGCGTCGCGACCGGCGTCGGTTATCGCTTCGCCGTCGCAGCCAGGGGCGACGGCCCGACGAGCGGCGACCTCTCGGGCATCGTCGCGCGCACGAGCGTCGTGTTCGGCAGCTTCTGAGGCGGATCCGTCAACGCAGATCAGGGCCCCACCCGCACAGGGGGCTCGCCGGGCTTGTGCTCGGCGGGCCCCTTCACCTTCACGGGCGGTCCGTTCGGTCCGCCGACGCCAGCTGATCGCGCATGCGTACCATCAGCCCGTCCATCCCCTCGCGCGCGACCAGCTTTCGAAACTGCCGCTTGTAGGTTGCGACCAGGCTGGTGCCGTCGACGATGACGTCGGTGATCCGCCAGTCGTTCTCCTTGCGCTCCAGTCGATACTCGATGCGCGAGCCGGTCTCCGGCGCCGCGCCCATCGCGCACGTCGTCGCGGTGACGCGCGCCTCGCTGCCCTCGATCGTCTCGCCGTCGTAGCTCGTGCGCAGCTTCTGGTTCTCGAGGCGCGTGACGAACGTGCGGCGGGTCAGCGCCGCGAACGTCGCGATGAAGTCGTGGCGGCGCGCCGGCGCGAGCGTCGAGAACGCCGCGCCCAGCGCCTGGTTCGCGATGGCGTCGTAGTCGAGCAGGGCGCCGAGCAACCGGTCGATCTGGCGCGTACGCATATCGGCCTCCGGCGACCAATCGGGCACGCGCCGGCTCACCGCCGCGCGAATTTCGGCCTCGGTGCGCCGGAGCTTGGCCATGGGCCCGAGATCTTCCTTGGCATGGGCGCGGGCGGGGGACCACGCGAGCGTCGCCGACACCAGCGCCGCAGCCGACATCACGAACAGCCCCCTGGATGCGCATGCAATCACGACCACTCAGCCTCCGACGCCCTTTCGCTCCGCACGTCCATTCCGCCATGGATTGCAGTGCTCATACCAGCAAGATCACGCGTTCGACCCTCTGAAACCGTCGCATTTTCGGACGGCGCGCCTGCGCGAACGACCGCTTTTCGTACGCTCTTCAGCGTCACGGCTCGTTCGGCCCCGATCTCGCGGGCGTCTTGCGCGCGGCACATGCGATGCACAGTTTGGCATCTCGAACGTCGTCAGGCCCGTGCTGACGACAATCAATCGCGTGGACGGACCTGGCTCCGCCCCGGGAACCCTCCGAGGGTTCCCATGTTCAATGAAAGGACGCCTGTCGCCATGAAGCGCGTCGCGTTGGCTGGGCTATCGTTGGCTTGGTTTTGGTCGTCTTCGCCGCGAGAGCTCGCGGCCGCTGCCCCGACGCCATCGCCGCCGCCGCCACCGCGGGCGGTGGCCGTCGCCGCTCCGATGTGCACGGGCACGTACGCGGATGACTTCGCGGCACTCTCTGCCCAGGCGCGCGACTTCGATCGCCATCCGGAGGCGACCTTTTCCTATTGCACCCGCAGCAGCGCGGTTTACGAGTGCCTGTCCTACGGCCCCGACGCGACCGTGCACCGCGAGCGGCGCAAGGTCGTCGCGCACGGCACCGCGTTCGCGTATCGCCGCCAGGGCGCGGACACGCTGCTCCTGACCAACGACCACGTCGCCGACTGGCCGCCGGTGACCGACGCTCAGCACGTCGTCGAGGGCGTGCCCGCGGGTTGCAAGCGTGTCGCTGAATCGCTGGCCCTCGTCGACGACGAGCACGACGACTACGCGCGCGACGACATCCCGGTCACGCGCATCGTCACCGACCCCCAGCTCGACGTCGCGGTCTTGAAGGCGCACAGCGAGCTGCACGTGATGCCCTGGAAGATCGGCCACAGCAGCGCGATCCGCGAGCGCAACGCGGTCGAGGTGCGCGGCTTCCCGCTGGGCGCGTTCCGCGCGACCAGCCTGGGCAAGGTGATCTCCGAGCACGACCACGACGACTATGGCGACTGGGACCACGACGACTTCGTCATCGACGCCTTGCTCTCGGCCGGCAACTCGGGCTCGCCGGTGCTGGCGGTGTCGTGCGCCACCGGCGAGTACGAGCTGGTCGGCATCTTCCACGCCGGCTACATCGCGGGCAGCGCGCTCAACGTCGTCATCGCCGTCGATCAGGTTCGCAATCTGATGACGACCCTCAAGCGTACGCCGCACGACCACGTCGCCGATGCACCGACGCTCGACGGAACGCTGCGCACGCAGCTCGACGAGACGCTGACCAGCGAGCACGAGATCTTCTTCCCGTTCGGCGCCAACGTCGCGATGCTGCGCCCCGGCGCCGGGGGCGCGCTCTACTTCGCGATCTTCAGCCACGACTTCCCGCTGGCGGTCGAGCCCCTGGCGCTGGTCGAGGATCTGCCGCCCACGAAGTCGCCGGCCTCGAGCAGCTTCGGCACGCTCGGGCGCGTCTGGTTCGGCTCGTCGCGCGGGCTCAAGCTCTACGCGCGCGGGCCGCTCGACACCGAGGGCGATCCGCCGATCGCACGCGTGCTCGATGCCCTGCGCACCGACGTCGCCGCGCACGTGGCGTACCGCGGGTTGCAGCGCCAGGAACTGGGCACGCGCCAGACGGCCGATCGCATCCTGCGCGAGGGCAAGACGCTGTCGCGCACGGCGGCGTCGCGCGCCGACCTCTTGCAAGCGATCACCGAAGCGGGCGAGCGCCTCGGCCCCAGCCCCGACGATCAGGTGACCCACTTCGCCCAGTTGCTCGCGCCCCCGTCCACGCCGCACCCGGCGGCGGCGTCGCGCTGAAGGCGCTCAATCGGGATTTTCTCCCCGGGATCGTCGGGAAAAACTCCCGACTTGCGGCGCGCGTCGGGGCCGCCAGGCGTTGCGGGGCGCGCCCCCGGCCGTCGCTGCTGCCTGGCCTCGGGCTTGCTGCACCCTCGGCTCGGGAGCTTGCTTCAGAAGATGCCGCCGGTCATGCTGTTCGTGGCTTCACGTGGGGGAAACGCGAAACCGCGCAGCGGGGTTCGGTTGGTGACCGGAGCCGGCATCGGATCCGAGCCCCCACCCTCGCCCGCCACGTTGACCGGCCGGCGCAGCCAGCGCCGGCTGGCGATCGCCATGGTCGGGGTGGTGTGTGCGATCGCGGGTCTGGCGTACGAGGACGCCGCGCGCGAGTCGACCGCCGCGCTGGATGACTTCGCCCAGGAGCAGGCGACGCTGGCGCGCGCGCTGGGCGCAGCGTTGCGCGTGCGCGCCACCGGGCCCGCGGCGCTGAACGAACGCGATCTGCTCGGCGGCCTGCGCTCGGTCGAGCGGCCGAACGCCCTCGTGATCCTGGTCGGGCGTCCGGGCGACCGCCAGCTGCAAGCGACCGACGGCCGGCGCATCGAATCGGATCGACTGGCCGCGGCGCTGGCGCGCCAGGATCAGGTCGTGCGCGTCCCGCGCAACGAATCGGCGTCGCTGGGGCTGCCGCCGCGCACGGCGCTGGCGGGCCTGGCACGCGTCGACGACGTCGCCGGCGGGCCCTGGCAGATCGTCGCGGTCGCCAGCGCCGAGCGCGAGCGCGACCGCGAGGTCTGGGCGCGGCGCCGCCTGGTGCTGAGCGTGCTCACCGCCGCCGGCCTGGTGCTGGTGTTCGGCGGCCTGGCCATGCGCAAGCAGCGCAAGGAGCTGGTGCTCGAGCGCGAGCTGGCGCTCGCCGGTTTGCAGCAGAGCCGCGACGAGCGGCTCGAGCGCGCGAGCAAGGCGGCGGCGATGGGGACGCTGGCGATGGGCGTGGCCCACGAGATCTCGACGCCGCTGGGCGTGATCGCGGCGCGCGCCGAGCAGATGCGGG
>CAZNCQ010000377.1:0-6217 GCA_964571275.1 uncultured Myxococcales bacterium
CCCGTCGATGGCGTGGATGGCCTGGCCCAGGGTGATCTGATCCGGCGGCTTGATCAACGCGTAGCCGCCGCCCTTTCCCTTCTTGCTCACGAGAATCCCGGCGTTCTTCAACTGGAGCAGGATCGACTCCAAGAACTTGTGCGGGATGTTCTCCTTCGCGGCGAGATCGGCGATGAGGACGTAGCTGCCGCTCCCTTCCCCGGCGAGCGCGATGAGGGCCCGCAGGGCATAGCGAGCCTTTCGCGACAGCGTGATCATGGGCGGGTTCGGGCGGCCCCTGCGAGGCACGATCGCGCCCCGGCGATCGGCCGCGAGGACATCCTGTCTTTTATCAAAGATAGCCGTCTACATCGCCTGGAACAACCCTGTCAACTCGAACTGGTCCGTCGCCGGCATACCTGAACGGCCACGGCAGCTACCGCTCGACCCGCGAGCCGGACGCCTTGACAGCCCAGCCGGGCCACGTCCAGTATGCGGGACATATGATCGCTATCGCGAATCGACGGGTGGGGATGCCCGACTAGATGCCGAAGAGCGACGGACCATTCTTCATCGTCGGGAGCGAGCGCTCCGGGACCACGCTGCTCATGGCGATCCTCGGGCATCACACGCGCCTCGCCGTGCCCGAGGTCACCTGGTACTACCCGCGCTTCCGCGCCTTCCTGCACACCTACGGCGACCTCGAGCCGCCGGCCAACTTCAGGACCCTGGTCGCTGAGATGATCTTTGGCCTCAAGACGCCGTTCTTCGGGCTCGGGCTCAACCCGGCCAGCATCGTCGACGAGCTCATCGAGCAGACCCGCGCCAACACCTTCGCCGGTGCCTATGCCGCGATCCTGCGGCTCTACGCGCGTGCGGTCGGCAAGCCGCGCTGGGGCGAGAAGACGCCGCACAACCTGTTTTATGTGCGGGAGATCCTGGCCGACTTTCCCGACGCCCGCTTCGTCCACCTGGTGCGCGATGGGCGGGACGTCGCGGTCGAGCAACTGCGATCGGCGTTTGGCCCGCGCAACATCTACGCGGCAGCGCTGATCTGGCGCCGCACGCAGGAAGTTGCCGCGCGCTGGCGGGCCGAGCTGTCGCCGGAGCGCTGGCTGGACGTGCGCTACGAAGAGCTGGCGGCCCGCCCGGAGGAGGTCGTGCGCGAGGTCAGCCGGTTCCTGAGCGAGGACTACCAGCCGGCGGTCCTCGACTTCCACCGCGGCGAAGTCGCGCAGCGCAGAGCCAGGACCCGCGATCACAGACCGCTCGGGCGGCCGGTCTCCACCGACTACGTGGGGATCTACCAGCGCCACCTCGGCTTGCACGACCAGGCCGTCTTCAATCACGTCGCCGGCGAAACGCTGCGCCGCTCGGGATACGCGAGCGATGTCCCCGCGACGCCGGTCTCGCCCGAGGAGGCGGCGCTCTATCTCGAGCTCGACGGCCGTATCCGGGCCGCCACGCTGGATGCGCCCGAGGGGCACATCGTCTACGAGAGCTACAACGACTGGCTCATCGACCAGCGCGAGGAGCGCCGGCGGCGGGGGGTCTGGACCAGCGCCCCGCCACCAGCGTTCGAACCCCTGCTCGACTGGGATGAGGAGTTCCTGGCCGGTCAGCGCGCGCCCCGAAGGTGGAAGGAGCACCTGGCGGTGAAACGTCGTTATCAGGCGACATCGCTGGTGCTGTGAACGACGTGAGCTTGTCCGTCTCGCCACTCTTGCCCCAGTCGCTCGCCGCGGCACCGGCGGCCCGTGCGCGGACGGCCTCCGCGCGGGGAGCGATCGACGTGCGGGGTCTGTCGATTCGATTCGGCAAGACGCCACGCGACGGCGTAGGCCATGCGTTGAGTCGCCTCCACCAGCTTGCCGAAGGCCGCCAGATCGCCCGCGCGCGCGGCGGTCATCAGCGCGTCCAGGGAGACGGGGTCGGTGGATTCGATCGTCAGCAGTTGTCAGGCTCCGATGAGATGACACCACCCGAGCCCGAACGTGACAGTCCAATCGCGCGGTCTACACGGCCGCGGTGGCCTCGATCTCGATCGTGATGGCCACCTCTTCGCTGAGCGCGAGGCCGCCGGCTTCGAGCACCTGGTTGAAGCTGACGCCAAACTCCTTGCGGTTGATGGTCGTGGTGGCGGTGAAGCCCGCGCGGCGCTTGCCCCAGGGGTCCCTGGCGACGACTCCCGCGCGCTCGACGTCGAGCACCACGGGTCTGGTCACGCCGCGCAGGGTGAGATCGCCCGCGATGGTCAGACGCTCGCCGGGTTTCTCGGCGACGCTCCGGCTCTTGAAGGTCATGGTCGGGTGCCTGTCGACCTCGAAGAAGTCGCTCGATCTCAGGTGCGCGTCGCGCTGCGGTTCATGAGTCTCGACGCTCTTCACGTCGATTTCGATCTCGCAGCTCGACTTGGAGTAGTCCTGCTCGTCGAGCTCGAGCTTGCCGCTCCACTTGGTGAACCGGCCACGCACCTTGCTCACCAGCAGGTGCCGAACCGTAAAATCAATGCCCGAATGCGCGTAATCGAAGTCCCATTTGACGATCGCCATCCATCAGCTATGCACCTTACCGGGGCCGGGCGTCAACGTCCGGTCGGCAACAAACTGTTGACGCTTGCCGCGCCTGCTTGGCTGGACGGCCAGCCTGTCACCAACAATGGAGATCCACCCATCGTGCTCACACGTTTCTTGAGATCAAAGGTCGATGTCGCGTTCGCGCTGCTGCGAATCGTCGCCGGGTTGATGTTCAGCTTCCATGGCGTCCAGAAGATCTTCGGCGTGCTATCGGAGTTCCACCCCCCGGTTGGCTCACAGCTCTGGATCGGAGGCGTCATCGAGCTGGTCACCGGCCTCGCCATAGCGGCGGGCGCCTTCACCACCTGGGCGGCGTTCCTCGCCAGCGGCACCATGGCGGTGGCCTACGTGCAGTTCCACTGGAAGCTCAACGGCGGCGCCGGGTTCTTCCCAGCGGTAAACAAGGGCGAGCTGGCGCTCCTCTACTCGATCCTCTTTTTCTTCTTCGCTTGCCATGGCGCCGGACAATGGAGCGTCGACGGCCGCCGAGCCGGCGGCATCGGTCTGCGACGCTAGGACAAACCTGGAGGTCGGATTGCCCCGGGTGCTCGCGGCGCACGCCCTGCTGCCGGGGAAGCAGCGCTGCTCCATGAACAACAGCCGCTTGGGTGCTGGACGACGGTAACACTGGCTTCGGCTCGGCACGGACTTCGCAACGCGTTGGCCGTATGAGCGCCATCGACAAGATCTGGTTCACCCGCTGCCCGGTTCCCACCGCCACCGGCCTCGCCCACAAGCTCGGCTGGCTGGAGCAGGAGTTCAAGCCCGATGGCATCGCCATCAGCACACTCCAGGACGTCGGCGGTGAGCTCGCCCGCCACCACTACGATCACGAGCTGCCCACGCTGGTACGCGAGGGCGGCAACCTGTTCGCGATCCCGGCCAAGGCGCAAGGCGCGCCGACACGGCTCGTCGGCCTGACCTGGATCGAGGAGGGGCAGTCGATCCTGACGCGCCCGGGTTCCGACATCCGATCACCGGCCGACTTGAAGGGCAAGCGGCTCGCGCTGCCGGCGTTCCGCCCGGCCGACATCGCGGAGAACAAGCGCGGTCGCAGCATCGCGCGCGGCATGAGCCTGCAGGGCTATAAAGGCGCGCTGGCGTCGGCGGGGCTGACGCTCGACGACGTGCGGCTGGTCGAGGTCGGCGGCGAGCTGCTGAACGGCGCCGCCAGCGCTCCACGCGAAAACCAGGGGCGGTTGTGGCAGGGACTGGAGCCGCTCTTGAAGGGAGAGGTCGACGCCATCTACGTCAAGGGCGCCGCAGCCGCCGAGGCGGCGCGCAAGCACGGCGCGGTGGTCGGCATCGATCTCGACAAGCTCTCCGACCGCCGCTTTCGCGTCAACAACGGGACGCCGCGGCCCATCACCGTGCACGAGCACTTCCTGGAGAACCACTTCGATCTGCTGGTGCGCTTTCTCTATCAAACCCTGCGCGCCGCCGAGTGGGCCAAGACGAACCTCTCCGGCGTCTACGAGATCCTGCAAGGCGAGACGCGCGCTGGATCGGAGGGGGTGAAGGAGGCCTATCGCGACGGATTCCACCTGTCGCTGGCGCCCGACCTGTCGCGCGAGCGCGTCGAGCTCTTCCGGCGCCAGAAGGACTTTCAGTTGATCCACGGCTTCCTCGATCGCGACTTCGACTACGACGCGTGGATCGACTTCCGCCCGCTGGAGGCAGCCCACAAGCGGCTCAAGGCCGAAGGACATTCCGCGGCCGCCTGATCGATCGACCTTCCGACCTTCCGACCTTCCGACCTTCCGACCTTCCGACCTTCCGACCCTCAAACCCTGGAGATCGCCGATGAGCAAGCTCGAGAAACTCTGGTACACGCGTTGTGGAGTGCCCACGCCGACGGGCATCGCCGTCCAGCTCGGCTGGATCGAAGAGGAGTTCGCCAAGGACGGAATCGCGCTCGACTCGGTGCTCGACAACGCCGATCCCAGCGTGCGCGAGTCGCACTACGATCACAAGCTGGACAACTCCTTCCGCCAGGGCGGCAGCATCCCTGCGATCTGGGCTCGCGCCGCCGGCCGCGACACGCGCCTGCTCGGGTTGACCTGGACCGAGGAGTCGCAGCTGATCCTGGCGCTGCCCGATTCGAAGATCCGATCGGTCAAGGATCTGAAGGGGCGTCGCCTCGGCATCGCCACGCGGCCCAAGGACAAGATCGACTTCTGGCAGGCGACCACGCTGCGGGCCTACCTGCTGGCGCTCGAGACGGAAGGGCTCGGTATCGACGACGTCGAGCTCGTGCACATCGTGCGCGAGCAGGGATCGTTCGAGACGCCGCGGAGTGGGCGGCAGGGTTTTCCCGACGGTTCGACCGCGCGCACAGCCTCGGCTGATCGCTCGCAGGAGGCCTCGGCCCTGCGTGACGGCAAGGTCGACGCCATCTTCCACAAGGGGGCGCGCGGTGCCGAGCTCGCGCACGAGATCGGCGCGCGCACCGTCTTCGACGTCTGGAAGCATCCCGCCACGCGCGCCCGGGCCAATAACCACTCGCCACGGACGCTGACCGTGGACGGCCACTTGCTGGACAACGACCCCGACGTCGTCGCGCGGATCGTCGGCCGCGTGCTGCAAGCCGGCCAGTGGGCCGCCGACAACCGGGCCGACGCGATCGCTTACATCGCGCGCGAGACCAGCTCGACCCCGAAGTGGGTGACGGCGGCCTACGGCCCCGAGGTGCACGAGCACCTGCGGACCGACCTCGATGAGTCCTCGCTGAAAGCGCTCGGCGAGTTCACGACCTTCCTCTTCGAACACGGCTTCTTGCCGCGGGACTTTGACGTTCAGGCGTGGGCCGATCCACGCCCGCTCGCCGCGGCCAGGAAGGCATCGGAGTCGGACCTCGCGGGGGCGGCAAACGTTGCCTCTCCTCAGAAGCGCAAGGCTGGCGTGCGCGCGCCAGCGGCGACGTAGTCGGCGCCGGCGGCCGCCCTCGAGAGAACCGTCATGTCCAAGAGGAAACGACAGCTGTCCTTGTCCGTGTTCGTGCAGCTCTACGGAACCCACGCTCACGCCTGGCGCCGGCCCGGCATCCCGGTGGGCGGCAACCCGGAGCTGACCCGGTGGGCCAGCATCGTCCAGCTGCTCGAACGGGGAAAGTTCGACTTCGCCTTCTTCGCGGACTTCGTGGGCAACGGGGGCGACGGCGGCGAGCGAATCGGGCGCCACCCGCGGGGCGGCGGCTTCGAGCCGCTCACTCTGGTGGCGGCCTTGTCCACGCTGACCAGGAAGATCGGCCTCGTCGCGACGGTCAACACCAACTTCAACGAGCCCTACAACCTGGCGCGCCGGCTGGCGTCGCTGGATCACCTCACGGGCGGCCGCTCGGGCTGGAACATCGTCTCGTCGCTGTCCGAGGGCGCCACCAAGACCTTCGGGGTGCGCGAGCCGCTGGATCACGACGGGCGCTACGAACGCGCCGGCGAGTTGGTCGACGTGGCCAAGCGGCTCTGGGACAGCTGGGACGACGGCGCGTTCGATCATCCGAACCAGGAGAGCGGCGACTTTCTGAATTCGCAGAGCGCTCACCCCGTTCATCACCACGGCAAGCACTTCTCGCTGGACGCGCTGCTCGACATCGCGCGGCCGATCCAGGGCTACCCGGTCTTCTTCCAGGCCGGCAACTCCGACACCGGCCGCGAGTTCGCCGC
>CAZNCQ010000378.1:0-6215 GCA_964571275.1 uncultured Myxococcales bacterium
CGGAGTGCTCACTCGCCCGCCTCGGGTGGCGGCCCGCCCGTGCGCGCAATGTCACCGCTCTTGATCTTGTCGAGGTTCATGCCGCGCGCGCGCTTGGTCATGCTGGGCAGGAGCTCGTCGAGCGGCGGCGGCTCGCCCTTGATGAAGCGCAGCGGGTTGACGCGCGCGACGACGAACGCGCGCAGGTAAGGGCTGGTCATCCCGCGCGCCTTCAAGCCGTCGACGACCGCGGTGACCGCGTCGTCGAGGGCCAGCAGCAGATCCGCGCGCCGCTCGCGTTCCTCGACGGCGTCGGCGAGCTTGCCCTTCACCCAGCCGTCGACCTTGCGCAGGATCGGGTGATACGAGCCGCCCGACAGGCGGCCGCGCTTTTCGTAGGCGAACCCGAGCGTCGCCAGCGCCGGCTCCTCGAATTCGAGCGCGTAGTCCTCCTCGCTGCCGCCCAGGCTGCCCGCGAGATCGCGGTACATGCGGCGCACGCCGATCGCCTTCTCGCGCAGGTTGTGCGCCTTCTCGATGTTGAGCGCGAGGATCTGATAGGCGACCCCTCGCTCGGGCACCAGCAGCGCGACCACCGTCTTGGCGTCGAGCTCCTTGAGCGCGGTCAGCCGGTGATAGCCGTTGGGCGTCCAGTAGCGCCCCTGCTCGGTCGGCTCGCGCACGACGATGATCGGATCCAGGTAGCGCTTGGTCTTGTCCATCGCCTGCGTCAAGCGGCGCACGTGCGTGTCCGAGATGTCGCGCTGAAACGGCGTCGGCACGATCTGGTCGAGGGGCAGCGCCACCAGCATCAGCGCGTGGCCGCCGAGCGGCTCGCGATACGCCGCGAGCACGCGCCCGCCGTCGCCGGCGACCGCTTCGGCCAGCGGCGCGAGCTCCGACGGCAGCGGATCCAGCGCCAGATCGGCGGGCGCGAGGCCCGCTGGCTTCAGCTTGACGCCGCGTCGACGGCGCGGCGTGCCGCTCGGCTTCCTTTTCGCCGGCTTCCGGGGAGGCATGGATGTAAGTATAAGGACAAGCGCGTCCGCAGATCGAACGAGTTCGAAGGAGACGAAGGAGAAACGATGCCGAGAATGGTCACGTGCGTGAAGCTGGGCAAGGAGCTGCCCGCGATCCCTTACAAGCCGTTCAACAACGAGCTCGGTCAACGCATCTACGACAACGTTTCGATGGACGCCTGGCGCATGTGGATCGAGCACTCGAAGATGATCGTCAACGAATATCGCATCGACCTCGCGTCGCCGTCGGGGCAAAAGCTGATGCTCGAGCAGGCCGAGAAGTACTTCTTCGGCGAGGGCGCGCAGGTGCCGCCCGACTTCGTGCCGCAGCAGGCGAAGTAGCCGAAAACAGGCAGACGGAGGCGGAGATCCACGTTGCGCGCGCCCGGCGACATCCTGCTGGTCTCGTGCTACGAGCCGGGCTACCAGCCGACCGCGATCGCGTCCCAGGCGGCGTTCCTGCGCGCCGCGGGCTTCGCGCCGCTGGCGATCGATCTCGCCGTGGAGGCGCTCGACGGGCCGCGCCTGGAACGCCTGGCGCGCGCGCGGCTGGTCGCGATCTCCGCGCCGATGCACACGGCGATGTCGCTGGGACTGCGCGTGGCGCGGCGGCTGCGCGAGATCAATTCGCGCGCGCATGTCTGCTTTTTCGGGCTCTATGCGACGCTGAATCGCGCGCTGTTGCAACGACCACATGATCACGGCGGCGCGGGCCCGCTCGCCGACACGATCTTCGGGGCCGAGTGCGAAGAGGAGCTGGTCGCGCTCGCGCGGCGACTGGAAGGGACCGCGAGCGGTGACGCGCCCGGGCCAACGCCATCGCCGCGCCCGTTGCATCGCCTTCCATTCCTCGTGCCCGATCGCGCCCTGCTGCCGGCCCTCGACCGCTACGCGCGCCTGATCGTCGGTGACGAACGGCGCGTCGCCGGCCACGTCGAGTCGACGCGCGGGTGCAAGTACCTCTGCCGCCACTGCCCGATCCCGCCGGTCTATCACGGCCGCTTCTTCGCGGTGCCGGTCGACGTCGTGCTCGAGGACGCGCGCCAGCAGATCGCCGCCGGCGCGCGCCACATCACGTTCGGCGATCCCGACTTTCTCAACAGCGCCAAGCACGCGCTGGCCGCCGCGCGCGGGCTGCACGCGGCGCACCCCGACGTCACGTTCAGCTTCACGGCCAAGGTCGAGCACATCGTCGCCGAGCGCGCGCTCTTTTCCGAGCTCGCGGCGCTGGGCTGCGTGTTCGTGGTGTCGGCGGTGGAGTCGCTGTCCGACGAGATCCTCGCGCTGCTCGACAAGGGGCACACGCGCGCGGACGTCAGCCTGGCGCTGGCGATCATGCGCGGCGCCGGGATCTCGCTGCGCCCGACCTTCGTCGCGTTCACGCCGTTCACGTCGATGGACGACTACCTGACGCTGTGCCGCTTCATCCGCGAAAACGATCTCGAGCAGGAGGTCGATCCGATCCAGCTCGCCATCCGGCTGTTGATCCCGCCGGCCTCGCTCTTGCTGGAGCGACCGGAGCTGGCGCCGCATCTCGTCGGCCTCGACGAGGAAGGGCTCACCTACCGCTGGCGCCACCCCGATCCACGCATGGATGCGCTGGAAGCGGAGGTCGCCGCGCTCGTCGAGCAGGCGACCCACGATGGCGAGCCGCCGGCCAGCACGTTCGCGCGCATCCATGCGCTGGCCGCGCGGACCGCCGGGCAGAGCGCGCCGCCCGCGACCCTGAAGCGCC
The DNA here is from genome assembly GCA_964571275.1 of uncultured Myxococcales bacterium. Taxonomy (GTDB): domain Bacteria; phylum Myxococcota_A; class Polyangia; order Fen-1088; family Fen-1088; genus DASRQZ01. Next base: position 2,734 of record CAZNCQ010000378.1, read on the forward strand.
GCCGCCCCGCGCCGCCCCGCCTGTCCGAACCCTGGTTCTGCTGCGCCCAGCCGACGAAGATCCAGCTCGGCAAGACACAGAAGCTCTAGCTCTGATCGAGCTCGAGCTCAATAGATCGAGATCCCCGCCGTCAGCGTTCCCGCCGTCGACCAGCCGTCGTCGAAGTGCGCGGCGTTCGCGCCCGCGCGGAACGACAGCGCCAGCCGCGTCGTGAGCGCGACCTCGACGAGCGCGCCGCCGCCGAAGATCGGCCCGGTCTGCGTGGTGACCGAGTCGTTGGCGATCGCCGCGCCGCCCTTGGCAAACCCTCCGAACCAGAGCGGACCCACCGACCAGGGAAATACCTGCGCCTCGAGCGCGAGCGAATGCCGCTGGAACAAGCTCGAACAGCAGAGCGATCCGCCGCTGAGCCCGATGTCGAGCATCAGGCCCGCCGAGCGTGTGAAGAACCCGCCGATCTGAATCTGCGACGCCATCCCGCCGATCTGCTGCAGGCCGAGGTTGAAGTTCGAGCTGCCGAGCTCCACCTTGAACGCCAGCCCGCGGCGATCGAGCGGAGCCCGGCTCCCGAGGCCGAGGCCGAAGTCCTCGTCGTCCTTGACGGTGGCTTCGACCGCCGCTGCCGCGTCTCGAGGCGTGAGCTCGGCGAGCGCGACGTCGTGGTTGCTGCCGGCGTATTCGCCCTTGATATGGATTGTCTGCTCGGGCGCGAGCTCGGCATAGCCGTCGAAGCGCATGCCTTCACTCGCGACCAGCGCAACGCCGGCCACGACCGCGACCACTGCGAGCACGACCGCGATGACGACCAGGGCCTCGCCGCCACCGCCTCCCCCACCGCCACCGCCGCTGCTGCTTCCGCCGCCACCGCCGCCGCCGAAGTGGCCCCCGCCGCTGCTACCGTGTCCGCCGCCCCCTTGACCGCCACCGGCATGGCCGCCGCTCGGAGGCGCGCCGCGCCAGCCGCTCGCGGGGGTGCCGCGCACGCCGGGCTGCCCCGGCGACCCGCGCCCGCCGCTCGCTCGTGGATTCCCGCGTCCGCCCTCGGCCACGCTCTGCCCACGCATCCGCGACGCGTGACGAACGTGCCGGCCACTCGATCCATTGATCTGGATGTCGACGTTTCCGTTGACGTCGTCGCCGGCCGTCTCGTCGTCGGCGATCTGGTCGGACGCCGTGTCGTCATAGACGATCGGCTCGTCGAGCTCGCCCGGCGCCGGCGCCGCGCCGTCGGGCGGCGGAGGCGCTGACCCCGGCGCTGGACTTGGCGGCTCGGGCGGGGCGGGCGGCGGCTCGTGATAGGCGACGGCTTCAGACCGCCGGTCTCCCAGCGACTGCACGACGTGCACGTGGTGCCCGCGCGTCGCCGGTGGCGTTTGTGCCAGGCGCTGGAGCTCGTCGTTCGGAATTCGATATTCGTTCGACAAGCATCCCGAGGTCATCTGGACCAGAAGCGCAACCACCACGAGCGCCACCGTCCGTTCGCTGAATCCTGACGAGCGGCACCAGGACGTGCGCCGCCACCCCACACCCGATCCCGAAGCGCAGCTCATGACCCCCGGCATAATTCACGTTCGGTGCCAGCCGAGATTCAGCGAACCCGGCGGCGCCGCGCGCCCCGAAATGCGGCGCCGCGGCGGATCTGTGGCCAGGGCGCCACGCCCCGGGAACCACAGCGTCCTGGGCGCGCTCAGACGCCCATCGGCAATCGCGCGGCGATGTCGAACGCCAGGCGGGCGTGTGCGTCGCGCAGCCTTTCTTCCACCACCGCCGGCGAGTCGCCGCGCGCGAAGATGAAGCCAAGGTAGGTCGCGCCCTCCGGCAAGGGCACGACGGCTTCGCCGGGACGAATCGAGATCACCACGTCGTCGACGCCCGGCAAGACGCGCGCTTCTTCGACGCCGCTCACGCCGCGCAGGATGCCGCCGCGCGGGATCGGAATCATCATGACGCCCGAGGCCTCGTGCGTGGGCACGAACGCACGCACGTCCTGGCCCAGGGCCTGGCGGATCACCAGCTCTTCGAGCGGCACGTCGCGCGCGAAGCGCAACGCGCGCGAGCACAGCCCGCCGATCGGCCGCGCCGCCAGATCGATCACGACCGGCGCGCTGGGCGCTCCGAGCCGCAGCTCGGCGTGAACCGGCCCGCTGCCGAGGCCGACGGCGCGCGCCACGCCCGCGACCGCCGACGCGATCGCCGCCTGCGTCTCCGGCGGCAGGCGCGACGGCGTCACGTAGATCGTCTCCTCGAAGAACGGCCCGTCCAGCGGGTCGGGCTTGTCGAAGATCGCCAGCGGGTGCAGCGTATCGCCGAAGATCAGACCCTCGAGCGCGACCTCCGGCCCGGGGATGTATTCCTCGACGAGGATCTGCCGCGACGCGAGCGGATCCATCTCCAGCAGCGCCGGCGTCAGCAGCAGGCGGCGCAGCCGAGCGAACCGATCGACGAAGGTCGCCGGATCATCCGCGCGCATGACGCCGCGGCTGGCCGACAGCAACAGCGGCTTCATCACGCACGGCCAACCGACTTCGGCGGCGACGCGCGCCGCGATTTGCGCCGGCGGCTCGTCGATGCCGGCCGCGAAGAAGCGCGGCACCGCCAGCGCGCCGCCCGCCGTCTCGCGCGCCGCCGCGCAGATCTGTCGCAACCGCAGCTTGTTCCCGACGGCGGCCACCGCATCGGGATCGCGCCCGTCGAGCCCGATCCGGCGCGCCGCCAGCGCCGCCACGCGCGCCGGCCCTTCGCCCCCGACGGGCAGCACCGCCCGCACGGGGGCGCCGGCGTCGGCGGCCGCACCGGCGGCGATCACACCCGCCGCACCGTCCGGATCATAGAAATCGATGACCCAGGAGTCCTCGGGCCAGTCCCAGCTCCGGTCGAGGATCGGACAGCGATCCGATGCAATGACGACGCCGACGCCGATGCGCCGTGCCGCGGCAACGAACGCCAGGGCGGCATACGAGGTCGTGTGCATGACCAGCACGATGCGCTCCCGGCCCACGCCATCGACATAGCACGGAGACTCACCGGCGCGTCACGGCGCGAGGTATACTGAACCCGCACCATGGCTGACGACCGCTCCGCAAAGCCCGCAGCTGGCGCTCCCGCGCCGCCGGCGAGCGGACCGACGGCCTTCACTCCCCCAGCCTTCGGGCGCCCGCCGCGCTCGCCGATGGCGGTGCAGGTGCGCTGCCGCTTCCCGAGCATCATCGACTTCGTCGAGACGCAGTCGGTGAACGTGAGCCGCGAAGGGATGTACCTGCGCTGCGACACACCGCCCGAGGTGGGCGCGAGGATCGACTTCGATGTCAGCCTCGACGACGGCTATGTGTTGCTGAAAGGGAGCGGAATCGTCGTTCGCGTCGTCACCAGCGGTGATAAGGGGCTGGGGATGCGTTTCGTCGATCTCGACGACAAGAGCCGCAAGCTGATCAACCGCATCGTCGAGGTCAACGTCGACGAGGGGAAGAGCCCGACGCTGCCGC
>CAZNCQ010000379.1:0-6178 GCA_964571275.1 uncultured Myxococcales bacterium
CGTCGCTGAACGCCGCGCCCATGCTGTCGTCGACCCACTCGACCAGGCGCATGCGCATCAGATCGATCACGCCGCGGAACTCGTCCTCGAGCGCGTTCGGAATCTGGATCATCACCGGGTGCGCCTTCAGGCGCTCGCGGATCTGCTCGACGCAGCGGTCAGGATCGGCGCCCACGCGGTCGCACTTGTTGATGAACGCCAGGCGCGGCACGCGGTACTTGTCCGCCTGCCGCCACACCGTCTCGGATTGCGGCTCGACCCCGCCCACGGCGTCGAACACCGCGACCGCGCCGTCGAGGACCCGCAGGCTCCGCTCGACCTCGATCGTGAAGTCGACGTGCCCGGGCGTATCGATGATGTTGATGCGGTGGTCGCGCCAGAAACAGGTCGTCGACGCGGCGGTGATGGTGATGCCGCGCTCCTGCTCCTGCTCCATCCAGTCCATCGTCGCCGTGCCCTCGTGGACCTCGCCGATGCGATGGGAAACGCCCGTGTAGTACAGGATGCGCTCGGTGGTCGTGGTCTTCCCCGCATCGATGTGCGCCATGATCCCGATGTTTCGGGTCTGAGATATGGGGAATTGCCGAGCCACGACTTTCCGAGCACCCTTTCCAACGCGCAGGCGCTTCAGCCAGATGGGACGAGCCGTCCGCGGGCCCCTCATCTGGCGACTCGCCAGGTCCGTTGCTTCCGTTTTTGGCGGGCGAGAGTGTCGTCGAGGCGATGGTTGCCAGGCTGGAGGGATGTTCCAAGCGTCGGTTTGAATGCCGCTCAGCTCACCCTTTCAGGCTGGAGGCCGCTGCCCTGATCGTCTCACCCTATGTTTCTGACTACTTCCGAGCTCCTATCTGACCTTGCTTGCGACTTCGAGTCCGCGGGGCGGAGAGTTTGCACCTACCAGCGGTAATGCGCAAACGCCTTGTTAGCGTCCGCCATCTTGTGTGTATCTTCGCGCTTCTTGACCGAGTTGCCCTTGTTGGCCGAAGCGTCGAGCAGCTCGCCCGCCAGCTTCTCCTGCATCGTGCGGCCATCGGAGCGCTCGCGCGCCGCCTTGATGATCCAGCGCATGCCCAGCGCCATCGCACGCTCGGGGCGCACGTCGACGGGGACCTGGTAGGTGGCGCCACCGACGCGGCGGGACTTCACCTCCACCTTGGGCTGCACGTTGCCGAGCGCGCGCTCCCAGACCTTGACCGGATCCTCTTTCGCCTTCTCGGCGACGATGTCGAACGCGCGGTAGACGATGCGCTCGGCGACCGCCTTCTTGCCCGATTCCATGACGGTGTTGACGAACTTGGTCACCCGACGGCGCGTGTCGGTTGCCTGATCCGTGAACTTCGGATCGGGGAGCGGCTTCCTCTTCGGTACTTCGCCTTTGCGTGGCATCTTGCTCTCTCGTTCCTCTTGTCCGTGACGTCGGCGGTGTTATTTGGGGGTGTTACTTGGGTCTCTTGGCGCCGTACTTCGAACGGCCCTGGCGGCGATTGGTGACGCCCGAGGTGTCGAGCGTGCCGCGAATGATGTGATAGCGAACGCCAGGCAGGTCCTTGACGCGGCCGCCGCGGATCAGCACGACCGAGTGCTCCTGCAGGTTGTGGCCCTCACCGGGGATATAGGTCGTCACCTCCATCCCGTTGGTGAGCCGCACGCGCGCGACCTTGCGCAGCGCCGAGTTCGGCTTCTTCGGCGTGGTGGTGTACACGCGCACGCAGACGCCCCGCCGCTGCGGGCAGGACTTGAGCGCCGGCGAATTGGTCTTTCTGCGGACCGCTTCGCGGCCGAATTTCACAAGCTGATTGATGGTGGGCATGCTCGGAAGAAACCTCGGTGAGAAACCTCAAAAACCGCTGAAAAACTCGCTCCTGGACTTCGGTTCGCCCGGCCCGCGGGGAGCCCGAGGGCAAACCGCTGACGCAGGAAGGGCGGATTATAGGGAGGTCGATCGGAAAGTCAACGGGTTATGAGTGATCCCGCATGCTGCGCCGTCACGGCGGCCTCTGCCAGCTCGGCCGCGGGCGCCAGCAGCCGGCGCGCGAGCGTGCGCGCGGTGTCGCTGCGCGAGATCACCGCCGCCGCGGCCGGGCCCGACCGGTAGTAGAGATCGACGACCGCCGCGACCAGCCCGCTCTGCGGCCGCACGCTGTCGCGCAGCGCGCGTAGCGCCGCGACCTCGGGCTCCATGTCCGAGCCGTAGGCGGCGGTGGCCACGAAGCACCCGGAAAGCTGCGTGAACTTCTGGGCCGGCGTGACGAAGGCCGTCAACGCGATGTCCGACGTGCCCATGCAAGGCCCCTGCGATCGGATCCCGACCAGGTAGTGTGTGCTCGGCTTCAGGCTGTCGAGCGAGAAGATCGCGTCGGTGCTGGGCAGCCCGGGTTGCACCTGGGCGACGCGCGTCGCCTGCGAAAACTCGTCGGGAGTCAGAGTGGTCGCCTCGGTCGCCACGTAGCGGATCTCGTAGCCGCTGACCGTCGCCCCGCTGGCGCTGGCGTTGCTGAACCGCACGATCGCGGTGGTCGCGGTGACGTCCACGGGTTCGACACGCAGATTCGACACCATCCCCGGCGCGGGCGGCGGCGGATCGCACACGACCGGCGTGCAGCCCTCCAGCGTGACCAGCACGCGGCCCGTGCCCGCGGTGCTCTGAATCTCCATGAGCCGCCCCTCGCCAGAGCCGGGCACGCCGGTGGTGATGGTCGCGTCGCGCGGGATGATCGTGCCGCTGGCGCCCGTCCAGTCGCTATAGCCCTCGATCTGATCGGTGGTCCCGGTGGCGTTGATGGTCGTGCCGTCGAGTCGGATCGGCGCCTTGTAAACCACCGACGGCTGGCCGAAGTTTCCCGACAGGCCGTACGACGAGAGCCCCGTGTCCTGCACCGACGGGTGGTTCGTGGCGTTGTTGGCGCTGTTGCTGTCGAACTCTTTGTTGACCTCGACCCACACGGCGTAGTCGCCGGCGGCCAGCGCCGCCGGGATGGCCCAGGTGCCGCTGTAGGGCGCACCGTAAGCCGGCGTCGCCTGCGCGACGGCGTCGAGCGCGTTCATTCCAGAGTACGTCTCCGAGTCGACGGTGCAGGTGCTGATCGAATCACTGACGAGGTCGCAGTCGCGCGAGATGAAGCTCGCCGGGTTGCTGCCGAGATCGTTGCGCGGCGGATAGTAGGACTGGGGCAGCGTCGGGTCGAAGTGCCCCTTCGAGCTGTTGAACAGCGCCGACGGACAGGTGATCGCGTCGACGATCTCGTTCGCCGCCAGCGGACGGCAGTAGTACGGCTCGGGCGACGAGCAGGCCTCGTGAAACCCGATGCGCGCCTCGCCGCTGCAGGCGTTGTGGTTGCCCGAGGTGTCGACGTCCTGGAAGACCACCGTCGGATAGAGCTTGCCCTGCGCGTGGGCCCAGACCGGCAGCGCCATCTGCCGCTTGCCGTAAGGGAACTTCGGGCTCGAGACGAAGTTCGACAGGCCGGGGCGATTGCCGATGCCGCGCGCGGCGACCTGGTTGGTCACCATCAGCGTGTCGACGAACGTCGAGCCATCCGCGCTCTGGAGCCAGACGGCGATCTGGGGACCGAGATCCAGGCGGTCGATGGCCTTGCCGTCTTTGGTCGGATCGATCGGGTCGGGCTGATAGAGCACGGCCGAACAGACGCCGGGGTGGTTGGCGGACTGCAAGCAGTCGGGTTGGAACGTGTACCGCAACGTCTGGCAGATCTGCTGTGCGTGCGCCGGGCGCGAGGTCCCGAGCCCCGTCGCGAGCACGCAAAGACAAAGCGCTGCCAGACGGAAAGGCCGGGGGTTAAGCAAGCGTGTCATTTCAACCTACAGACGTCATTTTGGCAACCTCGGCGGCAACGGTAAAGTGCCGTTCATGCGAATCGGGATCGACGTCGGCGGAACCAAGATCGAAGGAATCGTTCTCGATAGGAGCGGGCACGAGCTGGCCCGGGTGCGCGTGGCCACGCCGCGCGAGGACGACGCGTACGACGCGTTCCTGGGCACGGTCGCGAAGCTGATCGGCGATCTCGAGACGCGGGCCGGCGCGCACTGCAGCGTGGGCGTCGGCACGCCCGGCTTCCTGTCGCCCGAGACCGGCCGCATCCTCAACTCGAACCTGGCGTCGCTGAACGGCAAGCCGGTCGACCAGGACCTGTCCAAGGTCGCGGGCCGGCCCGTGCGCGTCGACAATGACGCGAACTGCTTCGTGCTGTCCGAGGCGACAGACGGCGCCGCGGCGCGCACCGGACGGTCGAGCTCGGCCGGACGCATCGACGTCGTGTTCGGCGCCACGCTCGGGACCGGCGTGGGCGGCGGCATCGTGATCGATGGCCGCGTGCTCAACGGCGCCAATGGCGCGGCCGCCGAGTGGAGCCACACCACCCTGCCGTTCCTCAACGTGGACGTCGAGGACGACGAGCGCTCGCCCTACGTCTGCCCCTGTGGGCATCCGCGCTGCATCGAATCGTTCGTATCGGGGCGCGGCCTGGCGGGCGCCTACCGAGCGCTCGGCGGCGCGGACATCGACGCGCCCGAGGTCGGACGCCGCGCCGCCGCCGGCGACGCGACCGCGAACCACGCCTTCGACATCTATGAGAGCCGGCTCGCCCGCGCGCTGGCCGGCGTGATCAACCTGCTCGACCCGCACGTGATCGTGCTCGGCGGCGGGGTGTCGAACAACCCGCGCATCTTCGACAACGTCCCCAAGCTCTGGGAGCGCTTCACCGCGGCCAAGGCCCTGCGCAACCGCCTGGTGCGCGCCCAGCACGGCGACGCGAGCGGGGTCAGGGGCGCGGCATGGTTGTGGCCGGAGACCTAGCGCTTCAACTGGGGACGCGAAGCTTCTACTTGGTCTTCTTTTTCTTCGCGGCCGCCCCGGCCTTGTCCTTGCCTTTGGCCGCCGCCGCCACGGCCGCGCCCGCGTCCTTCGCCGCGCCGCCGTCCGGCACGTCCTTCACGACCGCCAACTTGAAGCGCTGGTTGGGATCGCCGGACCACGGCCACTGGATCAGGTTGGTGTTTTCGGTGCTGACCGCACCCTGGACATCGACGCTGCCCCCGCTGTGGCGCGCGACCAGGCGCAGGTTGCCCTCGGGCGCGTCGGCGAGCACCCACTGCTGGTTCAGGCCGTTGCGGCAGGGGTACTGCACGATGTTGGCGCCGTTGTCACGGGACTCGCCCGCCACGTCGATGCACATTTCGCTCGTGAGATTGACGATCGCGACGTAGTTGCCGGGCAACGGCGTCAGGCGGTACTGCTGCGCCTTCGAGCCGTCACACGTCGCGATCTGCATCCGCATACCGGCGACGTTGCTCTGTCCGGCCGGCTGCACGCACTTCGCCGCGGCTCCGACGGCAATCAGGTTGTAGTGCGCCGCCGGATCGACCCGAAACGCGGCGCGCGCCGGCTCGGGCGGAACCGAGGGCGGCGCCGGCTTCTTCTCCGGCTCGCCAGGCGACACGCACGCCACCACCAGCATCGAGAACACCATCACGGCGCCGACAAGCCCTGCGGGTCTGAAGTCAGCCGGTCTCACGTTCGTCGTACGCATGCCTATCCTTCCGAAGGTCTTGGGGGAGACAGCAAAACCGCGGGGAGGACCCGAATGCCCTCCCCGCGCTGTCGTGACGTCCGGAAGATACCCGAACTATTCGTCGGGATTCAACGCCACCGCCGCGACTGCCGGCGGGGGCGGCGGGGGCATCGCCGCCAGCTCCTCGGCGGTCGGCTCGTCGACGTGAACCGAGAGCCGCTTGTACGCGGCCAGGCCGGTTCCCGCCGGGATGAGCCGGCCCATGATGACGTTCTCCTTGAGGCCGCGCAGGTAGTCGACCTTGCCGCAGACCGCGGCTTCGGTGAGCACCTTGGTGGTCTCCTGGAACGACGACGCCGAGATGAAGCTCTCCGTCGAGAGCGACGCCTTGGTGATACCGAGCAGCAACGGCTCGCCCTGCGCGGGCTTCCCGTTCTTCGTCATCACCCGCTCGTTCTCCTCTTCGAACACGTACTTCTCCACGTGCTCGTCGATGAGGAAGCCGGTGTCGCCCACATCGATGACGCGGATGCGGCGCAACATCTGCCGCACGATCGTCTCGATGTGCTTGTCGTTGATCTTGACGCCCTGGAGCCGGTAGACCTCCTGGACCTCGTCGACCAGGTACTTGGCCAGCGCCTTCTCGCCGA
>CAZNCQ010000380.1:0-6173 GCA_964571275.1 uncultured Myxococcales bacterium
AAATCTCGATGAAATTTGCGACAGCTCAGCAACGAAGTGGTGAAGGTTCACCACCCCCGTCAGGTGAGTTTCTGACACATTGGCGAAGTCCCTGTTAGGATTCTCCGCCATGGATCTCGACGCTGAGCTACGCGCGACCGCACGCGCCCACCTGGCGCGGCTGCTGCCCAAGGTGCTGGAAGACGGTCACGTCGACGAGAGTGAGAAGGAACAGCTGCTGGCGGTGTTCCGCCGCGGCATCCTCACCACCGCTGACGTCCGCGAGGTGTTCTCGACGTTTCTCAAGGGCCTCACGGGGCAAGTCCTGGCCGACGGCGTGGTGACGCCCGAAGAGCAGGAACGATGCCGGATCGCGGTCCGCGAGCTGCGCATCCCGCGCTCGTTCCTGTCGCCGGACTTGATCGCGATCATCGACGGCTCCTCTCCCTGACCGGCCATCTAGGCGATGGATACCGGCGTGCCGTCGAGCGCGCTCGGGAGCGGCTTACCCAGCGACTGCAGGATCGACGGAAACAGGTCGACCGAGCGCATGCGCTCCGCTCCCCAGGCTCCGTTCACCGCGGCGGGCACCAGCATGTGCTCGCGGTGCAGGCCGCCGTGCGAGCCGTTGTGGGGCTGGTACTCGAAGCGCGCGCGCAGATCGTAGCCCAGGCGCGCGCACACGATCAGGTCGCCCGCGCGCGGCGAGCGGAAGAACTCGCACACCTGCCAGGGCGCGTCCGGGTAGTCCGAGGCCGCGGTCAGCGACGCGACCTCGGCCGGCGACATCCGGTCGGGGAGCGCGGGGTAGCCGAATGGGTCGGCCCCCTCGACGCGGTAGCGCACGGCGCGAGCGCCCCCACCGAGGGAACCCAGGTCCGGCGCTATCACGGCGCGACCAGCCTGATTGGCGACGACGTAGGTCGCGGCGCCGCTGCCTGACGCCTCGGCCCGACGGTAGATCACGTGATCGATCGCCGGCTCGGCAAGCAGGCGCGCCACCAGCTCGGCGGCCCGGCCGCCCGACGTCTCCAGATCCGGGCGATCGCGCCAGCCATGCTCGCCGGCCAGATAGACGTTGGCCATGGCGTTGCCCGACACCATGACCGCCGCGTCGGCGCTGAAGAGGCGCCGCCAGATCTTCGGATACGACAGCGTCTTCGGGTAGACGCGCGCCACGAACTCGTCGATCTCGAAGTGCGTGTGTGTCGCCGACTGGCCGTGGTCCGACGTGAGCACGATCCGCGTGCGGTCGAGCCGGCCGAGCCGCACCAGCGCGTCGAGCACGCGCCCGAACGCGGCGTCGAAGCGGCGATAGGCTTCGTCCGACTCCGGGCAGAGCGGCCCGAAGCGATGCCCGAGCTCGTCGACGGCCGGGAAGACCGCGAACGCCGAGGGAAAGCCGGCGTCGAACGCGCTCACGACCGCATGCTCGGCCTGCAGGTCCGACGCGTACCAGTCGCGGCTGGCCAGGCTGCGCAGGAACGCCGCCGCCTTGGAGAACCGCGTGCGCCGCGCGCGCGCCGGGCAGCCGCGCACGAACCAGGTGTTGATGTCGGCCAGCCCATCGACGTGCTGGAACAGGGTGCCCACGTCGGCGCTGACGTCGCCCGCCAGCTTGAGCTGGCGCAACGGCGCCATGTACGAGCGCGTGCGGCCGAGAAACCCGAACCGCCCCGGCCGCTCGGCCCAGCGGATGCCGGGCAGGTTGGCGCGCCCCGGGTGCGCGCCGGTGAGGATGGGCAGGTGCGCCGGGCCGCTCACCGACGGAAAGACGCTGGTGGCGTGACGGAAGCCGCCCGTGTCGAAGAACGTCCGCTTCATCACCGGCATGTCGCCCGCAGCCACCAACCGTGCGATCACGTCGGGGCGCGCGCCGTCGACCAGGATCGCCAGCAGGCTGTCGTACCGAGGCGCGTCGGACACCGACGCAACCTACAGCAAAGCTAGGCGCCGATCACGAGCAAGAACTGCCAGTGCCGCGCCTCGATCCCGTAGCCGGCATCGAACCCGATGAGCGGGATCGCGATCGAGCGCAGAAAGAAGCGCAGCCCGGCGCCGACGTCGTTGTGGATGTCGCGCTTCGCAGAGAAGCCCGCCTCCTCTTGCGTGGGAAACGAGCGCCCATCGGGCGTGGCGCGGACGCGGTAGCCGGTCAGCGGGTCGATGTCCGGCGGCAGGTCGCGGAACCAGAGCGCGGCGGCGTCGTAGAACACCAAACCGCGAAAGTCGGCCGGGCCGACCGAGAACAGGGCGAAGTGATACTCGGCCTTGGCCGAAATCTGTGTGTCGCCCCGGAACTGCTGGTAGAGGTAACCGCGCAGGTTGGGCCCGCCCACGGTCAGCTCGTTCCAGAAGGGCAGATCGTGGCCGGTCGCCGCGTACGCCGAGTAGATGAAGTTGTGCGACCGGAAGAACTTCAGACCGCGCTCGAAGTAGGCGGTGGCCCGCCAGTACTCCAGGTCGCCGCCGAAGCTGGGACTGGCGACATCGAGCGCCACGCCAAACGAGGTGCCGGTCATGACCGCGAACTCGCGCGCGCGGAAGTCGAAGCTCAGCGACGCCTTGCCGATGCCGGCGGTCGCGCCCTGAGTCGCGGGCACCGTCATCATCTCCGGCGCCGTGTCGGTCGCGGGGATGTCGGCGCTGCCGACCGTGTATTTCTGCATGCCCCACGCGACCTGCGTCTTCAGCCGGCGTAACCAGGCGATGCCGAACACCGTCTCGAAGCCATACCCCGTCAGGTGCGTCTCGCGCAGCGGGAAGGCCGGAACCTCGGCGTTGTTGTCGTACTCGGGGATGACCTGCTTCTGCACGTTGCCCTGCAGCTGCCAGTAGCCCCAGCCACCGAACAGCGCCGGGTCGCGGTAGGCCAGCACGGCGCCCGAATCGACGTCGGCCAGGCGGCCGCCCACGACCAGCTGTTTGCCGCGTCCAAACAAATTGCCGTCAACGAACACCAACCCGATTGAACGGTTGTTCGACGACCAGGACGCCGTCGGCACCGGCGCCCAGGGGAACTTGTCCTTGACCGCAATGTTGACGCGCACGCCCTCGCCGTTTTGCTCCCACCACACGTTCACGTCGGCGAACAGCCCGGCGGTGTTCAGGCGCTCGCGCGCCCGCTCCAGCGTGTCCAGCTCCAACGTATCGCCGATCTTCACGCCGGCGATCGAACGTACCGTGTCCTGCTCCGTGCGCGAATTCCCGAGGATGCGCACATCGGTGATCGCTTCACCGACCGCCCACGCTCGTGCCGGCGCGAAGAGAACGGAGGCGACGATGATGACGACGATCGCGGGCAGGACCAAAGTGGCGGTCATCACCGCCCGACCGGGCCGAAGCAAGCTCAAGCCAATGGTCCGCATGGCATTAAGCATATCGACCGAAATGCGGTTCGTAAACCGCGGTCTCCCCCTCGGGGAAAAACCCTGGTAGCTTTGCCGCCCATGCCCGCGCCTTTCCGAGGACAAACTGGGGGTTACCATGCGTGGATAACCCGGCACCCTGTGCACGTGCTGGTGCTGGCCGCGCTGGTCACCTTCGCCGGAGGGTTTCTGGCCTGGCACTTGAAATTGCGCACTGCCTTCTCGGAGCTGCTCCCGAGCCGCGACCCGGGCGTGATTGCCCTTACCAAGACTCAAAACCGAATCGGCGACATGTCATTGCTGCTGATCGGCATCCGCTCGCCGGACAAGGCGGCCAATGAGCGCTACGCGGAGCTCCTGACGCAGAAGCTGCGCACATTGCCCAGTCACGTCGTCTCGCTGGCTACATACAACGTACGTGATGTTAAGGACTTCTTCGAGAAGAACAAGTGGATGTACGTCGCGGAGGACGACCTGGAGTCGATGCGCGACCGACTGCGGACCGAGATCAGCAAGCGCAAGAATCCGCTGTTCGTCTCGCTGGGTGACGACGAACCGATCGATGCGATGCAGAAGCGCATCGGCAAGCACAACGCGCTGGACGATCGGTTCCCCGGCGGGCTCTTCACCAGCGCCAACGGCGAGTACATGTGGGTTGCCGCGCTGCCGCCTGGCGGCCTGTTCGTCGAGCACGCGGGTGAGTCGCTCTACAAGGCGGCCCACGAGCTGCTCGCGCAGTTCCCGCCCTCCAGCTTCCACCCGCAAATGCACGCCGAGGTCGCGGGCCCGATCGCGACCGCGATCGCCAGCCGCGAGGCGATCGAGAACGACATCAAGACCGTGACCGGGGTCTGCCTGCTGCTGGTCGCGCTGTCGATCGGCCTCTACTTCCGCAAGGTGCGCGCGATCTTCCTGACCGGCATCCCGGCGGTGATGGGCGCGGTCGTGGCCTTCGCGGTCGCCGACCTGGCGTTCGGCTACCTGACGTCGTCGACCGCATTTTTGGGGTCGATCATCCTCGGCAACGGCATCAACTACGCGATCGTCCTCATGTCGCGCTACGAGGAGCAACGCGCGCGCGGCGACGATCCGTCCAAGGCGCTGCGCGAGGCGCTGCACGGCTGCTGGCGCGGCACGCTCGTGGCCGCGATCTCGGCATCGGCGGCGTACGCGTCGCTGATGGTCACCAGCTTCCGCGGCTTTTACCAGTTCGGCGTCATGGGCGCCGTCGGCGCGATCTCATGCTGGATCGCGACGTTCACGGTTCTGCCCGCGATCCTGATCCGGCTCGACATGCGGTCGCCAGGCGGCACGAGGGCCAGCAGCCAGGTGCGCGCTCCCGTGAACCTGGGTCCGCTGGCGCGCTTCACGCAGCGCTGGAGCACGCAATTGGTGCTGCTGTTGAGCGTCGGGTCAATTGCCTCGGCGTTCGGGCTGCGGCACTTCCTTCAAGACCCGTTCGAGTACGACTTCCGCAAGCTGAACGCGAAGCTCAACACCACCGAGGAGTCGCAGGCGTTCTATCACAGCATCGACAAGCTGTTCGGACGCTGGCCGTCGCCCACGATCGTCCTCGGGGATTCGATCGACGAGGTCGAGCCGATCCGCGCGACGATCCGCAAGCAGGACGCCGACCAGCCCGGGCCGGACGTCATCGGACAGATCACGACCGTCTATGATCTCTTGCCGGGGCCGCCGGACCTGCAAAAGCGAAAGCTGGCGCTGATCGCGCAGATCCGCAAGCTGGCGCACGATCCGGCGCTGGACGTCCTCGACGACAAGGAACGGGAGCAGATCTCCAAAGTCGACCCGCCGCTCGGTCTGCACGAGCTGGCCCCGATGGATCTGCCCCCGATCGCGCGGCGCCCGTTCACCGAGGTCGACGGCACCATCGGACGCGTGGTGCTGGTCTATCCCGTCGAGACCGGGCTGTCGGTCTGGAATGGCCGTGACCTGCTGCGGATCGCGTCGGTGTTGCAGTACCTGCACCTGCCGAACGGCAAGGTGATCGAGACGTCGGGGTCGGCGGTGGTTTTCGGGTCGATGATCGGGTCGATCCTCAAGGACGGACCGATCGCGACGGCGGCGTCGTTCATCGCCGTGCTGATCATCGTCGCGTTCACGATCCGACCGGCGCGTATCGCGGCGATGGTGCTGAGCACACTCACGCTGGGTGTGCTCTGGATGGTGGGCGCCGCCGGCTGGGGCCACGTTCGCGTCACCTTCCTGAACTTCATCGCGCTGCCGATCACCTTCGGCATCGGCGCCGAGTACGCGCTGAACGTGCTGACGCGCTACCGCGAGGACCGCAACATCGTGCACGCGGTGCTGTCGACGGGCGCGGCGGTCGCGCTCTGCTCCTGGACGACGATCGTCGGGTACGGGTCGCTGCTGGCGGCGCGCAATCAGGCCCTGAACGGCTTCGGCTGGATGGCGATCCTCGGTGAGCTCTCCTGCCTGATGGCGGCGATCATCGCGCTGCCGGCGGTGCTGCTCTGGTGGCGCAAGCGCGCGCGGCGAACGTAGCTACGGCGCGCGGCTTGGCGCGAGCGCCGTCCGCTCCGGTCAACGTCCGACGAACCAGCCGTCGTCAGGACGGCAGGCGGCTGTGCAGCACGCCGGCGGTCGACAGGATCAGGAACAGCCCCAGCGCGACCCACACGATCCCGAAGATGAGGTGGCGCCGCCGCGCCTTGGCGGCGGCAGCCGCCGCCGCCTCGGTGGGGTCGGTGTCGAGCTCGCGGCTCGGCCGGCGCACGCCCATCCAGGCGGTGCGCCAGGCGCCGAAGAGCACCAG
Source organism: uncultured Myxococcales bacterium (assembly GCA_964571275.1). GTDB lineage: Bacteria > Myxococcota_A > Polyangia > Fen-1088 > Fen-1088 > DASRQZ01. The sequence continues at coordinate 6,145 of CAZNCQ010000380.1, forward strand.
CATCGCGCCGACGACATAGAAAAAGAGCG
>CAZNCQ010000381.1:0-6172 GCA_964571275.1 uncultured Myxococcales bacterium
GAGATCTCCCTCGTCTCGATACCGACAATCTGCGCAACACCGTGGGCCGGATAGACGGCCAGATCACCCACTCGGAAAGTCGGCTCCATAATTACTGTTGCTCCTCAATCATGGCGGTTTTTAAAGCACGCGAACTCTATCACGCAGAATAGCCAGAATCAACGGGTATTGACGCTGACGACCGGGTTTATTGCTGAGCCGACTTAGCGCGTGCCGGGGAGGTTGCCGAGAAACTGAAGGATCGTCGCGACGCCAAAGCCGGTACCGCCCTTGGAGACGTGGCCGAGCTCCTTGTCCGTACTGGCCGGTCCGGCGAGGTCGACGTGCACCCAGGGTGTTGCATCGACGAACTCCTTGAGGAAGAGCCCGGCCGTCAGCGCGCCGCCCCATCGTTCGCCGGTGTTCTTGAGGTCGGCGATCTCGGACTTCAGCTGGTCGAGGAGACGGGGCGGAAGCGGTAGATTCCACATCTCCTCGCCGGCGTCCCGGGCCGCGGCGAGCCAGCTTGCGGCGAGAGCGTCATTGTTGCTCATGACCCCGGCGATGTGCGGGCCCAGCGCGACGACGCAGGCGCCGGTCAAGGTCGCGAAGTCGAAGATGAAATCGGGCTTGAGCTCGAGGCCATAGGTGATCGCGTCCGCGAGCGTGAGACGGCCCTCCGCGTCGGTGTTGGTGATCTCGACCGTCTTTCCGGCCATCGATCGGATCACGTCGCCGAGCTTGTATGCGGTGCCCGACGGCATGTTCTCGGTGCAGGCGGCCAGCGCGTGAACCTCAACGGGGAGCTTCTGGCGGGCGGCTGACTCGACCGCCGCGAGGACGGCAGCAGCGCCGGACATGTCCGTCTTCATGTCGAGCATTCCGTCGTTGGTCTTCAGCGACAGGCCGCCGGAATCGAAGGTGACACCCTTGCCGATGAGGACGACCCTCTTCTGGGGGCGCTCCGGCTTCCAGGCGAGATGGATGAAGCGCGGCTCCTCCGCGCTCCCCTGGGCCACCGCCAGGAAGAGGCCCATTCCTTTTTCGCGACAGGCAGCGCGGTCGAGCACGGTGATCTCGAGCGCGGATTCGCGCGCGATCTGCTGCGCGATCTCGGCGAGACGCTGCGGGGTCATGAATCCCGCAGGCTCGTTGACCAGGTTGCGTGCCTGGCCGACGGCGCGGGCGGTCTCTTGCGCGCGGGCGACGGCTGCGGAGGCGGCGTCGTCAGCCGGCCCGGCTGATGCGAACAGCGTGAGCGACTGGACGGATGGCGGCGTCCGCTTGCTCGCGTCGAGATATTTGTCGAAGCGGTAAAGGCCGAGGAGAAATCCTTCGGTCGCGGCCTGCAGCTGGAGCGGGGCCGAGAACGGGGAGACGGACATGGGAAGTGCGAGGGCGACCGATCGCGCGCCGACCGCGGCCGCGGTTCGCGCGAGGCGCCCCGCGGCGAGGCGGGTCGACGCCACGGAGGCGGCACTCGCGGGGCCCGAGCCGATGAGCGCGAGGCGCCTCGGTCGGATGTCACCGCGCGTATGGAGTGCGACGGTCTGGCCGGGCTTGGCGACGAACCGTTCGTCGGCGATGGCGCCGCGCAACAAGCCGGTGAGCGCAGTATCGGCGCGGGTCACCAAAGGATCCGAGTCGAGCGTGTCATCGTGGCAAAGAACTCCGAGGAGATCGACATCGGTCTGAAGGGGGTCGGAGGTCAGGTGTCTGATGTTCATGGGATTCTCAGGGCAGAGTCAGCCTGGGATGGGGTTCGGGTCCGGCACCGGATTTTCAGAGGCAGCTATGTTGACACGAGAGGGTACGAAACAGTAGCGTGGTTTGGAATGGGAACGCTCAGTAGCTCGCGGAAGCGCAAGAGCGCGCCGGTCGTTGCCCGGAAGCGAAGGGCGGCGAGCACCGTGAAGCGAAAGGCCAGGCCAGCGACGAAGGCGACCCGAGGTGGGTCGGCGTCGGCGGGCAAGGCGCGAGGCGCATCCAGCATCACAGCACGGAAAGAGGAAGCCGCGCGTTCATCGTTGGGAGCCGCGACGGCGCCGACGAAGGCTGCAAACCGTGCGGGTGGGTCGAGCGGCGCGTCCGATCGGTCGTCCGATCGGTCTTCTGCTAGGACACCGGTTCAACCGACAGCGCAACCCGATCGATCCCCCCCGGCGTTGCCGATTCCGATCGCGAGCTTCACCTTCTAAGGCGCGGCTTCGTAGAGAGAGAGCAGGTCATGTCCCCGGACACGAGTGTATTGAGCACGAAGCGAGAGCACGCCGCCCGGGTGCTGCGAGAGATCCTCGAGCGGATGGGCATCGAAGCGGAAGTCAGCGCGTTCGACGACGGCGAGCGTGTGATCCTGGACGCGCACGGGCCGGAGTCGGGGCTGGTGATCGGGAAAAAGGGCGCGACGCTGGATGCGCTCCAGTATCTGATCAACCGGATCGTCAGCAAGAAGCCGAGCGACGGCCCGGGCGTGGTCGTCGACGCGGAAGGCTACCGGGGCCGGCGCGAGGATGCGCTGACCGACCTGGCGCAGCGACTGGCGGAGAAGGCGGTCAAGACTGGACGCCCGGTGCCCGTCGAGCCGATGAACCCGCACGATCGGCGGATCATCCATGTCGCGCTCGCCGAGCACGAAGGGGTGCGGACCGAGTCGGACGGCGAGGGACTGTTCCGGCGGGTGGTGATCTTTCCACGCAGCCGCCCGACGTCGTCGGTCTGATTCGCTTCGGTCAGGGTCCAGTGGCCGTGGCCAGGAGGCGGTCGAGCGCCGCTCGGCCAATGGTTTGACGGAGCGCCTCGGCGAGGCGGTCGGGTCCGGGCGCGGGGGACAAGTACGGGACAATTCCGAGGGGGATGAGCTCGGTGAGCTGGGCGATGAGAGGCGCGTTGCTCGCCTCGTGGGGCTCGCGGTCGGGCTGGGTTTGCACGAGGAGCACGCCAGCGATCTCCAGCCCGCGCCGCCGGAGCTCGAAGATCGAGAGGGTCGTGTGGTTGATGGTGCCAAGGGCGGCGCGGCCGACGAGCAGCACTGGCAGACCTAGGTGAATCGCAAGGTCCACCCCGGTCAAGGCAGGGGCGTAAGGAACGAGGAGGCCGCCGGCCGATTCGACGAGGAGGCCATGGCCGGCGGAAGCGAGCTCGCGGGCGCGCTGGAGGATCGCGGGGAGTGAAATCTCGATTCCCGCCTGGGTGGCGGCGGCCTGGGGCGCGGCCGGAAGGGTCAAAGGATAAAGGCAGACCCGGCCAGCGGGTACGGGGGCGCCGGCTGCCTCATGGAGGCGAAGCGCGTCCTGGGGCTGAGGGTTGGCGCCGGTCTCCACCGGTTTGAAGGGGATGAGACGACGTCCGGACCGATGCGCCGCGCGGAGGAGGGCACAGCCGACCATCGTCTTCCCGACACCGGTATCGGTCCCCGCGATGAAGATACCGGGCGAGGTCATGGAAGCACGGCGCGGAGAGCGACGGTGAGGTCGGCGACATCGGCGTCCGTGTGGGCCGCGGACAGGGTCACGCGAAGACGAGCCGTTCCTTCGGGCACGGTGGGAGGGCGGACGGCGGGTACGAAGAACCCGCGTTCGGAGAGGCCCCGGGAAACAGCGAGGGCGGCGTGGTCGGGACCGAGAACGATGGGGAGAATGGGACCGTGGTGGTCCGGGGGAGGATGGGGCAGGGGCAAGGTGGCGAGGTTCGCGCGGAGAGTCTGGATGTGGCGGTCGAGCGTCGCGCGGCGCCGATCGCCTTCCGGCGAGAGCGCGAGGGCGAGCCCAGCGCGGGCGGCCGCGGCGATCGACGGGGGGAGCGCCGTCGTATAGATGAAAGTCCGGGAGCGATTGATGAGGTGGTTTCGCAGAACCTCGGCCCCAGCGACGAATCCACCAAAGGCCCCGAAGGCCTTGCCCAGGGTGCCGACGAGGACGTCGGGGACAATGCCGGCGGCGCGGCAGAGGCCGCGGCCGCCCGGACCGAGGATGCCGAGCGCGTGAGCTTCGTCGACGACCAGGGTGGCGTTGTACTCGACGGCCAGGGCCGCGAGGTCCGGGAGGGGCGCACGGTCGCCGTCCATGCTGAAGAGCGACTCGGTGAGAAGGAAGCGCCGGCGAAAATGCTTGCCGGTCCGCAGGGCATCGCGGGCGCCCGTGGCGTCGAGGTGGCGGTAGACCCGGACAGTCGCGCGCGACAACCGGCAGCCGTCAATGAGGCTGGCGTGGTTGGCCTGGTCGGAGACGATCAGATCTTCGGGACCCGCCAGGCTGGTGACGACCCCCAGGTTGGCCTGGTACCCGGTGGAGTAAAGCAGGGCCGTGGGAAGCTGGACCAGGTCGGCCAGGGCCAGCTCGAGATCATGGTGCGGTCCGAGGTGGCCGGAGAGCAGGCGGGATGCACCGGCGCCGAAGCCGCTGGTCTCGGCAGCGGCGGTTGCGGCCGCCTGAAGGTCGGTATGTCCGGCCAGGCCGAGGTAATCGTTCGAGCAGAACGCCCGGACCGGTCGAGCGGCCTGGGTGGGATGAACCCGCGAGGACCCGTCGAGAAGGAGCAACGTCCGGAGGCGGTCTCGGCGGGTGAGGTCAGCGAGGTCATCGTCGAGGGCGGGGAGCGGTGGCACGGCTGGACTCTAGAACAAGGATCGGAACCTGCCCAGCGACTGAATATGGGAGGCGGTTGGGATGTTTCACGTGGAACGTTGGAGCTCGGCCACCCATCGGTCGCGCCGATACGGGGTTTGGTCCACCAGCGTCAGGCCGTCGGCCGGCGACTCGATCGCGCCCGTACCCAGACAAAAGACCGTTCCACCGACCCGAACCAGCCGGCGCCCCAGTGCCAGCCACTGCGGCGGCGGCAGCATGGCCCGCGAGGTCGCCACGTCGAATGCTCCCGGCTCATCCGACATCTCGACCCGCCGGTGCTCGACCTGGAGTCGGTCCCCGAGGCTCAGCTCGCGGACCGCCGTACGCAGGAACGCGACCTTCTTCCCGGTCGCCTCGACCAGCGTGACGTGGTCGCGTGGCCGCAGCAACGCGACCGCGATCGCGGGCAGGCCGCCCCCGGAACCGACGTCGATCGTATTCAGCGGCGCGCCTCGGTGCCGCTCGAGTCGGGCCGCGATCGCGAACGAATCGGAAAAATGCTCCTCGATCAGCGCGTCGAGCGACTTCGCCGCGGTCAAGTTGATCCGCGCACTCCAGCTCAGCAACAACGCTCCATAGGTCAGGAGCGCCTCCCGAGCCCCGGGGACCAAGGCAACGCCAAAATGCTTCGCCCGGTCTTCGAGTGTGCGCGCGCCTGCTTTTTCTCCGACAGCGCTCACCCTATTATCCCCATCGCGGCCATCCGGCCGCTTCTTCGAGAAACCTCTCCAACCAATTCTCTATGTTCATTTTGTTCATCCGAGCCGATCGCGCCCCGTGAAAGGTAACTCGAAAAGAATCGGGATATACTCGCGCCATTCCCGCTCGCGTACGGCTCACACCCCTCCGCATTGCGCTTGAGCTGATCAAATGGAACCACGAAATCCCAGCACCGAGGCGGCCCGGAAAACTGTTCTTGTCGTCGACGGCGACGCCCAGTCGTTGCGCATCGTCGACGTCAGCCTGCGCCGCGCCGGCTTCGACGTCACGCACGCGACCGATGGCCTCGTCGCCGCGTCGTTGATTGAGCACGACCCGCCCCCTGACCTCGTCATCTCCGACATCGAGCTGCCGGGCCTCGACGGTCTCGAGCTCTGTCGCCGCGCCAAGGCGCCGCAACGACAGATACCCTTCATCTTCCTCGCGCGCCCGAGCACCACGAACAAGGTGCGCGCGTTCGAGCTCGGCGCCGACGATTTCCTGTCGAAGCCGGTCTTTGTCAAAGAGGTCGTTGCCCGCGTCGGCGCGCTCCTCCAGCGCCACGAGCGCGAGCGCCTGTCGTCGGCGGAGATGGACGGCGATCGGGTCGCCGGCAGCCTCGCGGACTTGTCGACGATCGATCTGCTGCAGACGATCGCCACCAACGGAAAGTCCGGCGTCCTCCACTTGCACAGCTCGTCCGGTGGCGCCGGTGAGATCTACTTTCGCAAGGGCGCGGTCGTCGACGCCGAGGTCGGCCGGCTCTCGGGCAGCGACGCGGTCTACCGGCTGCTCTCGTGGACCGAAGGGCGCTTCGAGATCGAGTGGCGCAACATTCGCCGCCGCGACACCGTCGCGCTCGCCGCGCC
>CAZNCQ010000382.1:0-6151 GCA_964571275.1 uncultured Myxococcales bacterium
CGTCGATCAACCGCTTCGCCGAGGCGATGACGCTGTTCGCGGTCATCTGCGCGCTCCTGTTCCCGCTGCTGCACACCGGCCGTCCCTGGTTCGCCGCGTACTGGCTGATGCCGTACCCGAGCGTCCAGGGCATCTGGCCGCAGTTCAAGAGCCCTCTCACCTGGGACGTGTTCGCGGTCTCGACCTACTTCACGATCTCGCTGCTGTTCTGGTTCCTGGGCCTGGTGCCCGACCTGGCGGCGCTGCGCGACTCGTCCAAGAGCCGCGCGAAGCGGTTCGCCTACGGCATCTTCGCGCTCGGCTGGCGTGGGTCGGGCCGTCACTGGGCCGAGTACAAGTGGGCGTACGTGCTGCTGGCCGGCCTGTCGACGCCGCTCGTGCTCTCGGTGCACACGATCGTGTCATTCGACTTCGCGACGTCGGTGATCCCCGGCTGGCACACGACGATCTTCCCGCCGTACTTCGTCGCCGGCGCCGTGTTCTCGGGCTTCGCGATGGTCGCCACCTGGATGATCCCGGCGCGCGAGTTCCTGGGCCTCAAGCACGTGGTCACCGCCAGGCACATCGAGATGATGTGCAAGGTGATGCTCGCGACCGGCATGATCGTCACCTACGGCTACGTGATGGAGCACTTCATCGCGTGGTACAGCGGCGATCCCTACGAGTTCGCGCAGTTCTTCCTGGTGCGCCAGCGCGGCCCGATGTCGGGCGTGTACTGGCTGATGATCTTCTGCAACTGCATCGTGCCGCAGCTCTTCTGGACCAAGCGCGGCCGCACCAACCTGGCCGTGGTCTGGATGGCCTCGATCCTGATCAACGTCGGCATGTGGTGCGAGCGGTTCAACATCATCGTGACCTCGCTCCACCGCGACTTCCTGCCCTCGAAGTGGGAAAACTACGGACCGACCTGGGTCGACATCAGCCTGTTCATTGGCACCATCGGCCTCTTCTCGACGCTGTTCCTGCTGTTCCTCAAGTTCGTGCCCGCGGTGGCGCTCACCGAGGTCAAGGAGCTGCGCCACGAGCTGGAGCACGCCGAACACGGCGCCGGCGAGGAGAAGCACGCGTGAGCGACGGCGGCGATCACGGCGGCGGCTTCGTTCCGCGGCGCTTCGTCATCGGGCAGTTCGCGAACGCGGACGCGCTGCTCGACGGCACGCGCAAGGTGCGCGAGGCCGGAAACAAGAGCCTGGACACGCACACGCCCTATCCGCTGCACGGGCTGGAAGACGCGCTGGGTCTCGGCCGGCCGAAGATTCCGACGCTGGTGTTGCTGGGCGCGATCGCGGGCGCCTGCATCGCTTACGCGATGATCTATTACATGAACGTCGTCGACTTCCCAATCAACGTCGCGAACCGGCCGGCGCACAGCCCGCCGACGAACCTTCCGATCACGTTCGAGCTCGCGGTGCTGCTGGGTGGCTCTTCGGCGTTCTTCGGCTTCTTCACGCTCGCGGGCCTGCCCAAGCCGTATCACCCGGTGTTCGAGGCCGACTTCTTCGCGCGCGCGTCGATCGACGGGTTGTTCCTGTCGGTCGAGGTGCCCGCGGGCGGCGATGTCGACAAGGTCGCCGCCGACGTGCGCGGCGCCGGCGCCGTCGAAGTCCAGACGGTCACGGAGTCGGAACGATGACGTCGCGCTCCCAATTGATGATCCTCGCGCTCGCCGGAGCGTTGCCGCTGCTGTCGGCGGTCGCCTGCGATGAGAACATTCTCGACCCGATCGCGGATCGCCAGCCGCGCGTCCACGTCTACAAAGAGAGCGTCTTCTTCGCCGACGGGCTGTCGATGCGCGCGCCGCCCGACGGCACGGTGCCGCGCGAGCGCATCACCATGAACCCGGTGCTGACCACCGGGCATGAGGGCGAGACCGGCCAGATCGCCGCCAATGGCGAGCGCGTGCCCTCGTACGCGAAGACCATCCCGCTGCCGGTGACCCGCCAGCTGCTCGAGCTCGGCCGCAAGCGGTTCGACATCACCTGCGCGACCTGCCACGGCCCGGTCGGCGACGGCAACAGCATCGTCGCGACGCAGATGTCGCTGCGGCCGCCGCCGTCGTTGCACAAGTACAGCGATCGCGCGCCCGGCTACATCTTTGACGTGATCACCAAGGGCTTCGGTCTGATGGCGTCGTACGCCCCGGAGATGACGATCGAAGAGCGGTGGGCGGTCGTGGCGTACGTCCGCGCGCTGCAGCTCAGCCAGGGGGCCGCGCTGGATCACATTCCGCCCGCCGAGCGAGCGCGCCTGGAATCGATGCCCGCCGTGGCGCCGGCGCCGGCGCACGGTAGCGGCGCGACCGAACACAAGGAGGCTCCGTGAGCGCGCGTGAAGTGACCCTGCCCGATCGCTATCAGGGTGGGCGCGGTCTGGTCACGGGCGGCGCGGTCGGCGGTCTGGTCCTGCTGGCCGCCACGTTCGGCGGCCTGGCGATCGATCCCCGGCGGACGATGTTCTCGTACCTGGTCGCGTTTCTGTACTGGGGCGGCATCAGCATGTCGGCGGTGATCCTGCTGATGATCTTCCACGCCTTCGGCGCCAAGTGGGTCGTGGTGGTGCGCCGCACGGTCGAGGCGATGGCGAGCACCGTCCTGCTCTTCGTCGTGCTGTTCATTCCGATCCTGCTCGGGTTGAAACACCTTTATCCGTGGGTCGACCCGCCGGCGACGCTTCCGCGCGACGTGCTCAAGTTGCTGGCGCACAAGAAGCCGTACCTGAACCAGACCTTCTTCGTGGTGCGCACGGCCTTCTACTTCCTGATGTTCGCGCTGGTCGCCGGGCGGCTCTTCCGCCTGTCGACCAGGCAGGACGAAGTGGGCGGTATCGAGCTGACCCGGCGCCAGCGCATCTTCGGGACCGGGATGCTGCCGCTGATCTCGTTGGTGTTCACGTTCGCGGCGTTCGACTGGGTGATGACGCTGAACCCGCTGTGGTACTCGACGATCTTCGGCGTCTACTTCTTCGCCGGCAGCTTCGTCAGCGTGTTCGCGATCCTGGCCATCGCGGCTCATCGGGCGCGCGGGCCGAACGAGTTCGGTGCCTACGTGAGCATCGAGCACATCCACAACATCGGCAAGCTGATGCTGTCGTTCGTGGCCTTCTGGGCCTACGTCGCTTTCTCCCAGTTCATGCTGATCTGGATCGCGAACCTGCCCGAGGAGATCCAGTTCTTCCTCCCGCGCCTCAAGGGTGAGTGGGCGGTCGTGGGCTGGATGCTCATCCTCGGCCACTTCCTGATTCCGTTCGGCGCGCTGCTGTCGCGATCGCTCAAGCGCAACCGCGCCAAGCTCGCGGCGGTGGCGGTCTGGATCCTCTTCATCCACTTCGTCGACGTGTACTGGCTGGTCCTGCCGACGCTGTCGCCCGAGTCGCTGGCATTCCACTGGACCACCATCACCGCGTTCCTGGGTGTCGGGCTGCTGTCGATCTCGTTCACGGTCTGGCGGCTGCGCGGGCGCTTTGCAATCCCGGTGAAAGATCCCTACCTCGCCGACTCGTTGGGGTATAGGCAGCCATGAGCCACGACCCGCATTCCTCAGGCGGCGAAGCCGATCCGGACAAGATCGACTTCAAGAAGGTCATCGCCGTCGGTGTGGTCTCGTTGATCATCTTCGCGCTGGCTTCCTGGTGGGCAGCGTCGATCTTGCACAGCGAGCGCACGGCGCTGGGACCGCGCGTCGAGTGGAAGGCGCCCACCGAGCTGGGCAATGCCGAGATCGGCATCGTCGACCAGGTTCCGTTCCAGGGTGACCAGCGCCTGCAGAAGTGGAAAGCCGAGCGCGCCGAGTGGTTGAACCAGTACGGCTGGGTCGATCGCGCGCGCGGCGTGGTGCACATCCCGATCGATCGCGCGATGGAAGAGATCGTGGCCGGCGCGGTGCCGCCGCCCCCCGCGCCCGATTCGATGCCGCCGGAGGGCACCCGATGACACGCTCCACCTGGCTCGCGCTGGCCGTGCTGCCGGCGATCGCGCTCGGCGCCGGGACCGCGGCGGCGGCCGACAAGACCGACAAGGTCGTGTTCCCGCAAGGGACCGAACAACCGCTGGCCGCGCTGCAGGACATCGACGTCGTCGAGCACGTGGGTGACCGCGTTCCGTCGGGCCTGAGCTTTCGCGACACCGCGGGGCACGCGGTGTCCTTCGACGATCTGCTGCACCAGGGGCGCCCGCTGGTCGTCACGCTCGGGTACCACCGCTGCCCGATGCTGTGCGGCCTGGTGCTCGACGGGCTGGCCAAGGCGTTGAAGGCGGGCGGCTTGGTCCTGGGCCGCGACTACACCGCGGTGTCGATCAGCATCGACCCCGACGAGGACGCGAAGCTGGCCGCCGATCAGCAGAAGCGGATCCTGGCCACGTTGACGTCCGGTTCGGCGGGTTCGCCGGCGCGCGCCGAGGATTGGCCGTTCCTCATCACGTCGAGCAGCCTGGGCGGCGATCCGGAAGCGAGCCGCGCCATGGCCCGCGCCGTGGGCTTTCGCTACAAGTACGACGAGCAGAGCCGCCTCTTCGCGCACTCCGCGGTGGCGTTCGTGCTGACGCCCGACGGCGTGATCTCGCGTTACCTCTACGGCGTGGATTTCCTCGCGCGCGACGTGAAGCTGTCGCTGGTCGAGGCGAGCGGCGGTCGCGTGGGCACGTCCTTCGACAAGGTGCTGCTGTCCTGCTATCGGTACGATCCCGTCAACCGGAAGTATGCCCCGTATGTCTTCGCCTTCGTCCGGGGCGGTGCGCTGATGGTGTTCCTGGCGCTCGCCGGCCTGCTGACGATCCTGTGGCGGAAAGAACTGGCGATGAAACGGCAGAGAGAGCGGCTCGCGCGAACCAATAACAGCTTGAAACCGCAGGAGGTCGTTCGATGAACGAGCTCATGCGGAGAATGCTCTGGCTGCCGGAGCAGGCGTCGACCTTCTCGACCAGCGTCGACCACCTTCACTACTTCGTCATCACCGTGACGATGTTGATCTCGGTCGCCGTCGGACTGCTCGCGTTCGCGTTCTTCTTCAAGTACCGCGAGCGCCGGCCGAACCAGTCGACGCCGATGGTCATCCCGAGCATCCGCTTCGAGATCGTCGTCATCGGCGTGCCGCTGTTCTTCTTCCTGCTCTGGTTCGTGCAGGGCTACAAGGACTACATCTGGTACACGTCGCCGCCGAGCAACGCGATGGACGTGTACGTCATGGGCAAGAAGTGGATGTGGAAGTTCTCCTATCCCGACGGCCCCAACGCGATCGGCACGATTCACGTCCCCGCCAACCGGCCGGTGCGGCTGCTGATGACCAGCCGTGACGTGATCCATTCGTTCTACGTGCCCGACTTCCGCATCAAGCAGGACGTGCTGCCTGGCCGCTACACCGAGACCTGGTTCGAAGCGAACAAGCCTGGCCGTTACCAGATCCTGTGCGCCGAATACTGCGGCACCTGGCACTCGCAGATGTGGGGCGAGGTCGTGGTGATGCCGGCCCCGGAGTTCGACACCTGGCTCGCCGAACAGAAGGCCGGGCTCGCCAAGCGTGTCGACACCGGTGGCGACGACGGCGGCGAGTTCCGCGGCAGCATCGTCGAATACGGCAAGCGGGTCGCGATGGCCCAGGGGTGCGTCAAGTGCCACTCGCTCGACGGCGAGCCGCACATTGGCCCGACCTGGCTCGATCTCTATCACCGGCGTGAGACCCTCGACAACGGACAGGTCGTCGTGGCTGACGAGGCCTACCTGACCGATTCGATGATCGATCCGCGCGGCAAGATCGTGCGCGGCTACAAGCCGGTCATGCCGACGTACAAGGGCCGGATCTCGGCGCCCGAGGCCGCTGCGCTGGTGGAGTTCATCAAGTCGCTGCGCAGCGAGAACGTGCAGCACGTCCCGTCGAAAGAAGCGGTCTATGAGCCAGTCCGACGATAAGCCACCGACATTCCCTGCGGTGCACTACCTGAACGCCGATCGGGGCGTCTGGTCGTGGCTCACCACGGTCGATCACAAGCGGATCGGCATCATGTACTTCGTGTCGGTGTTGCTGGCGTTCCTGCTGGGCGGCATCTTCGCGATGTTGCTGCGCATCGAGCACCTGACGCCCGAGCCCACGATCATGGGCGCCAATACCTACAACCGCATGTTCACGCTGCACGGCGTGGTCATGATCTTCATGTTCATGA
>CAZNCQ010000383.1:0-6145 GCA_964571275.1 uncultured Myxococcales bacterium
CGCAGTCCTCGGCGCGCTCGAACGAGACCACCTTCTCGCAGCCGAGCGCCGCCTCCGCGAAGTCGACCTCCAGCGTGTAGCGCAGGTCGCGACCCGTGGTCGCGCGCCGCCTGGCCAGGCCGAACAGATCGCCGAAGATCGCGTCGAAGAACTCCGCCGCCTTGGCGATGTCGGCGCCGCCGAACGGCGTCGCGCCGTCGACGAACCCGTAGCTGTCGTAGCGCTGCCGCTGCTCCTCATCCGACAGCACGGCGTACGCCGACGACAGCTCCTTGAACCGATCCTCCGCCGCCTTGTCATCGGGGTTGCGGTCCGGGTGCCACTTGAGCGCGAGCCGGCGGTACGCGGCCTTGATTTCGGTACCCGTCGAGTTGCGGCTGACCTCGAGGGTCTCGTAGTAATCGCGAGGCAGAGGTCCTACCCTTCTACTCGTCGGAGTCCTGGTCCTGGGATTCCTTGGGCTTCGCCGAGGAGGCGGGCGCGGTCGCGACCGACACGATCGCCGGGCGCAGCAGCTTGTCGCCGATGCGATAGCCCTTCTGCAGCTCGTTCGCGACGCTGCCGGGCGGGACGTCGGCCGTCGGCACCTGCGAGATCGCCTCGTGCACGTGCGGGTCGAAGGGCTGGCCTTTGGCCTCGAACGGCTTGACGCTGTAGCGTTCGAGCTTGCTGTGGAACAGGCGCAGCACCAGGTTCACGCCCTTCAGCACCGCGGCCCCGTCGACGGCGCCGTTCTCGACGTAAGCCGACGTGGCACGCTCCAGGTTGTCGACGACTTCGAGCATGTCCTTCAGCACCGACTCGCGCACGCGCGCCTCGGCGTCGATCTGCTCCTTGCGCGACCGCTTCTTCCAGTTCTCGAAGTCGGCCGCTATGCGCAGCATGCGATCCTTGATCTCGTCGCGCTCCGCCTGCAGCGCGGCCACGCGTTCTTCAGGCGTCGCGGGCGGCAGCTCTGCCCCGGCTGCCTCGGGCCGCTTGCCCGGCTCGCCGGCTCCGCTGCCGGTCCCATTGCCATTGCTGTTCGGGTTCTGGGTATCAGTCATTGCACGCTTCCCGCATCAACTATAAAACCGCGTTCCGATCAAGTCTTGGTGGTCAGCACGTCGCTGATCATCTCTGAGGTGAAATCGACCAGCGGGATGACACGCGAGTAGTTCATGCGCGACGGCCCGATGACGCCGATTGTGCCCAGCGGCTTCCCGTCACCACCGTAAGGTGCCGCCACCACTGAGATGTCGGTCAGGTCGGCGAGATTCGCCTCGGCGCCGATGAACACGCAGATCCCGGGCGCGCTCAGCGTGCGATCGAGCAGGCGCACGATCAGGTCCTTCTCCTCGAGCGTGCGCAGCAACGTCTTGACACGCTCGAGGTCGGTCTGGCCCGAGAGCAAGTTCGACTGGCCGTCGACCAGCACCTCGGGGCCGGTGTCGCTGGGAACCGCCGCCGTCGCCAGCTGGAGCGCGCGCGCCGCCAGCTGGTCGTGGGCGGCCCGGTCGCTCTCGATCTCGGACGCCAGCCGCGTGCGCACCTGGTCGAGCGTCAGGCCGCTCACCAGGCTGTTCAGGTAGTTGTTGATCCGATCCAGCTCGTGGGACGGCAGCGGCAGGTCGATCGGGACCAGCTTGTTCTGGATCTGGCCGCTCGAGCTGGCGATGACCGCAAGCAGCTGGTCGTCGCGCAACCGCACGAACTCGATGTGCTCGACCACGTCGCTGTCGGGGCGCGGCGCTTGCACCACCACGGTCAGATGGCTGAGCTCGCGCAGCAAGCGCGACGTCCGCTGCATCATCTCGGGCAGATCCGTGCGCGTGGCGCCGAAGCGCTCGCGGATCTCTTCCTTCTCGCCGGTGCTCAAGCTGCGCACGCGCAGCAAGGTGTCGACGTAGTAGCGCAGGCCGCGGTCGGTGGGGATGCGGCCCCCGGACGTGTGCGCGTGCCGGAGCAGGCCGATCTCCTCCAGATCACCCATGACATTGCGGACGGTCGCCGCCGACACGTCCAGTCCGTATCGGCGCGTCACGGTCTGCGAGCCGACCGCCTCACCCGTTGCGAGGTATTCGGACACGACCGCGTGCAGGATCTTCTTGGCACGGCCGCCTATATCCACCCTCTGTGATTACCGCAAAAACCACCGGTCGGCCATGGGGCGCGGACCCGGCGCGCAGTGGCGGGCTATATATTCAGCATGGAAACCCTCGAAGGGTTCCCATACCCTCCCGCGACGGACTCCGCTGGCCAAGCCCAGCTTCGTCCATACGATCAAAGCGATGATTTATCTGGACAACGCCGCCTCGACGCAACCCGCCCCCGAAGTGCTGGAGGCGATGACGCGCGCGGCACGCGATCTGTTCGCGAATCCCTCGTCGGCGCACGCGCTGGGCGCAGCGGCGGCGCGCGCGATCGAGGGGGCGCGCGAGCAGGTCGCACGGCTGCTGGGCGCAGCGTCGCCGGCGGAGGTCCTGTTCACGAGCGGCGGCACCGAGGCCGACGCGCTGGGCCTGGTGGGCGCGGCGACGCGCGCGCGCGGGCGGCACCTGGTGGTCACCGCGATCGAGCACCCCGCCGTGTTGCGGACCGCGGAGCTGCTCGTCGGCCAGGGCTACGAGCTGACCGTGGTGCCGCCGGATCGCTCGGGTGTGGTGTCGGCCGCCGACGTCGTCGCGGCGGTGCGCCCCGACACGGCGGTGGTCGCGGTCATGCTGGTCAACAACGAGCTCGGCACGATCCAGCCGATCGCCGAGATCGCGCAGGGGCTGGCGCGCAGCGCGCCGGAGCACCCGCATCGCCCGCACCTGCACGTCGACGGCGTGCAGGCGGTCGGCTTCCTTCCGCTGCGGGTTGCGAGCCTGGGCGCCGACACGATGGCGCTCTCCGGCCACAAGTTTCATGGGCCGAAGGGCGCCGGCGCGCTCTGGGTGCGGCCCGGCGTCCGCCTGGCGCCGCTGTGGGACGGCGGCCGGCAAGAGCGCGGGCTGCGCTCGGGGACCGAGAACCTGCCGGGCTGGGTCGGCCTGGGCGCCGCCGCCGAGCTGGTGGCCGCGCAGCGCGACACACACACCGTCGAGCGGGTGCGCGGCGAGCGCGATCGCCTGGAGCGCGACGTGCTGGCGTCGCTGGCCGATCTCGCGGGCATCACCGAGCCACAGCCGACGGTCTCGGGCGCGCCGCGCGCGCCGCACATCAGCTCGCTGGCGTTCTCGGGGCTACCCGCCGAGCCGATGCTGCACGCGCTCGAGGCGCGCGGCGTCTACGCGTCGGCGGGATCGGCGTGCGCGTCGCGCACGCGCGGCCCCAACCACGTGCTGGAGGCGATCGGCGCCGACGACGGGGCGGCGGTGCTGCGCTTCTCGCTCTCCCGGGAGACCACCGCCGCCGACATCGACGGCGCCGTGGCCGCGCTGCGCGAGGCCATCATCGAGATCGCGCCCATGGTCAAGACGCGCGCGCGACGGTAGAACGTCACCCCTCATGCGCAGCGCGATCCTCTGTCGTTACGGCGAGCTCTTTCTCAAGAGCGGAAACCGGAGGCGCTTCGAGCGCACGCTGGCCGAGAACGTCGCATATGCGGTGCGCGATCTGCCCGGCATCGGCATCGACACGCCCCACGGCCGCATCGTCGCGCACGCCGACGCCGGCGTGGTCGACGAGGCCTGCGTGCGGCTCGAGCGCGTGTTCGGCCTGGTGTCGCTCTCGGTGGCGACGCGCGTGCCCCACGACATCGACGCCATCGGCGCTGCGGCGGTCCGCTGTGCGCGCGCCGCGCTCGACGCGCCGGCGCCGCCACCCAGCTTCAAGATCGAGAGCCGGCGCTCCGACAAGCGCTTCGCGATGCGCTCGCCGGAGATCTCGTCGGTGGTCGGCGCCCGCGTCGTCGAGGCGACCGGGCTCCGCGTCGACGTTCACCACCCGGCGCTGACCATCGGGGTCGAGGTCGCGGCCGACACCGTGTTCGTCTACGCCGGCGCCCGCTCCGCGCCCGGTGGCCTGCCGGTCGGCACCGCGGGCCGGGGCCTGCTGCTGCTGTCGGGTGGCATCGATTCGCCGGTCGCGGGGTGGCTGGCGGCCAAGCGCGGGCTGGCGCAGGACGCGATCTACTTTCATTCGCCGCCCTTCATCGGCGAGCGGTCGAAGGACAAGGTGCTGGCGCTGGGCAAGATCCTCGCGCGCTGGCAGGTGCTGCGGTCGATCATCGTCGTCCCCTTCACCGAGCCGCAGAAGCAGCTGCGCGACGCGGGCCCCGCCGAGCTGGCGGTGGTGCTGTACCGGCGGATGATGATGCGCGTCGCCGACGCGATCGGCGATCGGCTGCAGGCCGACACGCTGGTCACCGGCGAGAACCTGGGCCAGGTCGCGAGCCAGACCATCCAGAACATGACCGCCATCGAAGCCGCGGCGCGCCGGCTGGTGCTGCGCCCGCTCGCGACCTACGACAAGGTCGAGACCACGGCGCTGGCGCGGCGCATCGGCACCTACGAGACGTCGATCCTGCCCTTCGAGGATTGCTGCTCGCTGTTCGTGCCGCCCCACCCGGCCACCGCCGCGCGCGTCGCCGACGCAGAGCGCGCCGAGGCCACGCTCGACGTGACCGCCCTGGTCGCCGCCGCGGTCGCCGGGTCGGAGTCGATCCCCCTCGCGCCGTAGCCGCGGCGGCGTCGTCTATACTCAGCTCAGGAAAACGGAGATGCCCGACCCGATCCCCGCCCGCCCCGACGACACCGATGCTGGCCTCGCCGCCAAGCACGAGCGCCTGCGCGCCGAGATCGCCGCCGCCGGCTCGGCGCTCGTCTGCTTTTCTGGCGGCGTCGACTCGACGCTGCTGCTACGGGTCGCGCACGACGTGCTCGGTGACAGTTGCGTCGCGCTGACCGCCGTCTCGATCACGATGGCCGAGAGCGAGCGCGCCGCGGCGCGCGACCTGGCGGCGCTGATCGGCGCCCGGTTCGAGGTCGTCGAGTCGCACGAGCTGGAACGGCCGGGCTTCGCGCAGAACCCCACCGACCGCTGCTACCACTGCAAGGCTGAGCTACTCGACATCGCCCAGCCGCGCGCCGACGCGCTCGGCCTGCGAGCGGTGCTGCTCGGGACCAACCTCGACGACCTGGGAGACCACCGACCAGGCCTGACCGCCGCCGACGAGCGCGGCGCCCGCCACCCGATGGTGGCCGCCGGCCTGACCAAGGCCGACGTTCGCGCGCTGTCGCGCGAGCTCGGGTTGCCGACCTGGGACAAGCCGCAGCTCGCCTGCCTGTCGTCGCGGTTCCCCTACGGCACCGAGATCACCCCCGACCGCCTGCGGCGCGTCGACCGCTTCGAGGACGGTCTGCGCGCGCTCGGTTTCCGGCAACTGCGCGTCCGCTACCACGGCGAGGTCGCGCGTCTCGAGCTGGAGGCGGCGGCGATGACGCGCGTGCTCGAGCCCGGCGTGCGCGAGGCGATCGTCGCGCTGGGCAAAGCTCAAGGGTTCGTGTTCGTCGCGCTCGACCTCGGCGGCTTTCAGTCGGGCTCGCTCAATCGCCTGATCGCCATCGATACACGACGCGCCCGCTCATAGCGGGCTTGAATTTCTGCGCGAGCAGCGCGACACACCGAGCGAATGAAGCTCATCGCGTCTATACTGAGTGTGTGATTCACTTACTCGCCCTCCTGGCGATTCCGCTCGATTCGCAACCGGTCGTTTCGCTTTCGCTGGCGCCGCCGCTGTCCGAGACCGACACATCTTTGGACACACCCGCGGCTGTCTTCGATCCGGTCGCCGCGCGCGGCCTCTGCTTCACCCCCGGCGCGGCGCGCGAGCTGTCGAAGCGCGAGGTGTGGATGCGCGAGAAGGCGTTGCGCCCCGACTTTCACACCACCGACGCGGATCTCATGCGCGGCGTGGCGGTGACCACGAAGAAGACCTCGACGAAGCGCACGACGCTGCAGGCATCGATGGCGCCCAATGCGGCGAACGCGACGATCCACTCGGGCGAGACGCTGGAGCCGGTGACCACCCTCTACAACATCTGGACGCACGAGGCGCTGCCGATCCTGCCGGGCGAGTCGGTCAAGGATAGCTTCCAGGTCTTCCTGCGCGACCACTTCACCAATCAGCCGACGCACATGGATCCCAAGCTGGTCGACGTGCTCACCAGCGTGGCGAACA
>CAZNCQ010000384.1:0-6127 GCA_964571275.1 uncultured Myxococcales bacterium
GTTCAGCTACTTCCATCACCTGGCCAACATCGCCGAGGATCTGCACCAGACGCGCTCCGCGCAGCACGCAACCGGCGCCCGCGCGCGCGGCCGGCGCGCGCGCGACGCCGAGCCCGACGCGCCCGAGGGCAGCATCGCGTTCGCGTTGCGCCGGTTGCGCGAGGGTGGGGTTCCGTCGCGGCAGATCGTCGCGTTGCTGGAACGCGCCAAGGTCGAGCCGGTGCTGACCGCCCACCCGACAGAGGTGCAGCGCAAGAGCGTGCTCGATCGCCAGCGCGCGATCACCGATGAGCTGGCGGCGAGCGATCGCGCGAGCTGGGTCGCGGGGCGGCCTCCGGAAGCGGTGGAGCGCGAGCTGCGGCGGCAGATCTTGCTGCTGTGGAAGACCAGCGAGCTGCGCCTGGTGAAGCCGACCGTCGCCGACGAGATCGAGAACGGGCTCGCCTATTTCAAGAGCACGTTCCTCGAGGTGTTGCCGCGCCTCTACGCCGGGCTGGAGGACGAGCTGGGCGAGGGCGTGCGGCTGGCGCCGTTCCTGCGCGTCGCCAGCTGGATCGGCGGCGATCGCGACGGCAATCCTTACGTCACCCACGACGTCACCCGCCGCGCCGTCGAGCGCCAGGCCGCGATGATCATGGCGCACTACCTGGCCGAGGTGAACGTGCTCGGCAGCGAGCTCGGCCTGTCGTCGGAGTACACGAAGATTTCGCCCGAGCTGGCCGAGCTGGCCGCGCGCTCACCCGATCGTGGGATCAGCCGCACGCACGAGCCGTTCCGGCGCGCGCTCACCGGCGTCTACGCGCGCCTCGCGGCGACACAACAGGAGCTCGGGGGCGGCGGCACGGCGCCGACGGGGCTGCTCGCGCGCGCCGTTGGTCCGGCGCGCCCCTACGGCGCGCCGATGGAGCTGGCGCTGGACCTGGAAGTCATCGCGATGGCGCTGGCCAACGACGGCGCCGGGCTCGCCGCCGAGGGGCGGTTGCGATACCTGCTGCGCGCGGTGAGCACGTTCGGGTTCCACCTGGCCCCGATCGATCTGCGGCAGCACAGCGGCGTGCACGCACGCGTCGTGCGCGAGATCGTGGCGCGGTCGACCGGGCGCGACGTCTACGAAGAGATGTCCGAAGCGGAGCGGCAGGGGATGCTGCTGCGCGAGCTGGTGACGGCGCGGCCGCTGATCTCGCCGCACATTACCTACTCCGAAGAGACGACCGAGAGCTTGCAGACGCTGGAGGTCGTCGCCGACCTCCACCGGCGCTTCGGCGCCGAATCGATCCCGAACTACGTCATCTCGATGACCGCCGGGCCGAGCGATCTGCTCGAGGTCGCGCTCTTGCTGAAAGAGGTCGGCCTCGTGACGCCGGGCCTGGAACCGCAGGCGGCGGTCAACATCATCCCCCTTTTCGAGACCATCAAGGATCTGCGCGCGTGCGGCACGATCATGGACGAGCTCTTCTCGATCCCGTACTACCGCCAGCTGCTGGAGACGCGCGGCGAGGTGCAGGAGGTGATGCTCGGCTACTCCGACAGCAACAAGGACGGCGGCTTCCTGACGTCGAACTGGGAGCTTTACAAGGCCGAGCGGTCGCTGGTGCAGGTGTTCCGCAAGCACGACGTGCGTATCCGTTTGTTCCACGGCCGCGGCGGCACCATCGGGCGCGGCGGGGGACCGAGCTACTACGCCGTGCTGGCGCAACCGCCCGGCAGCGTCAACGGCCAGCTGCGGCTAACCGAGCAGGGCGAGGTGATCGCCAGCAAGTACGCCGACCCGGCAATCGGCCGGCGCAACCTCGAGGCGCTGGTCGCGGCGACCATGGAGGCGACGCTGCTGGGCGGCGCCGAGCTGGGCGACGACGAGACGCCGTTTCACGAGGCGCTGGACCAGCTGTCCGAGCTGGCGTTCCGCGCCTATCGCGACCTGGTCTACGAGACGCCGGGGTTCATCCGCTACTTCCGCGAGGCGACGCCGATCAACGAGATCAGCCACCTCAACATCGGCAGCCGCCCGTCGAGCCGCAAGAGCACCGACAAGATCGAAGACCTGCGCGCGATCCCCTGGGTGTTCAGCTGGGGCCAGTGCCGCCAGAGCATCCCGGGCTTCTACGGCTTCGGCACCGCCGTGCGTCGCTTCCTGGAGAAGGACCGCGTCAAGAACCTGCGCCTGCTCGTCAGCATGTACGCGCGCTGGCCGTTCTTCCGGACCGTCGTCGACAAGCTGGATATGGTGCTCGCGAAGACGGACATGGGCATCGCAGCGCGCTACGCCGGTCTGGTGGGCGACAAGAAGCTGCGTACGGCGATCTTCGGTCGCATCGAGCGCGAGCACGAGGACACGCTGAAGGCGTTCTTCGCCATCACGCGCACGAAGACGCTGCTGCAGAACAACCCCACGCTCGCCCACGGATTGCGCAATCGCATTCCGTACATCGATCCGCTGAACCACCTGCAGGTCGAGCTCCTGCGCCGGCTGCGAGCCGGGCGCGGCGACAGCGACGAGCTGCGCCGGGCGGTGCATCTGACAATCAACGGCGTCGCGGCCGGATTACGCAATAGTGGTTGACGCACCAGGGCTCGGCGTCCAGGGAGCGTCCAAGCAGCCGGAAGCTAGACCCTCGGGACCACGCCTGACCGCCCACGGCGGTCCCGCGAATGGCGCTCGCCATTTTAGAATTACAAGGTAAGCTCACTCGAATCGTCGCGTCGAACGTCTCACTCCCGCTCCGGTACGTGCTGATTGCAGGTCTGGATTCAAGGTAGCCGAGAGATTCGGACGACTCATCAGCAACAGGACACAGGAGAGAGAGCATGGGAAAGAGACTGTACGTCGGTAACCTTTCGTATTCTGTCAACGAGACCGATCTCCGCGATGCCTTCACGGCGGAGGGTTACGACGTCGCCGAGGTCAAGGTCGTGATGGACCGCGACACGGGCCGCCCGCGTGGCTTCGCGTTCGTCGAGATGGCGACCGAAGAAGGGGCGACCAAGGCGATCGAGAATCTGAATGGGCGTGATCTGCAGGGTCGCACCATCACCGTGAGCGAGGCGCGCGAGCGCACTGGCGGCGGTGGCGGCGGCGGCGGCGGATATGGTGGCGGTGGTGGTGGGGGCGGCGGCGGCGGCGGCCGTGGCGGCAAGGGCGGGGGTGGCGGCGGCGGACGCCGCTGGTAGCGGAGCTCCCGGCGATGGGCTTCGGCGGCAGAGCCGCCTACGCCCTACGCGTCATCCACCGCTGACTTCGTTCTCGACCTGGTCGATCGCCTTGCCCCCTTGGTTGGGGTGCTCGGCCAGGTAGAGTTTGATCAAGCGCGCCAGATCGCGCTTCTGCGCGGGCGTCATCTTGACGACGTGCACCTTGGGCGCGGGCGCCACACGTTCCGGAGCGCGCTCCTCACGGCGCGGTGCGACCTCCTCGTCGCTTGACTCCTGATGCGCGCGCTGGCGGCGCGATGCCTCTTCGGCCTTGCGCGTCTCCTCCTGGACTTCCTTGTCCATCTGCTTGGCGCGCTTTTCCTCGCAGCCTTTCGGCTCGCACTCGCCGGGGCAACCGCAGTGCGATTTCTTCTCGCAATAGCAGGCGCCGCTCGACCCCTGCCGGCAGCCGCAGGCGTTGAGCCCGTCCTCGGCCGCGACGGCCGGCCGGAGCCCGAATCCGCCGATGAGGCCGATCGAGCCCGCCGCCAGCCACGCGAGAATAGTTCCTCCCCTGATCATTGTCGTTCCTCCTGCATCTAGTTCCCTCGTGCCGGGGTCTCGCGCTCGACTTTCGATTCCATACCGGATCATTCTTGCGGCGGGCGCGGCGCCGGCCGGCTGAGACGCCGCTTCGACACCGGTTTCAGATCTCCCGTCGTCGCCTCCGACGGTGGTGGCTCCCGCTCGTCGGGCATCGGCGCGGCCTTGCGCACCGGGGGGCAGCCGTTGGTCTGCGGGTCCTGCGTCTTCGGCCCGGGCTTGTCGGGGCAGTGATCGTCCTCGTCGGCGATACCGTCGCCGTCGCTGTCGATGAACGGGCAGCCCCTGCGCTTGGGATCGGGCGTGTCGCCCATCGGATCGGTCGGGCAGGCGTCGTCGCTGTCGGGGATGCCGTCGTTGTCCTCGTCATTCTCGGGGCAGCCAAGACGGAATGCGTCGGGATGCCTGCCCGCGGGCACATCGGGGCACTGGTCGCGCTCGTCGGAGACGCCGTCATGATCCGAGTCGCCGACCTTGAACGTGAAAGGCCGCACCGCTTTGCCGCCGTTCGGGGCGTGGGCGCGTTCGGAAGCGGCGGCAGCGGACCATGGTCCTATCCGGAAAGTACCCGAGAGCCCCAGCGCCCAGGCACGTCCGTCATCGGAGCTCTGGTTCGCCGGGTTCACGACCTGGCCGTAGCGGAAGAACGGGCCGAGGCCCAGGCCGGGGATCAGCGAGATGTCGAGCTCGTAGCCAACGCCGACATCGTACGCCAGCGCCACGCGATCCTGCGTCCACGCCGGACCGACCGCCGCGTCGACGAACGCGCGGCCCACGGTGCTCTTGAACGTCTCGAAGCGTCCGCCGACGCCCGGCATCGTCGCGTGGTTCGAGTTGGGCAGCGACCACTGGCGAAAGAGCAGCTGCAGCGCCAGGTCGTTGCCGAAGTCGTAGCTGCCGCGCACCGACAACAGCAAGTCCGAGCCGCCATCCTGGGCTGTTGGGCTGTACGGAGTGAGGACGCCACCCAGGCCCAGGTCCAGGCCAACGGCGGTTTGCATCGTCCAGTCTCCCGCCACGGCCGTTCGCGGCGCGAGCAGCGAGCCTGCGGAGAGCGTCGCCGCTAGGGTCAAGCTAAGAGATACGCGGTAATCATACATAGGGCGACATTGTGCCCCATTTATGTACATATTGCCTAATTCTTGGTATGTTCGGACGGACGGCGGATGATTGGCTCATTCGTTGCTGAAGTTCCGAGCCGCGAGGTCCCCCCATGAAGATCGCCGAAGTCTTGGTGTTGCCGGCCCAGAATGTTCGCAGCTCACTGACCACGCCGGGCGACATCCGTTCCGATATTGCTTTCCAGAACGATATCAATAACCTGCTTGCTCGTATCGAAGAGGTGAAGCTGCCGTGGACGGCAGCTTCCCGGTTGGTTTCGTTCGGCACGGAGGGCACGGTGGTGGCGCAACCCCGGCGCCACAGCGTCACAACGCCGTTACGCATTTTTGACGGTGGCGCGGCTCCCACCCGGGCGCCCGTTACCGAAGCACACCCGCCCGAAGCGGCGGCGGCACCGGCGCCGCGCCGGGTGCGGCGCCGCGCGTAGCCCTGCCCCTAAGCGGCGACGGCGCTCGCGACCGCGGTGCCGATCTTCTCGCGCAGCAGGAAATAGTCGTCGCTGAGCGCAAACCGCACGAGGTCGCGGAACGACTCGTGGTCCTTGGCCAGCGACATCAGCTCCTCGGGCGGCAGCTCGGCCATGGGGGGCGATCCACCCTCGGCCAGGACCAGCTTGGCGGCGGTCCGGAGATCGCTGCACAGGAGGAGACCCGCGCGGTTGCCGGTCTGGTGAACCACCGCGCGCCAGCGCACCGAGCTCCACGACGTCGAGCCCAGTTCCTGAAACAGCTCGACCAGTCGCTTCGAGACCTTGTACGGCACGTTCTTTTTCAGCTTCGCCGCCAGCTCCTCGGTCGCGTCGCTGGCCGAGGCTCGCCGGCGCGAATGGCGCGGGTGGAACGCCTTGAGCACGCTCGAGAACAGCTGCGTGAACTGCTTCGGCCGCACGCCGGCGGCCAGGATGTACTCGGGGCGCGTCAGCTCCAGGCCGCGCCCGAGCTGGAACCGCACCTCGTTGTGTGGGGCGCCGTTGGCCAGGTGCGGGCCGACGATCAGCGCGGGCGGCGCCTGCACGACGATCTGCACGTCGCCGTCGTCGGGTGCGCCGTCGCTCTTGACGAAGAGCGCGGTCTTCTTGTTGCCGAGCGCCTTCGCGATCTGGCCGTAGATCTTGCCGATGTCGAGATCCGACATCGGCGAGATCTTGTCCTGTGGCGCCAGGCCGTAGTCCTCGATGCGCTGTCCGATGATGCCGGGCGCACCCTCGGAGAGACACGAGAAGATCTCGCCCATCAGCGTCGCCTCGGGCGGCGCCAGGTGCGACTTGCGATCG
>CAZNCQ010000385.1:0-6110 GCA_964571275.1 uncultured Myxococcales bacterium
CGACAGCTCGTTCGGCGAAGGATTCGACGCCACGGTGTCGGCGGTCGGCGCGGCGATGGCCGCGGTCGGCTACGCCAGCGGCGAGTATTCGCTGCCCTGGCTCGATCGCGCCCGAGGTGGTGAAAAGAGAACCGCCGAGGGCGGCGGCGACGCCCCCGGCAGCCGCTGCGTTCCCGGCATCCTGGTCTTTCGGCGCGGCGCCAGCGACCGCGGCGACAACCGCAGCGACGTGGTGCTGGTGTTGCTGGTCGGAGAAACGCCGGCGTGGGGCGTTCACGTCAACGCGCTCGGGCAGGCGTTGACCTTCGCCGCCAGGAGCGGAAGCGAAACGCCCGTGCGGATCCTCGGCCCCAGCTTCTCGGGATCGGCGGCATCGTTGCGCGCCGCGCTCGACGAGTGGGCGGCGGCGCAGGGCGGGCAGGCACCGGCGTTCGAGGTCGTGAGCGGCAGCGCCACCGCGCCCGCGGTCGCCGAGGAGCTGCGCTCGCCGCGCATCGACTTCTCGGCGACGGTGGCGCCCGACAACGTGCAGACCTGCGCGATGTACCGCTTCCTGGCCGGCCGCCTGAACATCACGATGGACGACGTCGCGCTCTTCGTCGAATCGAACACGGCCTTCGGCGACTTCTTCAAGGAGTTCCAGTGCGCGCGCGAGGCGGACGTGCCGGGCCCGCCGCTGCGCCCGCGCATCATCGTGCCCTTTCCGCTGCACATCGCCGAGCTGCGCGCCGCCGAGGAGAAGCAGCGCAAGCCGAGCGACGCCACCAGAACTTCCGAGGGCGATCTCGGCGCGGGCGCGCTCGCGGGCGGCACGTCGCCGCTCGACCTGCGCATCGACCAGGGGGGCCACAGCATGGACAACCTGCCGGCCTTCGCGCCCGAGCTGACCGCGCCGGGGATACAGCTCGAGCTGACGGAGATCCTGGGCACGCTGTGCCGCCAGCAGATCCGCGCGGTGGGCCTGCTCGCGTCCGACGTCCGCGACGTCGCCGTCCTCGGCGAGGAGGCGCTGCGCCGCTGCCCGGGCCTGACGCTGTTCACGGTCGGCCCCAACCGCATCTTGCACCACCAGCGCTACCGCGACCTCGACGGCCTGCTGGTGGCGTCGAGCTATCCGCTGCACGCCAGCGCCGCCAGCTGGAGCTATCCGTTCCGCGGGCGCGAGATCCTGCAGACGTTCTCGTCGGAAGGCGCGGCGGGCGTCTACAACGCCACGCTGCTCTTGCTCGGCGAGCCCGCGAAGGTGGTCAACTATGGCCCGCCGCCCGGCGTCGACGAACGCGCGGCGATCCGGCCGCCGGTGTGGATCTCGTCGGTGGGCCGCGACAGCTTCTGGCCGATCACCGCGTCGGCGTACGGCGACGGCGACCACCATTTCGTGCGCGCGCTCGACGCGACCGACGACGGCGAGACGCAGGCGCGACAGCGCCACGCCTGGGCGCTGCGCTTCTCGTTGCCGGCGGGCTTCGTGTTCCTGATGGCGCTGGTGCAGCTGTTCTCGTGCATCAACCTGGCGGGGTTCGTCGTGCAATCGAACCCGGGCGCGCCGCCCAGCCGCCGCCGATCGATGTGGGGCTGGCTCGATCCCTATCGCGCCGTCGGAGGCACGCACGGGCGCCAGCGCCGCCTGGCCTCGGCGTGCGCGTTGGCGGTCTTGCTGCTGATGAACCTGGGCGCGCTGCTCCTGTACGGCATCCCGATGATCCTCGGCACGAGCTGGCGCATGGGCATCGGCGGCACGGTGAGCGCGCTGGTGTGCGGCGCGCTGATGACGGCGATGATCATGCTCGCGCTCGGGCCGGTGCCCGCGTGGGAGCCGCCCCACCCCGATGCGCCCGGCGGCCGCACGCACGACGTCCGCGGCCGCGTCGACCGAACGTTCCTGGCGGCGCTGTTCGCGGGCAGCGTGATCCTGGGGCCGCTGCTGCTGCTGGTTCTGCGCCCGTGGCTCCTGGGCCTGGCCGCGCACGAGCCCGACCTGACGTTCTTCTACGAGCGCACGACCAACATCACCTCCGGCCTGTCGGCGGCGACCGGCGGCATGCTCTACGCGCTGGCGCTGCTCGCGGCCTGCATCGCCGAGCTCAATCGGCTGCGCCTCAACGCCTTCGCCGAGGAGTTCCGCAGCGCCTGCTTCGATCTGTGGGACAAGGACGGACCCGCGTGCAAGCTCGACGCCGCGGTCACCACCGGCCCGCTGACGGTCGCCGTCGTGTTGAACTTCACCGCCGTCGGCATCGCCACCGCGTACGGCGACTATCACCACCCGTTCGAGGGCGCGTGGCTCGGCTATCTATTCTGCCTGCTGGGACCGTTCGTGATCGGCGGGATGATCGTGGCCCAGCTTCACCGGTTCGCGCGCGTCTGGGTGATCATGCACCGCGTGTTTCGCGGCTTCACCGAGCGGCGCGCCGTCCCCGACTTCAAGGAGATCTTCGCGCCGCACTTCCTGCACCTCCTGCAACCACCGCTGGATCCGACGCTCGGACATGTGCTGATCGATCAGGTCGCGGCCGAGCGCCGCGCGGGCAAGCGCGACGACGAAGCGCCGCTGCGGCTCTTGCTCTTCGCCAGCTACGGCCGCGCGCATCTCCATAACCTGCTGACGTTCGTGAGCGTGAGCGGCCTTCTGCTGATCCTGCTGTCGACGACCTATCCGTTCAAGCTGCTCCACGGCGTCGACATCCTGACCTGGGTCATGGCCGGCTTGATCCTGATCGTCGCGCTCTTCGTGCTCATCGAGATGAACCGCGACGAAGTGCTCAGCGTCATCGGCGGCACCACGCCGGGGCGCGTGTCGCTGGATCGATCGTTCACGCGCACCGTGCTGATCCACGTCGGCCTTCCGCTGCTCGGCCTGGCGGCAACGCGTTTCACCACCGTCGGCGTGCTGGTCGGCGACTTCGTGAAGCCGCTGCTGCAGCTGTTCAGTATTTAGCCGTCCGCGCCGGCGTCAACAGGCTGGCCGCCATCGGTGCACGATATCGATCCATCGACCACGGAACAGACGCCGATGTCGTAACGCCAGACGGGGCAGCCCTGCGCGTCCATCTCGGTGCGCCAGTTGATCGAGTCGTAGAAATCGCAAACCTCGTAGCACATGCCGTTGATCGAAGCGCCACCGAGATGCATGCAGCCGCTCACTTGCGGATCAGGCGGACAGCAGAAGACCGCATCGGTGGGCGTATCGATCGACGCGTCGATCGACGATCCTCCGTCGGAGCCGCCGCTCCCATCAATGTTGCCGCCACCGACTCCGTCGGGCGTCCAGGTCCAGCCTCCTGCACCGCTTCCCCCGGCTGCGGTGCCGACGAGTATCAGCGGTCCTCCCGGATTGACCTGCGACGAGCACGCGCCCGCGGACAGACACAATGCCAACCCCACGACCATCGAATCGCCGATTTTCGACATTGCGTCACTCCAATCAGGCCAGAACAGCTCGCCTGCCAGATACGCAAGAACGATGCCGCGATCACGCCGCGATCTGACGGCGCCGGAAGCAGGCGGCACCGAATGAGCCCCGAAATCCCGACAGTCCTGTCGCGGTTCGGTCGCGCCGGAGCGCCTAGTGCACCGCTCTCGAAATAGCGTCAACGATCCGCTGACAAGCCCGTGGGCCGGCGAGGCGCGACGACGACGAATACTTGAACGTATTCCGAGGAGGAGCAACGACGCCGGGCCGCGGGATCGTCAGCGCAGCGTTGATGATATTTCGAGAGCGGTGCACTAATCCTCGGTAGCTTCCTTGTCGGCCTTGCTCTGTTGCTTGCGGTCGCCCTTGCCCGCGCGCTTCGCGGGCTTTTGGTCTTCGTCGCTCGCCGCGGCAGGCGTCGCCTTCGTGCCGGCGCCGGCCGGCGCCTTTTCTGGCTCATCGCCATCGGCGGCCTTCTCGACGACGGCCTTGCCGCCGCCGGGCGCGCTCTTGTCGCCCGCGCCGTCCGCGTCGTCGGTCGGCTTGTCGGCCTCTTTCTTCGCGAACGCCGGCGCGTGGCTCGGCGAGCACCCCTTGGTGAATCCGTCGGCGCTGTAGTGATGCTTGATGAGGCCGTGCTCTTTCTCGGTGCTGACCTCGATCTCGAGATCGTGCTCGCCCTTGCGCTTGGGCGAGCAATACGACAGCAGGTAGTGCCCCTCGGCCGAGACCGCGAGGTGCTTGGACAGGTGGGTGAAACCGGTCACCATCTCCTTGGGGTCGGTCGAGTAGAAGGCGTCGGTGCGCGCGATCTTCCCGAGCTCGGGCCGCTTGATGCCCGGGCCGACACCGATGACGTAGACGTCGGCCGGCGTCTTGTCGAGCGCGACGTCCACCTCCTCCGCGGGCACCTTGCCGGCCTCGTCGCCGCGGTCGGTGAAGACCACCAGGTTGCTCGACTTGTTGGCGGCGGTGCTGGCCGCGATCTGCCGATCGAGGATCGCCAGCCCCTTGAGGATCGCGCCGTTCAAGTTGCCCTTGCGCTCCTCGGGGCGATAGCGGCGCAGGCGATCGAGCGCCGCCTTCGTGTTGTCCTCGTCGGGCTCGAGGATCGTGCGCAGATCGTCGCGGCCGTCGAAGACGCTCACGGTCAGCGTGTGCGTCGTGCGCAGCTCCGTCATGAAGTCACCGACCTGACGGACCAGCTCGGAGAAATCCTGCGACTCGGTGATCGGACCGCTGAGGTCGATCAGCAACACGGTGAAGTAGGCCTCGGCCACCTTCGGATCGAGCAGCATCCGCTTGGCCTTGTCCTCGGGCACCAGCTTGCCGTCCTCGAAGATGCGGAAGTTGGTCGGCTTGAGACCGACGAGGGGATCGCCGGTCTTGGTGCCGATGCTCAGGTTGACCGCGACGTTCGACGGCGTCTCGCTGGTGGCCGCGAGCACCTTGACCTGCAGGTCTCCGTTCTGGGCGGAGGTGGCGCAGCCTGCGAGCGCGCTGGCCGCCAAGATCGCCGCGCCACGCGCCACACTTGAGACGAACAACGATGCGCGCCGATCCATGCAGCGCATGCTAGCGCACCCAGAATCGGAATTGGCGTCAAGAAATTGCGCGCGTGACCGCTTTTTCCAGCTCGGACGACGCGGCTCAGAAAAGAGCACGCCCCCTGGAAAACGTCAGGACGCGGACGTCGTCCACGGGCTGACGTCCAGCTCGGGAAAGATCGGCGTGCGGCTCTCGCGCGCACTGACGTCGGCCTCGTCCAGATTGCCGGCGAGCAAACCCTGGCGCAATTCGCGGAAACTATGCAGGTGGCGCTTGAAGCGGCGCACCGCATACGGAGCGGTCGTGCCGGTGGTAATGATGAACGCCCAGTCGGAGCTCTGCATGAGCAGCAGCTCTCGCCCGGCCTGGGCCAGCGCCCGCTGCGTCAGGCCACCCATGCCCGCAAACCTGCGTCCCAGCGTGGCCATCTCCTGTTCGGCCCAGTGCTGGTAACGGTAGAGCCACGCGACCTGACCATTGAGCCAGACGCGCGCATCACCGCCCGCCCCCCAGGTGGACGGGTTGGGGCGTTGCAGCTGCAGATCCCGGTGCCGCGCCAGATATTCCGGCGCGGTCATGGCTTCGACCTCGGGCTCCTCGGCTAGCGCGCGCAGCACCTCTTCGAGGAAGATGGGCCCCTCGTACCACCAGTGGCCGAACAGCTCGGCGTCGTACATGGCGACCACCAGGGGCGGCCGATCCAGCTGGGTCCGCAGGTAGCGGATCTGATGCTTGCGGTTGAAGACGAAGTTGCGCGCGTGCTCTCGGGCACGCGCTTCCGCGACGTCCGGCTCGTAGAGCTGCTTCTCGTGCAGCGGCACCTTGCCGGTGACGCGGTGGCACTTGATGCCCACGCCGCGGCGCACGCCGTCCTCGTGCAGGTACGGGCGGATGTACTCGTAGCCCGCGTCCCAGCCGAGGTCTCGATAGAACTCGCGGTAGGCCGGGTCGCCGGGGTAGCCCTCGTCGGCGCTCCAGACCTGGCGCCCGGTCTCGAGATCGCGCGCGAACGCCGCCGGCCCGCCGGGCGTGCGCACGGGCGCGTGAATCCCGCGCTGGGGATGCGGGCGGCCCCAGTTGATGCCGTGCGAGTCGACGAAGAAGTAGTCGATGCCCTCCTCGCCGAGGAGCGCGTCGATGCCGTGGTCGT
>CAZNCQ010000386.1:0-6109 GCA_964571275.1 uncultured Myxococcales bacterium
TCAAGGGCTCGCTCTACCTGACGCGCCCGACGCTGGCGTCGTACATCGGCACGCGGCCCGAGCTGCTGGAGACGGCGAACGATCTCTTCGACGTCGTGCGGGCCGGCATCGTCAAGGTGCAGCCGCCGCGTGTTCTGCCGCTGTCCCAGGTCGCCGACGCGCACCGCGACCTGGAGGCGCGGCACTCGACCGGCTCGATCGTGCTCGAGCCGTGAGCCGAGGGCTTGAACACCCTCTCCGATTCCGCTAGAAGGGCGCGGCAGGATGATTGCACGCTACACCCGCCCCGAGCTCGCCCAGCTATGGTCGGACGACCACCGCTACGAGATCTGGCTACGCATCGAGCTCGCTGCCTGTGAAGAGATGGAGGCGGCCGGCACCGTGCCGCGCGGGACGGCGGCCGTGGTGCGCGCCAAGGCCGCCGGCAAGCTCAGCGCCGCGCGCATCCTGGAGCACGAGGAGCGCACGCGCCACGACGTGATCGCGTTCCTGACCCATGTCGAGGAGCTGGCGGGCGAGCCCGCGCGCTGGCTACACCTGGGCATGACGTCGTCGGACGTGCTCGACGCGGCGCTCGCGGTGCAGCTCTGCGAGGCCACCGATCAGATCCTGGAGGGGCTCGACAAGCTGCGCGCCGCTTGCCGCCGCCGCGCCGAGGAAGAGCGCGCCACGCCGGCCATCGGCCGCTCGCACGGCATCCACGCCGAGCCGATCACCGCCGGCCTGGTGTTCGCGGGCTTCTACGCCGAGCTCGGGCGTGCGCGGCGCACGCTGGTGGCGGCGCGCGCCGAGATCGCCGTCGGCAAGATCGCCGGCGCGGTCGGCACCTACGCCAACCTCGACCCTGCGATCGAGGCGCGCGCGCTGGCGAAGCTGGGCCTGCGCGCCGAGGTCGTGCCAACCCAGATCGTCGCGCGCGATCGCCACGCGGCGTACTTCGCGGCGCTGGCGCGCGTGGGCACGGCGATCGAGCGGCTGGCGCTCACCGTGCGCCACTGGCAGCGCACCGAGGTCGGCGAGGCGACCGAGGCCTTCGGCAAGGGGCAGAAGGGCTCGTCGGCGATGCCGCACAAGAAGAACCCGATCCTGTCGGAGAACCTGTGCGGGCTGGCACGGCTGCTCCGCAGCTACGAGATCGCGGCCGCCGAGAACGTGGCGCTTTGGCACGAGCGCGACATCTCGCACTCGTCGGTCGAGCGCGTGATCGGCCCCGACGCGACTGGCCTTTGCGACTTCATGGTCCGGCGTGCGGCCGGGCTGGTCGACGGGCTGGTGATCAACCGCGAGCGCATGCGGCGCAACCTGGATCTCACCGGCGGGCTGTTCTTCAGCGAGGCCGTGCTGCTGCTGCTGGTGCGCAAGGGCATGGCGCGGCAGGCGGCGTACGAGCTCGTGCAGCGCAACGCCCTGCGCGTGGCGGCGCAGCTGGGCGCGCCGGCCGCGGCGGAGAAGGGCTTCCGCGTGCTCCTGGCCGAGGATCCCGACATCGCCGCCCGGCTGACGCCGGCCGAGATCGACCAGGCGTTCGACCTCAATCACCACCTCCGCTATGCCGGCGCCATCATCGACCGGGCTTTACGCGACCAAGAGGAGATCTCCGCATGATCGACGAATCCGTAATCCGGGCGCAGCTGACGAAGACGCTGGACCACACCGACTTCCCCGAGCTCGGCGCGAAGTACGAAGGCAAGGTCCGCGACTGCTACACGCGCGACGGCCGCCGCACCATCGTGGTCACCGACCGCCTGAGCGCGTTCGACGTCGTTCTGGGGACGATCCCGTTCAAGGGCCAGGTGCTGAACCGCATGGCGGCGTTCTGGTTCGAGGCGACCGCCGACCTGGCACCGAACCACGTCATCAACGTGCCCGATCCGACCGTGATGGTCGCGCGCGAGTGCAAGCTCTTGCCGGTCGAGTTCGTGATGCGCGACTACCTGACCGGCGTGACGTCGACGTCGATCTGGTCGGCGTACTCGCGCGGCGAGCGCAAGTTCTGCGGCCACGATCTGCCCGACGGCATGAAGAAGAACCAGCGGCTGGCGAAGGCGATCCTCACGCCGTCGACCAAGGCCGAGAAGGGCGAGCACGACCGTTCGGTGTCGCGCGCCGAGGTCCTGGAGATGGGCCTGCTGTCGGCCGAGGACTTCGACAAGGCGGCGTTGATGTGCGCGCGCCTGTTCGCGTTCGGACAGGGCGAGGCGGCGCGCCGCGGCCTGATCCTCGTCGACACCAAGTACGAGATCGGCCGCCGCCCGGACGGCGAGCTCTGCTTCATCGACGAGATCCACACGCCGGATTCGTCGCGCTACTGGTACGCCGACGACTACGAGGCGCGTCTCGCGCGTGGCGAGGAGCCGCGCGGCCTGGACAAGGAGTACGTGCGGCGCACGCTGGCCGACCAGGGTTACCGCGGCGAGGGGCCGCCACCGAAGCTCGGCGACGACGTGCGCGTCGAGGCGGCGCGACGCTACATCCAGGTCTGCGAGCTGGTCACGGGGCGGCCGTTCGTGCCCGACAGCGAGGATCCGATCGCGCGCATCCGGCGGAATTTGAAGATCTGACGGCGGCGGCGCGGCCGGAATGCGGATCGGTCTCCACGGTCTCGCGGCGCGCGACGGCGCCGCAGGGCCCTGGCCGAAGTTGGTCGCTGCGCTCGGCGAAGGTGCGGAGGTCGTGCGGGTCGACGGCGGAGGCGACGAGCGTTGTGCCGCAATCGTCGTGTGCGGTCGCCTGACGAGCGACGCTGGCGAGGGCAGGGCCGTGCTCGAATTCGCGCGCGGTGGGGGTCCCGTGCTGGGGGTGGCCGAGGGCTTCGAGGCGCTGTGCGCCCTCGGATTGCTGCCGGGACGCGTGACCGTGCCGCCGGCGGATGAGGGTGGGCCGGAGCGCGCGCACGTGCGCGTCGAGGGACGCGCCACCCCGTTCACGTCGGCGATCCCGGCGGGGCGGGTGATGCGCTTCGATGGTGCGGCCACGGTTGGCCTGCGCTACGAGATCGGCGAGCCGGAAGCCCTGGAGTCGCGCGGGCAGGTGGTCTTTCGCTACTGCGACGCGGCCGGCGGACCTTTCGCCCCGACCCTCCCGCCGAGCGGCGAGAGGGAGAAAGAACGTAGGGTGCGTGCGGCGCGTGTGCCGGTTAACGAGCCGCCGTCGCAGCTCCGTCTGTCTTCGGTTCCGTTGCTACCGTCGCACATGAGCGCCCGCGCGATTGCGGGTGTTTGTGGCGAAGGCGGCAACGTCGTGGGTCTGCTCACGGCGGCGTCGGCGATCGATGCCATCGGCGCGCAGTTGCTCGGCTCGCTGCGCATGCACCTGCGCGGTCAGCGTTGACGCGGGACAGCCGTCGCGTCCTGCCGGCTAGTCGAAGGCCTTGTGGTCGGCGTCGGTGGGCGGGATCTCTCGCGCCTCGCCGTTCACCACCACCGGCGACGACGGGCTGGCCGCCAGCGGCACAGGCGCCGCCGCCACCGGTCCGCTCTCCAGGGTGCGGGTCGGGCCGCTGCGGTGGCGCGGCGCCGGGTCGAGCAGCCGTGGCAACTCGGCCAGCGCTTGCGCCAGGGTCGGCGTCTCGAGCGGCTCCGGCTTGAGCAGCGCCTCGATGTCGTCGTCGCTGGCGCGCGGTCCGTGCGCCCAGTTGCGGTCGATGACCCGGCGCAGAGAGACCTCGTCGATGCCGTACTCGACGGCGAGATCGACGTTGGTGTCGACGTGGTGGGAGCGTCCGTTGGTGCCGCCCGCCGCCGCGCCCGCGCGCTGCAACGTCGGACGCGGGCCGGTCGTTCGCGCGACCGCGGCCGGCGCGGGTGCGCGCGGGTTGCCTTTGGCCTGCAGGATTCGGCTCAGCGTCTCGCGGCTACCGGGATCGATCTGCACGAACTGCACGCCCATTCCGTGCGGCTTCTGCGGCTCGGCAGGGTCGTACGCCTTGACCCAGATGACCTTGCCCTCGCCGGCCAGCGCGACCGTGCCCGTGGCCAGCTGGACCTCGAACCGGAAAATTTCGCCTTCGGCACGGGGCTGCCGGCTGGCGAGAAAGATCCCCCCCCGAGTGACGTTCGGCGCGAATCGCTCGATGAAAGTCTCGAGATCCGAATAACGCAGCCGAACCCGAACCGTTGCCGTAGCCGTCACGTTAGACCAGGCGGCAGTATTGCTGTGTATGCGGGGCGGCGTCAATCGCGTGGACGGAGCTCGAGTCGGAACAGCCGGCGCGCATTGTCCGTGGTCACGCGGTCGGCTTCCTCGAGCGACATTCCGCGAAGCCCAGCCAGAGCCTCCAGCGTCTTGACCACGTACGCGGGCTCGTTGCGCTTGCCGCGATAGGGGATGGGCGCCAGGAATGGGGCGTCGGTCTCCACGAGGATGCGATCCGCGGGCGCAAACGCCGCGGCCTCGCGGATCGGCCCGGCGTTCTTGAATGTGAGGATTCCCGAAAACGACAGGTACTGGCCCAGGTCCAGGTAGCGGCGCGCGTCCTCGACGCCGCCCGTGAAGCAGTGGATCACGCCGCCGCGCGGCGCTGCGTCAGACGACGAGAGGATCTCGGCCGCGTCGGTGTGCGCGTCACGAATGTGCGAGATCACCGGGCGATCGACCTCGCGGGCGAGGGCGATGAAGCGCCGATACGCCGCGCGCTGCGTCTCGCGCGGCGAGTGGTCGTAGTAGTAGTCGAGGCCAGTCTCACCGATGCCGACGACGCGGGGCGCCCGCGCCAGCTGTCCGAGCTCGTCCCAGTCGCTCTCGCTCATGCCGGCGACGTCGTGCGGGTGCACGCCGACCGAGGCATACACGTCGGGCTCGACCCCCGCGAGCCGCACGGCCTCACGGGCGGCGCCGACGTCGCGCCCCGAGCCGATGCACACCATGGTGGTGATGCCCGCGGCCCGGGCACGCGCCAGCACTTCGGCCCGGTCCGCCTCGAAGTCCCCGACGTCCAGGTGGCAGTGTGTGTCAATCATGGCAAGGAGGGCTCTAAACCTTTCGAACATAACATCCGATAGCCAAGGGTAAGCGGACAGACGCACCCCGGCGCACACTCCGTCGTTGCCGTCCGACGAAAAAGTGGAAGACCTCGACAAAACCAGACCTCTCGGTCCGAATCAGGCGGGGACGCTCGCGCAGGCGATCGATCCAGATGCGTTGCGACCGGGCACGTTCGCCGGCTCATACGTCCTGAAGAGAGAGCTCGCGTCGGGCGGCGGTGGCACGGTCTACGAGGCCCAGCATCGCTTGCTCGGCCGTCGAGCCGCGGTCAAGGTCCTGCGCCGCGAGCTCGCGAGCTCGCCCCAGATGGTCGCGCGCTTCCTGCGCGAGGCGCTGGCGGTCAACATGATCAAGCACCCGAACATCGTCGACATCTACGAGTTCGGCGAGCTCCCCGACGGGCGGCCGTTCTACGTGATGGAGCTGCTCGAGGGGACCGACCTGCGCAGCGTGCTGCACGACCAGGGACGCATCTCGCCGCCCGAGGTGCTCGAGTACCTGGAGCCGGTCTGCTCCGCGCTCGAGGCCGCGCACGCCCGCGGCATCGTTCACCGCGATCTCAAGGCCAGCAACATCTTCATCGCTTCGGCGTCGAACGGCGACAACAGCGCGCCCAAACGCGTGGTCAAGCTGCTCGACTTCGGCATCGCCAAGCTGCTGCACCCCGACGCCGCCGAGGCTGGCCTGACCATGGTCGGCACGCGGCTCGGCACGTCGTACACCATGGCGCCCGAGCAGATCCGCGGCGACGCCATCGACGAGCGCGCGGACATCTACGCGCTCGGTGTCGTGCTCTATCACCTGCTCACCGGGCAGTATCCGTTCCGCGCCGAGACCATGGCTGACATCGAGCGGCAGCACCTGGAGGCGCCGGCGCCTCGGCCGAGCCACGTCGCGCCGCTGTCGCCCGCGCTCGACGCGGTCGTGCTGCGCAGCATGGAGAAGGTCGCGGATCGCCGCTTCCCCAGCGCGCGCGCGTTCTGGGAGGCGCTGCGCGACGCGGTCGGCTCCGCCAAGGCCGACGTGCCCGAGGTGACGGCGCAGGCGGCGGCGATCTACGTCGAGGTTCGCATGAGCCCCGAGGCCGACAACGACAGCGACGAGCTGCTCGACGACAGCTCGGCGG
>CAZNCQ010000387.1:0-6053 GCA_964571275.1 uncultured Myxococcales bacterium
GCCGGCGCACGCTGCCGGGCCGTCTCCGGCCCCGGTCGCGCAGGCTGTCCCCTAGCTCACCCCTGGCTCAGCTGCCGCTGCGCCGCCGTGAGCCCGACCCCGACTTCAAAGCGATGGCCGCTCGCCGCCAGGGCGCGCTCGAGCGCGCCGACCGCCGCCAGAATATCGGCGGCGGTCATCACCCCCATGTGCCCGACGCGGAAGTACTTGGCCTTCGCATCGGGATGCAGTCCGCCCGCCATGATGATCCCCTCGGCGCGCACGCGTCCGACCAGCGCCGCGTCGACGCCGCTCGGGTAGTAAAACGCGCTCAGCGTGTTGGCGGCGATGGCGTCACGCGCCGGCAGCATCGATAGGCCCAGCGCGTTGCACGCGGCGCGAAACGCCGCAGCCTGCCGCGCGTGGCGGGCGAAGCGCGCGTCCATGCCCTCGGCGCACAGCTGGCCCAGGCTCACGTCGAGCGCCAGCACCAGATTCGTCGCCGGCGTCGCGAAGTATTGCGGCGCGCCCTTCTCGTACGACTCCATGATTGGTAGCCATTCGAGGAAGTCGAGATACAGCGACGGCACCGGCACCTTCTTCGCGCGGCGCGCCGCCAGCGCGCGCGGCCCGGCCATCACCAGCGCCAGGCCGGGAGGGGCGCCCAGCGCCTTCTGGCTCGCGGTCAGCGCGACGTCGAGGCCCCATGCGTCTTGCCGCAGCTCTTCACCGCCGACCGAGCAGACGCCGTCGACGACGGTCAGCGCGCCGTGCTCGCGCGCGATGCCCGCCACTTCCTGGACGGGGGCACGCACGCCGGTCGACGTGTCGACGTGGGTGACGGTGACCAGCTTCGCGGGCGCGCCCGCCAGCGCGCGCTCGAGCGCGCCGAGATCCGGCACCTCGCCGAGCGGCGCGCGCACCTCGTCGACGCGCGCGCCCTGGCGCTCGAGGATCGCGCGCATGCGATCGCCGAAGTAGCCGGTGTTGACGACCACGGCACGCTCGCCGGGATCGATCAGGTTCGCGGTCGCGATCTCCATCGCCAGCGTGCCGCTGCCGGCGACGACGAACGGCTGCGCGCTGGGCGCGAGAAAGACCTCGCGCGCGTGGCCCAGCGCCCGTCCGAACGCCTTGGCGAACGCGCCATCCATGTGGCCGCGCTGCGGTTGCGCCAGCGCGCCCAGCACGTCGGCGTCGAGCTCGATGGGACCCGGGATCATCAGTACGGTGCGGTCAGCCATGCCGCTGAGGATACCTCGATCTGGGGATTGCCGGCGCTGGGCCCCACGTGAGACAGTCCGCCTTGGTTGCCGGGACCAGGTCTCCGTCGGCGATGAGCCGCCCGTCAACTCTAAATTTCCGGTCGAGTTGAGCGGTGCGCCAGCCTCCCTGGCGCGGGTGACGTCGAATCCGTACCCATCCTTCGAGAAGGAGCGCGCATGTTCTACCAGAACTACAACCCGACCGGCAGCGTCTTCCTCTCGACGCTGCTGGCGGCGGTCCCGATCCTGGTGCTGCTCTATTTCATCGCGATTCACCCGCGGCGCGACGCCACCGGCAAGCGGCACCTGGGCATCGCCGCGCCCTACGCCGCATTCGCCGGGGTGCTGGCGGCGTTCGTGATCTCGTGCGTCGCGTTCCACATGCCGTTCGTGTCGGCGATCTCGGCGTTCGCGCTCGGGACGATGTCCGGATTTCTCGGAATCATCTGGATCGTCGTCGGCGCGATGTTCCTCTACACCATCACCGTCATCACCGGGAAGTTCGAGATCGTCAAAGAATCGATCACGCACATCTCGTTCGATCGGCGCATTCAAGTCATCCTGATCGCGTTCTCTTTCGGGTCGGTCATCGAAGGGACGTCGGGCTTCGGCACGCCGGTCGCCATCGCGGGCGCGGTCATGGTCGGTCTCGGCTTCTCGCCTTTTCAGGCCGCGGTGCTGAACCTGCTCGCGAACACCGCGCCAGTGGCGTGGGGCGCGATCGGCACGCCCATCGTCACGCTCGCGTCGGTGAGCGGGCTCGACCAGGTCACGCTGTCGGCGATGGCGGGCCGTCAGTTGCCGTTCGTCTCGGTGCTGGTGCCGTTCTGGCTGGTGGTGACGTTCGTGCGCATGGAGGGCGGCACCTGGAAAGAGGCGTTCGCGACCTGGCCGTGCGCGCTGTGCGCGGGCGCGTCGTTCGCGATCATGCAGCACTTCGCGTCGGGCACGAACGCGCTGCATCTGATCACCGACGTCGTGTCCGGCGTCTTCTCGCTGATCTGCACGACGCTGTTCCTGCGCTTCGTCTGGCAGCCGAAGGATCGGTTCCTGCTGGCCTCGGAGCGCGCGTCCGGCGGCGCCTCCACGACCGACGCCTACAAGTACACGGCCGCGCAAACCGCGTATGCGTGGCTGCCGTGGGCGATCCTGATCCTGTGCTGCGCGCTGTGGGGGGCGCCCGACTTCAAGAAGTTCTTGAACGGCCTCTTTTCGGGCACGATCATCAAGGGACACCTCTTCGGCTCGCCGTTCGGCGGGCCGTTGTCGTTGCCGGCCTGGGAGATGCCGCACCTGCACAACCTGGTTCAGCGCGTGCCGCCCGCGGTCGTGGCTGGCGCCAAGCCGGAGGCGGCGAAGTTCACGATCAACTGGCTGTCGGCGGCCGGCACCGGCGTGGTGCTCGCCGCGCTCCTCACCGGGCTGGTCCTGCGGCTGTCGTGGGCGCAGTGGAAGCAGGCGATCGCGCGCACCGCCGGCCGCATGAAGACGCCGGTGCTGGTGATCGGCCAGGTGCTCGGCCTCGGCTACCTCACGCGCTACGCCGGCACCGACGCCGTGCTCGGGCTCGCGTTCACCAGCGCCGGCGCGCTCTATCCGTTCTTCTCGGCCTACCTCGGCTGGCTGGGCGTCTTCCTGACCGGCTCCGACACCGCGTCGAACGCGCTCTTCGGCAGCCTGCAGCGGATCACCGCGAACCAGCTACACCTGAACGAGATCCTGATCGTCGCCACCAACTCGACCGGCGGCGTGATGGGCAAGATGATCGATGCGCAGTCGATCATGGTCGCGGGCGCGGCTTGCTACGACAACCCGCAGGAGCGCGCGCACGCCGTGGGACCGATCTTCCGCAAGGTCTGGTGGCACTCGGTGGCGGGCGCGGCGGTGATCGGCATCATCGCGCTCTTGCAGGCCTACGTCTTCCCGGGAATGATCCCGGTGCCGCCGCTCAAGCACTGAAGCGGGACGCCGCGGATGGCGGCGTCGAGGATCTCGATCGGGTGCGCGGCCGGCAGCGTGGCGCCGCGCGCGCGCAGCAGCTTCTGGATCTGCAGCGTGCAGCCGGCGTTGGCGGCGGCCAGCAGCTGGGCGCGCGTCGAGAGCACGTTGTCGACCTTGCGCTCGCCGATCGCGTTGGCTGCCTGCGGCTCGGTCAGGTTGTAGGTCCCCGCGCTGCCGCAGCACTGATCGCCGTCGGGGATCTCGACCAGCGTGAGGCCCGGGATGCCGCGCAAGAGCGCGCGCGGCTGCGCGCGGATCCCCTGCGCGTGCGCCAGGTGGCAGGCATCGTGGTAGGCGACCCGCACGGGCACCGGGTGTCGCGGCGCGCGCGGCGGCATCGCCGCGAGCAGCTCGTTCACGTCGCGCACCTTGCCTGCGATGGCGCGCGCCTTGTCGGCCCACACCCGCTCGTTGGCCAGCAGGGTGCCGTAGCTCTTGAGGTGCGAGCCGCAGCCGGCGGCGTTGACCGCGATGATGTCGACTCCCTGGCGCGTGAATTCATCGACGAACGCGCGCGCCAGCGATTTCGCTTCGCCCTCGCGTCCGGCGTGCATCGAGAGCGCGCCGCAACACCCCTGGCCCTCGGGCACGGCGACGTCGCAGCCCTCGGCGCTGAGCACGCGCACCGTCGCCTGGTTGACGCCGGGGAAGAACACGCGCTGGACGCAGCCGCTGACCATGCCGACGCGCGCGCGTCGCTCGCCTTGCGCGGCCACGTGCGCCGGTAACGCCGCGAAGAGATCGCGAAAGCGCAGGTCGGGCGCGAGCGCGTCGAGCTGCGCCATTCGCGGAGGTAGCCGGCGAAGCAGGCCGCTGCCGCGAACCAGCCGCTGCAAACCACTGCGCGCATAGAGCCACAGCAACACCGCCAGCGCTTTCAGCCGGTGCGGATAGGGCAAGAGCGCGAACAGCAGCCCGCGAAACAGCCGATCGGTCAGCGAGCGCGGGCGCGTGCTCTCGAGCTGGGAGCGCGTGCGCTCGATCAGCGTGTCGTAGCGGACGCCCGACGGACAGGCCGGCATGCAAGCCATGCAGCCGAGGCAGCGATCGAAGTGCTGCGCGACGCTGGCCGCGATCGGGTTTGTCGGCAGCTCGCCGTCGCGCAGGCCGCGCATCAGATAGATGCGGCCGCGCGGGCTGTCCATCTCCTCGCCCCAGAGGCGATAGGTCGGGCAGTGCGGCAGACAGAATCCGCAGTGGACGCAGTCGTCGATCGGATCGCGCGCGCGCTCGTGGGGCTGCGCGTGGCTGTGGGGCTCGCCGCCGGTGCTCATATCATTCATAGTCCCGCCACGAAGCGGCCGGGCGCCAGTCGCCGCTCCGGATCCAGCCGTTGCTTGAGGCTGCGCATCAGGGGCACCGCCGAGCGCGGACCCTCGCCGACACCCCAGACGTCGAGTCGCGCGCGCACCGGCGCGGGCGCATCGTGCACGACGACACTGCCGCCGGTCGGGGCCAGCGACCGTCGCGCCGCTTCGATCGCCGCGGCGATGGCGTCGGGCTCGCCGGCGTCGCCGCTCACGAAGCCGAGGCCCAGCGTCGGGTAGAAGACGGCTCGTGCGCGTGCCAGCGGCTCGGACAGCCTCGCGAACAGCTCGGCAGCCGCCGGATCCGACGGCTGCAAGGCGACTTTGATCCGGACGGTTGCGTCGCCCGCGCGCGCCCGCTCGTGCGCGTCCCAGAATCCGGCGTCGTTGTCGGCCTCGATCGCGCCGACATCGCCGGCGCCGTCGTCGCCCCGTTCGACCTTGGTCGCGGCGTCGAGCAGGCGCGCGCTCTGATCGGCGACCCCGCGCGCGAAGCCCGCGAAACGGATGCCCAGCCGCCAGGCCGCGCCATCGGGTGTGTCGGACAGCGCAGCGACGGCCTCGGGCTCGAGGTGCGCTTCACGCGCCGCGCGCAGCAGCCGCTGCACGTCGGCGAGCGAGAGGCGCTGGAAGGCGATCGTCGCCGCGGTCTCGGGTCGCGGGTGCAGGCGAAACGTGGCGGTCGCGATGAGCCCCAGCGTCCCCAGCGATCCCACGAGCAGCTTCGGCAGATCGAAGCCGGCGACGTTCTTCACGACCTTTCCGCCGCCGCGC
Organism: uncultured Myxococcales bacterium; assembly: GCA_964571275.1. Lineage (GTDB taxonomy): Bacteria > Myxococcota_A > Polyangia > Fen-1088 > Fen-1088 > DASRQZ01. Next base: position 5,327 of record CAZNCQ010000387.1, read on the forward strand.
GCGCGCACCCCGTCGGCGCGCACGAACGAGATGCCGATGATCAGATCGCGGATCGAACCGTAGCGCGTGCGCAGCGCGCCGAACGCGTTGCTGGCGATCACGCCACCGATGGTCGCGCGGTCGGCCCAGGGCGGATCGAGCGACAACATCTGTCCGTGCGCTCCCAGCGCGCGCTGCACGTCACCGACGCGCGCGCCGCACTCGACGGTGACGATCTGATCGAGCGGCGCGTGCTCGACGATGCGGTTCAGCGCCGCCGTGTGCAGCGCGACGTCGAGCCGCTCGGGCGCAGCGCCCAATGCGAGCTCGGTGCCGCCGCCCACGAAAGCCAGATGCCGCCGGTCGCGCGCGCACCCGGCCACGACCTCGGTCGCCTCGTCGAGCGTCGCCGGCGTGACCACGCTCGCCGGCACGACGCCGACGATCGCGTCGCTCGCTTCACCGGCACGCGCTGCCGCGTCCATTCGCGGCTCTGCCATCCGCGGTTCGGTCATCCGCGGTCCGCTCTGCCGTCGCTCTCGGTGGCATGCGCGCGATACGGCCCCGGTCTGTCGCCGCACAATCGGGGTGTCGGGAACACCTTGTTCGGGTTGCACGCGGTGTCGGGATCGAATGCGCAGCGCACACGTGCCATGGTCTCGAGATCGGCCTCGCTGAACATCTCGGCCATGAACGGCGCCTTGTCGGCGCCCACGCCGTGCTCGCCGGTGATCGAGCCGCCGTAGCG
>CAZNCQ010000388.1:0-6046 GCA_964571275.1 uncultured Myxococcales bacterium
ACTTCACCGAGGTCGACGTCGTCCGCCACCCGCTGGTGCAGGAGATCATCAAGGCGTACGACGGCCGCGGCCCGTCGCAACAGAACGACGGCCGCGGCCCGTCGCAACAGAACGACGGCCGCGGCCCGTCGCAACCGGATCGCGCGAAGTAGCCGCGATGGTATAGGCTTGTCGGGGTGAGCGCTCCGGACGACCTTCGCCTCATCGCGGATCGGTACCGTTACGAGGTTGGCGAGCTGGTGGCGACGTCGCGCGCGCTGTCGTCGGAGCGCGACATCCGCACGCTGCTGGGACTCATTCTGGAGAAGTGCCGCCAGGTCACCGGCGCCGACGCCGGCAGCGTGTATGTGCTGGAGGGCGAGGGCACCGCGCGCGAAAAGCGGCTGCATTTCATGCTGTCGCAGAACGACTCGATCGCGATCAACTTCAAGGAGTTCACGCTGGACGTCGACGAGAAGTCGATCGTCGGCAAGGCGGTGCTCGACGCGCGGCCGATCAACATCCCCGACCTCGATCACCTGGGCGATCCCGGCCAGAACCCGTGGGGCTTTCGCCACAACAAGAGCTTCGACGAGAAGACCGGCTACCGCGCGCGTTCGATGCTGACGGTGCCGATGCTGTCGGCGCAGAGCGAGGTGATCGGCGTGGTGCAGCTCATCAACCGCAAGCGCAACCCAGCCGCGCGCCTGACCGAGAAGGACGACTTCACGCGCGAGGTGACGCCGTTCGACGACTGGTCGGAGGAGCTGGCGCTGGCGCTGGCCTCGCAGGCCGGCATCTCGCTCGAGAACGCGATCCTCTACGACGACATCCGGCAGCTGTTCGAAGGCTTCGTCAACGCGTCGGTCACCGCGATCGAGTCGCGAGACCCGACGACGTCCGGTCATTCGCGGCGGGTCGCCACGTTGTCGGTCGCGATCGCCGAGAAGGTGGACGCGGCCACCGACGGGCCCTGGCGCGACCTCCACTTTTCGCGCACGGCGCTGAAGAAGATCGAGTACGCCGGCATCCTGCACGACTTCGGCAAGGTCGGCGTGCGCGAAAAGGTGCTGGTCAAGGCCAAGAAGCTCTACGACGAAGACCGGCGCGCCGTCGAGATGCGGTTCGCGTACATCCGCCGCGGCCTGGAAGCCGAGGCCGTCGAGCGCAAATTGCGGCTGGCGCTGGAGCTGGGGCGCGACGAGTTGCCGGCGCGCTTCGCCGCCCTCGAGGCCGATCTTGAGAAGAGGCTCGCCGAGCTGCAGAGCGCGTGGGCGTTCATCTGCAAGGCCAACGAGCCGGCGCTGCTGGCGGAGGACGGGTTCGAGCGGTTGGTCGAGATCGCGCGTATGCAGTACCTGGGGCCGACGGGCGAGCTCAAGCCATACCTCGAGCCCGACGAGGTCGCGGCGCTGCAGATCCCGCGCGGCAGCTTGACCGCCGTCGAGCGCATCGAGATCGAGAGCCACGTCGTGCACACCTACAACTTCCTGCGCCAGATCCCGTGGGGACGCGAGATGGCCGACCTGCCGCGCATCGCCGGATCGCACCACGAGTACCTGAACGGCATTGGCTACCCGCGCCGCCTCTCCGCCGCCGATATCCCGATCGAGAGCAAGATGATGACCATCGCTGACATCTTCGACGCGCTGACCGCGTCGGACCGGCCCTACAAGAAGGCGGTGCCGACCGACCGTGCGCTCGGAATCATCGAGGGCGAGGTCAAGGCCGGAAAGTGCGACGCCGATCTGTTCCGGCTGTTCGTCGAGGCGGAGATCTACAAGAAAGTCCTCTGACGATGGTCGAAACGCTGGTGCGGGGACGGGCCGCGGGCACGGTCGACCGCGGCGTACAACGCGCGGTCGCGGCGCGGCTGCGGCGCGCGCTGCGCGAGCTCGGGCGCGCGCGCTCGTCGGCGACGCTGGTGTTCACCGACGACGACGAGATCCGCGTGCTCAACCGCGACTACCGCAAGCACGACCGCGCGACCGACGTGCTCAGCTTTCACTTGCAGGAGCTGGGCGGCGAGGGCGATCCGGCGGGCGACGGCGTCAACCTGGGAGACATCGTGATCTCCGTCGAGACCGCGCGCAGGCGAGCGGCCGGCAAACGGCTACAGAGCGAGCTCGAGCGCCTGGCCGTCCACGGCCTGTGCCACCTGTTCGGCCACGACCACAAGCGCCCGGGCGAGGCCAAGGTGATGTTCACGCTCGAGCGCCGCCTGCGGCGTTTGCCGCTGCGCTGAGCGACCCCCCGCGTTCGCGGCCCACGATCCCCCGAGCGCCCCGAGCGCTAGAACCTCATTCCGCGCTTGGCGCGATACGCGAACCACTTCCAGGTGAGGTAGCCGGCGCCGGTTGCGCCGGCGACCACCAGAATGCCTGGCCCGGCGGTGGCCAGCAGCAGGCCGGTTCCACCCCACGCGGCGACCGCGTAGATGCCCTTCTTCTTCGCCTCTGCCTTGTCGCGCGAGATCAGGCTTTCCATCGTACCTCCCCTCAAGGCGTAGCATGAGCATCGCGCCCGAGCCAACAAGAGGCGCATGATGGATCCGGCTCAGAAAACGCGTGGACGAGACTGGGCTCCGCCCAGCGAGTCCATCGTGGTCCCATTAAAAAGCGTGCGCGCCGTGGGCGCCCACGGCGAACTCGAAGGCGGTCAAGACCGACCACTCGGTATCACGCCCGCCCCCCGGGGCCGTCGCAGCCCCCTGCACGCGGATGCGTGAGAACTCGGTGGGCCAGAAGGTCAGGTTGGCGGACACGCGCTGTACGTCGTCGGTGAAGGACATGTCGGCGCACGTCAGATCGCCGGCCGCACAGTGCGGCGTCACCACGCCGTCACCGTTGCGCGAGGGCGTGCCCAGCTCCCAGCGCGCCGCCGCGGCCCAGCGCTGCGCGAACCGCCAGAACAGCGCGGCGAACCCTCCCGTGTCGTGCAACGCTTCGCCGGCCACGTCGCGCCGCCGGTAGAACCACTCCGCCTGCAGCGACACGATCGTGTGGCTTCCGTCGGTCAGCGGCCGGTACTTGAGATAGATGTCGGTGCCCCCGATGTCGGAGCGCCCGTCCGGATCGGCCGGTGCGCTCGGGTCCGACCCGGTGATCCCGGACAGGCCCCACATGAGCGACCAGTCGTCGGACAGGGCGAAGAACTGCTTCACCGCCACGGTCCCCTGGAGATTGCCCGCGTGGCTGATCTCCAGCGCCGAATCGTGCGTCATCGACCCGACCAGCTCGACGTACCAGGGCAGCGGGGTCAGGTACGACAGCTCGAAGCCGAGGCCGCGGTTACCGTCGGGGCTGAACAGGCGGCCGATCTCGAGCGGCTGGTCGACGAAGTCCCAGGTGTGCGGGTGCGTCGGGTTGAAGCGGCCGAAGCGCGTGAGGAACTGCCCGACGCGCAGCTGCAGATTCGCCGGCAGCGACGTCGTGGTCGCGTACACCTCCTCGATCTCGACGCCGCCCGCCTCGCCGTCTGGCCGCGGCACCTTGAAGACGATGAACGAATCGAAGCGGAAGTAGGGGTCGACCGCGCTCGACGCCGCGAGCTCGAGTTGCTGCAGCGTGAAGCCGTTGTTACGCGGATCGTGCTCGCCGGTCTCGAGCGGCGGCTTTGCCGAGAACCAGGCGCCCGCGACGTCGGCGATGAACGAGAGATCGGGGTTCAGCGACTGGATCGCCGAAGCCCCGGTCGCGGGCGCGGCCGGCTCCGCGGGCGCGTCGTTCGCCGGCGGCGCCTCGCTCGCGGGCGGCTCCACGGCCGGGGGCACCGTTCCCGGGTCCGGTATTTGAGCCGCGGCGATCGCGGGCACGAGCCAAAGACCGATCCCCATCCAAGACGCCAGCTGCTTCAAATCCGTTTCTCCGATTCGGGTTGATACCCGATCCGGGCGCGGATGTCAGTGACGGCCGACGTCAGTTGAGCGTTTGAGGCAGCGACAAACGAAAGGGCGCGATGTCGGCGTCGAAGGTCTGCCCGCGGTCCGTGAGCATCTGGTACGTGCCGCGCATCATCCCCGATGGGGTCGCCAGCACGCACCAGCTGGTATATTCGAAGTTGTCCCCGGGCCGCAGCACGGGCTGCGCGCCGACGACGCCGTCGCCGCGCACCTCCTGGACGCTGCCGTTCCCGTCGGTGATGATCCAGTGCCGGCTACGCAGCTGGGCCGTCTCGTCACCCTGATTCTCGATCCGGACCGTGTACGAGAACGCATATTGTCGACTCGACAGCGACGAGCGCTCGGGGATGTACTCACTCTTGACAGTGACCATGATTCCGTTCGTGAGCGCTGTGGACATTGCTAGACAAACTGCCAAATGCGGGCGATTCATTCAAGGACATGGATAGCGATCGACCACAGACGACGGCGGGCGCGCCGACGAAGGTTCTGGTTTCCGGAGCGACGGGTCTCATCGGCACGCACCTCACGCGCGTGCTGGTGGAGGCTGGCGTCGCAGTGAACGCTCTCGTGCGTGACACCGTCCGCGCGGCGACCCGCCTGCCGGCGGGCGTGACGCTGTTCGCGTGGGATGTCCTCGCCGGGGCGCCGCCCGCCGCCGCATTCGACGGTGTCGACGCCGTCGTCAACCTGGCGGGCGAACCGATCGCCGACGGGCGCTGGAGCGCGGGCCGTCGCAAAAAGCTGCGCGACAGCCGCATCGTGGGCACGCGCGCGCTGGTGAACGAGATCCGTGGTCTCGCCACCAAGCCGCGCGTGCTGATCGCCGCCTCGGCGGTCGGCTACTACGGCGATCGCGGCGACGAGATCCTCACCGAAGCCTCGCCGTCGGGCACCGGCTTCCTCGCCGAGCTCGCGCGCGACTGGGAAGAGGAGTCGACGCGGGCCTCCGAGCTGGGCGTGCGCGTCGTGGTGCTGCGCAACGGCGCCGTGCTCGCGGGCGACGGGGGCTTTCTGCGCAAGGTGCTGCCGATGTTCCGCCTGGGCGCGGGCGGCCGCGTCGGCAGCGGCGCGCAGTGGTTTCCCTGGATTCACATGGACGACGAGATCGCGCTCATCCGCCACGCGATCGGCACCGACAAGGTGTCGGGGGTCTTGAACGGTGTCGCGCCCGAACCGGTGACCAACCGCGAGCTCACCGCCGCGCTCGGCGAGGTGCTGTCGCGCCCCACGATCCTGGCCGCGCCCGCGTTCGCCTTGCGGCTGGCGCTGGGCGACATGGCTGACGAGGTGCTGCTGTCCAGCCAGCGCGTGATGCCGGTGCATACGCTGGAGTATGGGTTCAAGTTCAAGCATCCGCTGCTGCGGGGAGCGTTGCGGGAGGTGCTCAAGAGCACGCGGTAGCGCGTCCTCGATCGAGCACGAGCACGCGAGCCGGTCTCGGGAATGTCAGCGGGCGTTGGGGCCCAACCGCGCGCCGGGCATGGTCTCGACCTCCTCGCGGATCTGGTCCCAGACCGACTGCGGGATGCGCATCCAGACCTCGACCACCCCCGGATCCAGCTGCGTCCCGGTGCACTTCGCGATCTCGCTGCGCGCGATATCGTAGCTGCTCGACTTGCGGTAGGGGCGGTCGCTGGTGATCGCGTCGTAGGTGTCGACGACGGCGAAGATGCGCGCGCCGATGCAGATCTCCTCGCCCTTGAGGCGTGCCGGATAGCCGGTGCCATTGAACTTTTCCTGGTGGTGCAGCGGGATCATGCGCGCGCGTTCGAGGAAGTTGATGCCGCGCAGGATCTCGAAGCCGAGCGCGGGGTGGCGCCGCATCTCGACCCACTCCGCCTCGTCGAGCGGTCCCGGCTTGAGGAGTACGGCGTCGCGCACGCCGATCTTGCCGATGTCGTGCAGGGTCGCGCCGCGCTCGATATCGTCGAGATCGCGTCCGGTGATGCCGTACGCTTCGGCGAGGCGACGCGCATAGCGGCCCACGCGGCGCGAGTGCCACTGGGTCTCGGAGTCGCGCATGTCGAGGGCCGACACCAGCCCGTCGAGCAGGTTGCTCGTCCGCTCCTCGACCAGCGCGTCGAGGCTGTGGTTGATCGCGGCCAGCTCCTCGCCGCGGTGGCGCAGCTCGGCGGTCATGCGGAGGTTCTCGCGCTGCAGGAA
>CAZNCQ010000389.1:0-6016 GCA_964571275.1 uncultured Myxococcales bacterium
TCTTCCACGACATCGCCGGCCACGTGCCGATGCACACCGACCGCGCGTTCGCCGACGCGCTGGTCCGCTTCGGCGAGTGCGCGCGCACGGCCGCCACGCTGGCGTCGTCGATCGCCGACGAACCCGAGCGCATCCGGCGACTGACCAGCAACATCCGCGCGATGGCGCGCTTCTTCTGGTTCACGGTCGAGTTCGGGCTGATGCGCGAGCGGCCGGGCAGCGACGCGCTCAAGGTGTACGGCAGTGGCCTGCTCAGCTCGTACGGCGAGATCGCGCACGCGATCGACGGCGCCGGCGTGCAGCGCTATCCGTTCCAGATCGAGTGGGTGGTCAACCAGCACTTCGAGATCCACCACTACCAGCCGCTGCTGTTCATCGTCGATTCGTTCGATCATATGTACAAGCTGGTCGACGAGCTCGAAGACTGGATCCGCCGCGGCAAGCTCGACAACGTCGCGCCCGGCGAGCCGCTGGTGAGCGAGGCCGACCTGCGCAGCTTCCTCGAGGCCGGCGCGACCGACGACGCGCGTCGCTGACTCGACGCGGGCCGGGGCTCTTGCCGAGAAGGAGAACGCCGGTGGTCACAGCAGGCTGTCGGCGAGGCGCGCGGTGTTCTCCGCGACACGCGCGGCGAGCGGACGCCGCCGCCAGTCGTCGCGCGAAAGCTCGCGGCTGCGAGCGAAGTAGCGCGCTTGAATCTCCTCGAATGACCGCACCACGGCGCGGTCGTAGACGAGAAGGCTGACCTCGCAGTCGAGCGCGAACGACCGGATGTCGATATTCACCGAGCCGATCACGGCGATCCGACCGTCCACCGTGAGGTGCTTCGCGTGCAGAAACCGCGGGGCATAGAGATGCACGTGCGCGCCGGCGTCGAGCAAGCGTTCGTAGTGCGACTGCTGCGCCCATCGGGTGATCGGCTTGTTGGATCGTTCGGGGACGACCAGGTGCACGTCCGCCCCGCGCACGGCGGCGGTCTCCATGGCCACGAGGAATGGCTCGTCTGGCACGAAGTACGGTGTGGTGATCACCACGCGCTCGCGCGCGCCGTGCAGCAGCGAGCAGAACAGCGCCTGCGGGTTCTCGTACGGGTACCCCGGCCCGCTCGGCACGACCTGCGCCGTGGCGACGCCCGTCGCGTCGGGGTAGCGGGGCGTTTGCTCGAGCTCGAGCCGCTCCTCCGTCTCCTCGTAGCGGTCGGCGAGGAGAACCGCTTCGAGTTGCACGACCACCGGCCCCGTGACCCGCGCCATCAGCTCCTCGTTCGGAAAGCCGCGGATGAACTCCGGACCGACGATGTTCTGGGACCCGACGTATCCGATCTGTCCGTCGATCACGGCGATCTTGCGGTGGTTGCGGAGATCGGCGCGGGCCGCGCTCCGGCGCAGCAAGCCGACCGGCAGCGCGGCGATGACCTCGACGCCGGCGGCGCGCAGTCCCGGGCCGAGCTTGCGTAGCCCGCCCGCTGAGCCGAGTCGGTCCATGAGCACGCGGCAGGTCACGCCGCGCTTGGCCGCTCGCTCGACCGCGGACGCCACCCGGCGACCGAGCGCGTCGGGGGCGAAAATGTAGAAAAGCAGATTCACCTGCGAGCGGGCCGCGTCGATGTCGCCGATCAGACGATCGACGGAGCCCTCATAATCCGCGAGCAGCTCGACGCCGTTGCCGCCCAGAGGCCCGAAGCCGCCCAACCGCTCGGCGAGCGCGGCGGTCGATTCGTCGCCGCCGTCGAGCGCCGGACGAGGCGGCGCGTCGGCCGCTTTCATGGCCGCGAGCACGGCCCCGACCCGCACGGCGGCCTGGTGCTGGCGTTCTCGCCGCCGCCGGGGGACCCGGATCCGTCCGAAGAGCAGGTAGCACCCGAGCCCTACCCAGGGGACGAGAAAGACGAGGACGAGCCAGGCGCGCGCGGCCGCCGCCGTCCGCCGCTGCGGAACGTAGCAAAGCATCCCGACGCGGATGATCCACTCGGTCGTGACGTAGAACAGGGGCCAGAGCGACATCAGCGCGATCTATCGTCGCCGCCGGCGCGTCGCAAGCACGCGATCCCAGCGATCGTGGGTGACGGGTTCGTGGGTCCGAAGAGGACGTTCGAGCAAGAGGCCGGCGATGAAGCCTCCCACGTGCGCGACGAAGGCAACCCCGCCCGCGGCGTTGGAGGGCTGCAACGCGCTCCAGAGGTTCATGCCGAAGAACTCGAGGATCACGAACCAGGCCGGGACGGACAGGAAGAACCCCCAGAACAGCCACAGCAAAGGGATGGGATTGATGATCGTGATCGGCGACCTGGGATAGAGGAGAAGGTAAGCAGCCAGGACACCGGCGATGGCGCCCGATGCGCCCAACATCGGCACCGGCGAATGGGGGCTCGCCGCCACCTGCGCGAGCGCGGCCGCAACGCCGCACAGGATGTAGAAGAGCGCGTACCGCCCGTGACCGAGGGCGTCCTCGACGTTGTCGCCGAAGATCCAGAGGAACAGCATGTTGCCGGCCACGTGCGCGACGCTGGCGTGGAGAAACAGGTGCGTGAGCAGCGTCGGCAGACTGGAGAGCGGGTGGGCCACGAGCTGCCCCGGCACGAGAGCCCACCGCTGACCGAGCGCCTGGGCGTCGCCGCCCGCGGCTAGAGACCATGCTTCAATACAGAACGCCCCGATGTTGAGCGCGATCAGGACATAGTTGACGACAGCGACGGAGCGGGTCTGCAGGTGATCGCGTATGGGAAGCATGGCCGGGGTTCTGACCTCCTCTGCGACGTCATAGCGGCTCTCGCGACCGCTGCCTATCGGGATCTCTGGGGGCGGCGTGCCGTCCTTCGGCGTCCGGCTAGGTCGGCGACGAGACCAGCGTCGGCGCCTCGGCTGTCACCGTCCTCGAGCGGCGCCGGATCTGCGTGGCGAGCGCGATCCAGCCCGACCCCCGAAAGATCATCTCGACCGCGACAAGGGTGCCGATCGTGAACAACGACGTGCTCGGCCAGCCGGCGGCGATCCACGTCCCCACGAGCGCCGCTACGAGGCCGCTCACAACCGCCCACCCCCAGCTCGGGAATCGGAGCGCGATCGCCACGGCGGCGCGGGAGATGCCTCCGACCAGGAACAGACCGGCGACCACCAGCGTGAGACCGGCGGCGCCCGCCGTCGGATGGGTGAGCAGCAGGATGCCGAGCACGATGCCCGAGATTCCGGCCAGCAGGTGCAGCAGGACGCCGCTCCACCCGCGTGCGCCGAAGACCGTGGCCGTCTCGATGACCCCTGCGATGAGCACAAAGGCGCCGTACCAGACGACCGACGCGAGCGTGGTCAGGAGCGGCGCCGCGAGCGCGATCGTGCCGAGGACGACGAGCGCAATCCCGAGCGCGACGAAACGCCCCGCGTGCAACGGCTGCGCGCCGTCGAAGTGCTGTGCCGTTTCCATGGCGTCAACCCACCGCTTCCCGCGCCAGCTCCCACGCCCGGCGCAGCAGCTCGCTGCGCCGCTGATACTCCGCGCGCGTCGCCTTCATGCGAGCGTCCAGCTTGGTCTTGGCGTCGCCGCGCGCGCGGCCCAGCCGCTCCTCGAGCGTCCTGACCTTGGCCTCGCCCTCGCGGACCATCGAGTCGAGCGCCGCCTTGGCGCGCTCCTGCGCGGCGCGCAGCTCGCTCTTGGCCGCCTCGATCTTCGCGCCCAGCTTGGCCCGATGCTCAGTCAGCGCGCGCGCCTGCTCGTCGCGCAGGCTCGCCAGCTCGGTTCGCAGCGTGTTCACCTCGTGCTCGATCTGCGCGTCGATCACCTCCGCGCGCACCCGCCGCAGGACGACGCCGCCCGCGGCCTCCATGCGGGTGTCCACCGGAGTGACCCACTCCTCCCAGACCTCCGCGACGACGGCGACCTTGCCCGGCTGGAGCTGCCGCGCGGCCTCGTCGAGGAACGTGTCGTTGACCCCCACGCGCGCGAGGTCGAAGAGCAGGCCGCCGAGCGTTCCGGCGCCCGCGGCCACGGCCAGCCCGGCAGGGCCGGCGAACAGCCCGAGCAGGCTGCCCGTGAGCAACCCGACCGCAGTCCCTGCCGGCCCCTCGTCGGCCGCCTGATTCACGGTGACGTTGCCGTCAGCCGCCCTTGCGATCACCGCTGTGCTGTAGACCGTAATGCTGCCCTCTGCGTCGAGCTCCTTGAGCATCGACACACCTCGATAGGCGTCGGATTCCGTAGGAAATATCACCACCAGCATTCTGTTCATCGCGCACCTCCCATGTGTTCTGCCGCTCGGTCGTGGATGACTTGGAAGCGACGCCAATTTACAGTTGGCCCGTGACGGATGAATGGCCCGGGGCGACAGAAACAGTGACCGGCGGCGCCAAGGCGGGCGGCGTCGGCAGCCTGTCTGTCATCGCGGCGAAGCCGGCGGTCATGGCGCTCGAGGAGCGCGGGGTCGATTCCGCGCCCGTCATGCGGGCCGCTCGCCTCGGGCCGCGAGCGCTCGAGTCCCTCGACCATCGTCTACCGCACGCGAGCGTCAGCTCGCTGTGGGAGTCCGCGGCGGCGGCGGCCAGCGATCGCTGGTTCGGCATGCACGTCGCGCTCGCGCTGCCGGCGGGCGTGTACGATCTCTTCGACTATGTGCTGCTCACGCAATCGACGGTCGGCGACGCGATCGAGCGGCTCACGCAATACGCGCGGCTGGTCTACGATCACACGAACATCCGCCTGGTGATCGAGCCGTTGCACGGACGGATCGTGCGCCGGGTGCCGGTGACGGCGGCGCAGTACGACGAGTTCACGTTGACGTTGCTGTTCGTGCGCTGCCGGCAGTCGAGCGGTGTCGCGTGGCGCCCCCGGCAGGTACGATTCCAGCACGCGCGGCCCGACGACGACGGCGAGGCCGCGCGCGTGTTCGGCTGCCCGGTCACGTTCGGCGCCGTCGAATCCGAGATCCTGTTCGACGCCTCGGTGTTGACGCTGCCGCAGGCACAGGGCGACGCGAGGCTGCAGGCCGTGTTGACGCGCTACGCGAATTCGTTGCTGACGTCGCTTCCAGCCCAGGGCTCGGCGCGGGTGCGGGTCGCGGCCGCTATCGCGCGGCAAATGGCCACCGAGCTGCCGACGTTATCGTCGACTGCGCGCGCCGTCGGCATCCCCGAGCGGACCTTGCAGCGGCGGCTCGCCACAGAGGGAGCGCGTCACTCCGGTCTCGTCGACGACGTTCGCCGCGATCTCGCCCTCAAGCACCTCGGCAACGCCGGCATCAGCATCACGGAGATCGCGTACCTGTTGCACTTTACGGATCCGACCGCGTTTTATCGCGCGTTCAAGCGCTGGAGCGGCGAGTCGCCTCTGCAATACCGGCGGCGCCTCTTCGCCGGTTGAACGCGGCCGCAGCGGTCCCGCCGAGGTAACCTGGAGCTCGTGGCGACGTGCTGGCCAAGCAGGAGCACCTCGATTTCGTGGTATTGACGCCGCACCTGGGCGCGCGTTTCTTCCTGCACGAGATTTACCTTCGCGAAGAGCTGGCCGCGCTCGCCGGCTTGCGCGACGAGATCGCCAGGCAAGGCCCCGGGGCGCCGCTGCTGATCGCCGGCTTCGAGTACACCGATCACCGGCAAGGACACCTGGGGCGGTGCAAGGTCGCAGGAGACGGTCAGGAGTTGCCTGGTGGGCCCGAAAGGATTCTTCCGGATTCTGGAAGAGTGTCTGCGCCGCTCCGTGCCTTCCGAGCGCACCGCCATCAGCGTATCAGTGTCGCATGAGCCATGCAGACCGGGTGGCGGTCGTCGCGGGCGCATCGCAGGGCCAACGAAAGGAGTGACGACGATGGACTCACGTTTGTTGATGACGATGCAGGTTGTTGTGGTCGGCCCCCAGAAGATCGGCGCCGTGCCCCACGGCGTTCGCGTCACGGCACCGATCGCAAGCGGCCATTTCGAAGGCCCCCGGCTACGTGGAAAGGTGTTACCCGGCGGCGGCGATTGGACCCTTCTCCGTGGGGACGGCGTCCTCGAGCTCGACTTGCGCGTCACCCTCGAGACCGACGACGGCG
>CAZNCQ010000390.1:0-5989 GCA_964571275.1 uncultured Myxococcales bacterium
TGTCGTTGTCGGGATCGGGGCAGCCGTCCTCGTCCTCGAAGTCGTCGAAGTCCTCGGGGTCGTCGGGGCACTTGTCGACGTCGTCCTTGTAACCGTCGCCGTCACGGTCGCCGATCGACGGCTCGAAGATGAAGCCAATGAAGGCGCGCGGCGCGGCCGAGCCGTACGACGACAGCACGCGCCAGCCACCACCCACCTCGAAGAACGAGTTGCGCGCCAGGTAGAGCTTGATGCCACCGATCGCCTCGGCCGCGGGGCCGAGCTTCTCGTTGCTGGGGATCTTGATCGAGTTCGGGCCCAGCAGGCCGTAGAGCTCGGCCACCACGTCGAACTTCTGCGGGACGATGCCGTACGACAGCGCGACGCCGCCCGTGTACTCGTTCTTGATGCTGATGCCGAGGTTGGTGTTGCTGCTCGCCCCCATGAACGTGCGCGGGAACGAGGCCGCGTCGTCGACGAACTGCGACGCGTGACCGCGGATCTTGATGCCGGCGTTGATGCCGGCGCGGAAACGGCCGAGGTAGCCGAACTCCGTGTCGATGACCACGCTCGGCTGGAAGATCGTCTGCCCCTCGCCCAGGAACGCGTTCTTGTCGCCCGTCGGCAGGATGACCGTGGGGATGACGGCGACGCCGAGGCCGGAGCGCGTCGCGTTGAGCAGCCGGATCTTCGGGTGCAGGGAGATGTCGCCGATGCCCTGCTCGGTGAAGGTGTAGACCTTGTCGTCGATCGTGTTCGCCGACGCGCCGGGGTCGGTGGGATCGCCGCGGCCGGCGAGCACCGCCAGCGGCACGACCACGCCGAGCTCGAGCCCGAAGTGCGAGAGCTTGGTCAGACCGACGGCGCCCTGCAGCGAGGGTGTGATGATGTCGTTGACCGCGAAGCGGTTGTTCTGCGGCGGGGTGCCGAATTGCTGCGTGCCGTTCAGCACCAGCGGCTTCGAGGCCCAGGTCGTCACCAGGCCGAACGAGAAGTCGCCGAGGCCCAGCACGCCCGACGAGTTCAGCGTGATGAACCCCTTCGAATCCATCGCCGGCCGGAAGATCTGGAGATCGATCGGCGCGTTGTGAAGCTGAGCTCGGGCCGGCGCCACGAGGCCCAAGCTCAGCAACAAGATCGGAAGGACGAGTGCGAGGGCCCTCGCCGGGAAGGCGATCCGGGCCTGCTTCCGACCTCTGCGATCCGACATTGATACCTCCGGAGGGAACGTGAAACGCTCCACGGGCTGCTTCGAAAAAGCGAGCGCCCATTTATATCAGTGACGAGATCGCTGTCAAAGGTAGATTCCTCCCATGTTCCTGTGCGCAACTGGCCTGCGACCGCCGCCCTCCGTCGGGCAGGACGCGATCGTACGGCTCGCGAGCGAAACCGGGTGTGACGGCGTCGCGATCGGTGACGGCTGCACGCTGCCGATCGCGGCTTCACTGGTGCCGCGCGTGCTGCACGCGGGGCTGCGCGTCGACGCCGTCGCGGCGCCGCTGCCCGAGCGCCCGCCCGGCCCGCGCAAGCGCCTGCCGCGCCTGTGCGCCGCCGACCGTGACGAGCGCGCGGCCGCGATCGAGCTCGCGTCGCGCGCGTGCGCGCTGGCCGGCAGCGTCGGCGCCTCGCTGGTCGTCCTGGACATGGGCGCGCTGCCGCTCGCGCTGCGCTGGCCCGATCTCGCGCGCCACTTCCGCCGCCGCGCGCTGCTCGACGGTGAGCCCGGCGAGGCGGCGTTGATGGCGGCGCTCGGCGAGCGGCGCGCGACGGTGGGCATGGCGCTCGACGGGTGTCGCTGGTCGCTCGACGCGCTGGTGCGCGAAGCGGAGCGGCGCCAGCTGCGTCTGGCGCTGGCGCTCGCGGCGACGCCCTGGGGCGTCCCCAGCCCGCGCGAGGGGCTGGAGCTCGCCGCCGACTACGACCGCGCGCGCCTGGGCCTGGTGCTCGATCCGGCGCGGCTGTCGGTGCTGCGGCACCTGGGCCTGGCGATCTCGAGCGAGCGATTGGCCCTGTTGCGCGTCTCGACGGCGCTGGTCGTGGAAAACGAGGCGGTCGGCATCGAGCCCGGCTACTTGCCCGGCCTCGGCGAGCGCGACGACGACCTCGCGTCGCGCGAAGGCGTCCCTGCGCAGACGGCCGCGGTGCTGACCGGCCGCCCCGACTCGACCGACGCCGAAGTCGCCGCCGCTACCCGTTCAGAATCCCGCTGAGCTCCTTGGCGATCCCGTTCTTGATCACGCCGGACAGCGGTGTGAGCATGAAGCCCAGATTGAGCTCGATGTGGATACGCTTGTCCTCGATGTTCACGCGGGCGTCGAGCCCCTTGCGCGAAACGAGCAGCTGGCGATCCCCCTGCCAGGTGCAAGTCGCGCCGTAGTCCCTCTCGAGCTTGGGCGTCGCTCCGGCGATGCGGGTTCGGGCCTCTTCCTGAGCCAGCGAGTGAGGGATGTCGACATCGAACTTTGGCATCGATCCGATCTACCAATCTTCGCCGAAAGATTCTAGGCGCATCGGTTCGCGGTGCGGTAAACGGGGGCGTGGCGGACGAACAGAAAGCGCCGGTGATGGGTATTTCGCGGTTGGCGAGCTGCGGCGGCTGCTCTGCGAAGATGAGCCCGGGCGAGCTGCGCGCGCTCGTCGACGGCGCCGCCAGCGCGCGTCGCGATGCGCAGCGCGATCCGCGCCTCCTCGTCGGTACCGAGACCTCCGACGACGCCGCGGTCTATCAGCTGACCGAGGACCTGGCGATCGTCGCTACCACCGACTTCGTGACGCCGGTTTGCGACGACCCATTCCTCTACGGTCAGATCGCGGCGGCGAACGCATTGTCCGACGTGTATGCCATGGGGGGCACACCGACCGTGGCGCTGGCGATCTGCGGCTTCCCCACGGCGCTCGGCAGCGCCGACGCGCGCGCGATCCTCGCGGGCGGTGCCGCCAAGGCGGCGGAGGCGGGCGCCGCGGTCGTCGGCGGTCATACCATCCGCAGCCCCGAGCTGTTCTACGGGTTGGCCGTGACCGGCACGATTCATCCGCGCGACGTCGTCCGCAACGCGGGCGCGCGCGCCGGTGACGCGCTGGTGCTGACCAAGCCGCTCGGCACCGGCTTGCTCATCAACGGCGTGCGCAGCGGGCAACTGGCTGCGTCGCAGTTCGCCGAAGCCGCGCCGGTCATGACCGCGCTCAACCGGGAGGCGTCGCGCGCGATGGTCGATGCGCGCGCGCACGCCGCCACTGACGTCACCGGCTTCGGTCTCGCCGGACACGCGTTGGGGATGGCGCGCGGCTCGGGCGTCTCGCTGCGCATCAGCGCCGCCCGGCTCCCGGTGTATGAGCACGCGCTGGCGCTCGCGGACGGCGGCGTGAAGACCAAGGGGACCACCAGCAATCAGGCGCACTACGAAGCGAGCGTGCGCGTCGCCGCCGGCGTCGACGCCGCGCGCGCCGGCTTGATCTACGACCCGCAGACCGCGGGCGGCCTGCTGATCGCGCTCGCCGGCGATCGTGCCGAGTCATTCGTCGCGGCGCTGCACGCGCGCGGCGTCGTGCACGCGGCGATCATCGGCGAGGTCGTCGCCGCGGAAGGCGACGCGATCTTCGAGCTTGGTCCCTGAAAGGCCTCCGAGAGACTTGGAAGTGCCTTGGAAGCGGCGGACCTCCTCACCCCGACCCTCTCCTCCGCGCGGACGCAGAGGAGAGGGAGAAACGGGGCTCGAGGCGGTTCCTCACGACGGTTCCTCACGACGGTTCCTCATGACGGTTCCTCACGACGGTTCCTCACGACGGTTCCTTACGACGGTTCCTCACGGTCAGTCTCCATTTTTCCCGCTCTGGTCCGCGCGGGCGCAGAGGGGAGGGAGAAGCGGGTCTTATCTCCCTCTCCTCCACGTCTGCGTGGAGGAGAGGGTCGGGGTGAGGAGGTCCGGGTCGCGGGCGGGGCGCGGACCCGAGATCTTATGGCTCGCTCGGAGGAGCGACGCCGTCCGGCTTCTCGGCGTCGTACTCGAGACGCGCGATCTCCATCTGGTTCAGCGCCAGGCGGATCGTCGTGCCGGTCCCCTGCAGCAGGCGCTCGCGCTGCAGCAGGTGATACACGCGCATGCCGTCGCGGGTGGGCGGCTCGCCTTGCGCCTTCTTGCCGGGGAAACCGCTGACCACGATGATCTTCTCCCCCGGCTGCAACATGAAGCCAGGGTCGATCACGCCCAGCACGGCCCCGCGCTTGCCCTTGCGCCCGGCGATGACCTGCAGCCCGCCGGTGCTGACCGCGACGCCGCCGGTGTTCTCGAGGACGAAGTACTCCTCGTTGAGCTTCTTCTTGTCGGGCGCCGCGTGCGCTTCTCGGAAAATCAGTGCCATTGCGCTCTATACCTCGAGAATTTCGGCTTCTTTTTTGGCGACGATCTCGTCGACCTTGGTGACTGACTTGTCAGTCGTTTCCTGCACGGTCTTCAGGCCCTTGCGCTCGTCGTCCTCGGTGATCGTGCCGTCCTTGAGCAGCTCTTTCAGCATCTCGTTGGCGTCGCGGCGGGCGCCGCGCAAAGCCACGCGCGCGTCCTCGGCCATCTTCTTCACGACCTTGACCAGGTCTTGCCGCCGCTCCTGCGTCAGCGCCGGCATCGGCAGGCGAACCAGCTCGCCGTCGGACTGCGGGTTCAGCCCCAGCTGCCCGGCGCGGATCGCCTTTTCGATCTCGGGGATCAGCGACCGCTCCCACGGCTTGATCGTGATCAGGCGCGCGTCGGCGACGTTGAGCGACGCCACCTGGTTCAGCGGCGTCGATGTGCCGTAGTAGTCGACGCGCACACCGTCGAGGATCGCCAGGTTGGCGCGTCCGGTGCGCACCTTGGCCAGCTCGCGCTTGAACGCCTCGATCCCTTTATCCAGGTCTCCCTGCAAACTCTTGACGACGTCGTTCACCATGCTGTGCGATCTCCTGTCACCGGCGCGGCAGGATAGCACCTCGCCGCCCCGGAGGGTTTGGGAACCCTCCTCGGGTTCCCATTACGATGATTCAGCGCGCGGCTTCTGTCGCTCTTCCATGACCATCGTGCCCAGCGGCTCGCCGAGAATCACGCGCCGGATGTTCCCGGGCCGCGTCATGTTGAAGACGAGGATCGGCAGGTTGTTGTCGCGGCAGAGCGAGATCGCCGTCGAGTCCATCACCGCCAGGTTGCGGTTGAGCACGTCCAGGTACGACAGCCGCCGGAACATACGCGCGTCCTTGTACTTGTGCGGATCCTTGTCGTACACGCCGTCGACCTTGGTCGCCTTCATCACGATCTCGGCGCCGATCTCCATCGCGCGCAGCGAGGCCGCGGTGTCGGTGGTGAAGAACGGGTTGCCGGTGCCCGCGGCGAAGATGACCAGCCGCCCCTTTTCCAGGTGGCGGATCGCGCGCCGGCGGATGTACGGCTCGGCCAGGCGCTCCATCTCGATGGCCGACAGGACGCGCGTCCGCGAGCCGCGCGACTCGAGCGCCGCCTGCAGCGCCAGCGAGTTGATCACGGTCGCCAGCATCCCCATGTAGTCGGCGTGCGCCCGGTCCATACCCTGCGCGCTGCCGGCGATGCCGCGGAAGATGTTGCCGCCGCCGAGCACGAGCGCGATCTCGACGCCCAGGCTGTGCACGTCGATGAGCTCGTCGGCGATCTGCGCCAGCGTGGTCGAGTCGATGCCGTACTGGCCCGGCCCCATGAGCGCCTCGCCCGAGAGCTTGAGCAGGATGCGGCGGTACTTCACGCCCGGCGCGAGCGGTGCGCGCGGCGGGTCGTCGAGATCCGGCGACAGCAGACCCGCGCCGTTGGGGCTGGCGCTCGGGTTGCCGCTCGACTCGGGCGCGTCGTCGTCGGCCTTGTCCTTCTTCTTGGCGAAGCGCTTCTTCTCGCTCACGCCTGGCCAGCCTGTTTCTTCACCTCCGAGACGAAGTCATCGGCGCGCTTCTCGAGGCCTTCGCCAACCTCGAAGCGGATGAAGCGCCGGATGCGGACGTTCTCGCCGGTCTTGGCGA
>CAZNCQ010000391.1:0-5974 GCA_964571275.1 uncultured Myxococcales bacterium
GCGTTATCGATGGCGTGAGCCGGAGCGTTATCGATGGCGTGAGCCACTAGTGCCCCGTCCCGGCGCCGGCGCGTGCCGGCAGCGCCGCTTCCAGCGCGCGCACGATCTCTTCGATGTGGTCGACGTACGAGCCGCGCTCGGGCGTCATGCCCTGGATCAGCACCAGCTTGGCGCCGGTCTGGCTGGCGATCGATTCGGCGACGCTCGAGGGGTACCAGCGCTCTTGCAGGATCGCCGCCGCCTTGCGTGTCCGCATCTCGTTGATCAGCTCGGCGACGTGCGCGGCGTTGGGCGGGATGCCGGGTTTGGGTTCGACCGTGCCGACTTCGACCAGGCCGAGCCAGTCGTCCAGGTAGGTGAAGCTCTTGTGGTAGCTCACCACCGGCGTTCCGCGCCGCGAGGCCATTCGCTGCTCCCACTCCTTGGTCTTGGCGTCGAGGCGCTTCAGGAACGCGTCGGCGTTCTGCGCGTAGAGCGCGCGGTTTTCGGGCGCCAGGTCGCCGAAGCGCTCGGCCAGGCCGCGCGCGATGCGGGCGCCGTTGCGTGGATCGAGCGTGAAGTGCGGGTTGCCCCCGGGGTGGATGTCCCCCATCGAGCGGTCGATGCGTTGCTGCGGCACCTCGCGCAACGGCACCATCGTCGAGGCGACGATCGAGCCGGCGCTGCCGCTCTGGATCTTGCCGTTGCGCGAGCCCTTGACCAGCACCGGCAGCCAGCCGACTTCGTAGTCGAGGCCCATCGACACCAGCGCGTCGGCGCGGTTGAGGTCGAGGATCAGGTTCGGCCGCGCGTCGACGAAGTGCGGGTCCTGGGTCGGCTTGGCGAGCACGACGACCTCGCCGGCGTTGCCCAGCACCTCGCGCGCGATCGCGCCCAGATCGCCGACGGTGGCGATCACGTGCAGCTTGCTGGCGGCGTGCGCGGGCGCGCCGCGCAGCTGCGCGGCAGCGAGCACGAGCAGACCGAGGACGAACGCTGTGGAATCGAGCCTGGATCGGAGTGGTAGAGTGACGAGCCGCTGTCGTCGCATGGATGCGACCTCCCGAGCACGAGGGACGAACCGAACGACCGAGATCGACGATCAGGCCGCCGGCGGGGAGGTCTTGGGCGCGAGGGCGAGCAGGACGCTGCGCCCGCCGTGGGCGGGCGCGTCGATCGAGAGCGCGGCGGTCGCGGGCGGCGGCGCCAGGTCGGCGCTGAGACGCAGGGGCGCGCCGCAGAGCTCGCGACGTCCCCAGAAGCTGATGCAGTGCTCGTGCGCGTGGCCCACGACCGACGTCACGCCCAGCGTCGCCATGGACGTGGCGCCCGCCAACGCTCCGTCGGCGCCCGCGGCCGCCCGCGTCGCGGCCGCGGCGCGGTGCACGAGCTCTCCGTGCTCGGGGCATCGATCGTGCGCCACGGCCATCGAGTGCGCGAGCGTCGACAGCTGGCCCGCGAGCAAGGCCAGCGGAACGATGAAGCCGAAAAAGAGGGACCGGTTGCGCAACATCTGAACCATACGATCGCAGCGCAGGGCCGTCCACCGGCGCGGCGCCCTACGTTTAACCTTGGACGCGCGGGTTTACATCCCGCTTCAGCGACATTCGAACGGCGCGGCGCCCATCCAGATTCCCAGCTGCCACGGTGACTGGAACTGCGCGTCGCTGGTGACGGCCACCACGTCGAGGCGCCCATCGTTGTTCAGATCGGTCACGATGACGCCGGAGCCGTTGCCGGGCTCTGGAAATTGCCGCCGCAGGCGGAAGGTGCCGTCGCCGTTGCCGAGCGCCAACCCCATCACCGTCGACGAGAAGCTGTCGAAGGCGACGTCGAGGCGCCCGTCGCCGTTGAGGTCGCCGGTCGCCGCGAACAGGACGGTCGCGTCGCGCGTCGGCGCGGGTGCGAGCCCAACCAGCCCGCGGTCACCGCCAACCAGCACGGTCCGCAGCCCGATCGGAACCGTCTCGACGGTGATGAGGTCGGGACGCCTGTCGCCGTTCGTGTCGCCCGCCGTCACGGCCAGGGGGACGTCTCCCTGCGAGAGAACCTGCATCGTCGAGAAGTTTGCCCGCCCGTCGCCGAAGAAGACCCGGAGCCCGGACACGTCCGTGGTTGCCAGGTCCGCGTGTCCATCGCCGTCGAAATCCGCTGCGGCGATGTCGATACCGCCGGCGCCGGGGATCGTGATCGGGGCTTGCAGGGTCCCGTCGCCCTTGCCCAGGAGCAACGCGACCCCGTTCAGCGCGTTCAGCCCCGGCACGGCGAGATCGAGGTGGCCATCTTCGTTGGCGTCGAGGACCGCGAGGGAGGTGCTCGACAGACCGATGGTGTACTCGTGCAGGTCGCCGAGTGTTCCATCCCTGTTCGCGATTCGCACGCCGACCCTCTTCGTCTGGTTGTCGAAGACCACGAGATCGGACCGGCCGTCACCGTCGAGGTCGGCGGCCAGTGTGCGGGCGGGCGAGCTCCCGAATGCGTAGGTGTGAGATCGCGGAAAATTTCCACGCCCGTCGCCGAGCAGCTGGAGCACGCCCACCTGGCCGCTGAACTGGCTGATCGCGAGGTCGATGTTGCCGTCGCCGTCGAAGTCGCCGGCCGCCGACGACAACGATCCGCCGGTGGTCGGCACACTGGGCGCCGGAGAGAGCACGGCATTGGCGGTCGACAGAAATCGCACGATCTCGCCACCCACGCTGCCGACGAGCAGATCGGTCACGCCGTCTCCGTCGAGATCGCCGGCCGCGAGCTGGGTCGGCTGGGTGTCGGCGCCGAGCTGCAGCAGCGCGCGCGCCGGCTGGAACTGGCCGTCGCCCAGGCCCAGAAGGATGTAGAGCTGCTTCCCGTTGGCGAACGCCAGGTCGGCGTGGCCGTCGTCGTCGAAATCGCCCGCGACCACCGCCGACGCCAGGCCGTTGGTATCCGCCTCGGGCGAGAGCACGGGGCCGGTCCGCACGGGCTGGTTGGCGGCGCCGAAGAAGATCGCGATCGCGTCGTTTCCCGCAACCGCCAGGTCGGCGATGCCGTCCCCGTCGAAGTCGCCGGCGGCGAGAGCGCGCGCGCCCGTCGGCACCGGATAGACCACCGGCGCGGTGACATCGTCGTTGTAGATGATCGTGAGCGAGGCGTCCGCGGCGCTGGCGGCGGCGATGTCGGCCAGGCCGTCGTTGTTGAAATCACCGACGGCGATCGCCGTCAGGCTCGGCCGCGAACCGTAACGCCCGCCCGGGACGAATACGCCGCTGCCGATGCTGGTCAGGAGCGTCACGTCGTCGGTGCGGCCCTGGTCCTGGTTGGCGACCGCGAGGTCGAGGTGGCCGTCGCCGTTCAGGTCGACCGCCGCGAGCGCGCGCGGCTGCGCCCCCGCGGCGATGAAGGAGCCCATGCGAAAGGTCCCGTCGCCGGCGCCGACCAGCGTCGTCACCTCGCCGGCCGAGAACGTGGCCACGGCGATGTCCGCCTGCCCATCGCCGGTGAAGTCGCCGATGGCGGCTGCGATCGGCTGGTTGCCCACCCGGTACGAACCGTTGGCGTGAAAGCCGGTCGAGATGTCGTTGAGCCACACGGAGACGGTGCCCTGCGACGGACTGAGCGTTACGAGATCGGTGAGTCCGTCGCGGTTCAGATCACCGAGCGCCAGCACCAGGTCCGGTCCGCCGGGCAGGCCCGGAAGTTGTCGAAACAGAGCCGGCACGCAACGCTGTCCCGCGCTGCACGGATTGCCGGCGGCGCTGCAAGGATCGCGGCCGGAGCGGGTGTCGGCGTGGCCGTCGGAGCGCGCATCTCCGCCGCCCGCATCCCCGGCCGGAGCATCCACGCCGCCATCGCCGGTGCCGGCGGGCTGCAGTGCCGGCCACAGGTCGGTGCGGCCGCAGGCGCCGCACAGCGCGGCGGCCAGCACCAGCGCGAGCCCCGTCGTCGTCGATCTGTCGACCCCCATGTCTCCCGCGAACGGAAGTGAACACGGCCAGCGAAACGGCTCAAGACTCGAATCGACGCAAGTGGAGTTTTGCCTGCGCGCTTCTTGAATGACACGGCCACGAGGATAGACTGCTCGGAATGCCCGCCGGACCCTCGCTCGAAGACCGCGATCCCCGCCGATCGGGCAAAACCTCGGGACGGACGTCGAATCAGACGTCGGCGAGGAGCGTGCGCCGAAAGGGGCGAGGTGGCTCGTCGGGCGGGCGGTCGAGTATCTTCTGGGCGGTGCGCACCGCTGCCGGCCTGGGCCTGTTCTGTGTGCTGGTGGCCATCGCCGGGCTCGTCGGCATGTTCTCGTACTTCGGCAGCGACCCGAAGCTGCCGACTCTGAAGGCGCTCGGCGACTATCACCCCAAGCAGGTGACCCGCATCCTCGACCGCAACGGCGCGGTGATCGGCGAGCTCGGCACCGAGAAGCGCACGGTCATCCCGTACGAGCAGATCCCGAAGATCCTGGTCAAGGCGGTGGTCGCCGCCGAGGACGCCGAGTACTTCCACCACGACGGCATCGACTACCGCGGCATGGTGCGCGCGTTCGTCGAGAACGTGCTGCGCGGCCGGACGGCGCAGGGCGGGTCCACGATCACCCAGCAGGTGGTCAAGACGTTCCTGCTGTCGCCCGAGCGTACGATGCGGCGCAAGGTGCAGGAGATCATCCTGGCCCGCCAGCTGTCGCAGAAGTTCACGAAGGAAGAGGTTCTGGGCCTGTACCTGAACCAGATCTACTACGGGCACGGCCGCTACGGGTGCGAAGAGGCGGCACGCTATTTCTTCGGCAAGTCGGTGCGCGATATCAATGTCGCCGAGGCCGCCCTGCTGGCGGGGCTGCCGCAGAGCCCGGAGCGCCTGTCGCCGCGCAAGCATCCCGAGGCGGCGAAGACACGGCAGCGCTACGTGCTGGGGCGCATGGCCGAGACCGGCGTGATCACCCCGGCGGTCGCGGCGAAGCTGGCGGCCGAGCCGATCCGCCTGGCGCGCGAGAGCGGCGCCGCGCGCGGCATGGCCGGCGAGGCCGTCGACGGGGTGGGGCGCTTCCTCGCGGAGAAATACGGCGAGCGCGCGGCGTTCGAGCTCGGCACGACCGTCGAGACGACGATCGACGCGCGCATGCAGGACGTCGCGCGGCAATCGCTCGAGCGTGGGCTCGAGGATCTGGACGCGCGGCAGGGCTTTCGCGGCTCGTCGGGGCACCTGACCGGCAAGGCGCTGGCGCACCGGACGGCCGAGCTCGAAGCGGCGCACAACGGGCGCAGAGATTCGGCCATCTTCGAGGGCATCGTCACGCGCGTCGACAAGGGCGACGTGGCCAGCGAAGCGCCCGCGCCCGCCGAGCCGGACACGAAGCCGAGCCGCGGCAAGGATGGCAAGAACCGCAAGGGCGCGAAGGAGACCGAGGCCGCGAAGCCCGCGGTGGTCACCAGGGGCGTGGCCGTCGTTCGTGATCCCAGGAACGAGACAAAGAAGGGGAAGATCTTCGTCGACATCGGCGGCGAGGAGGGCGTCGTCGATCTGGATCTCGAGCCGCGCTACACCAAGGGCGGAAAGCCGCTCGTCGATCGGTTCTCGCCCGGCGATCTGATCCGCGTGCGCCTCGCCACGGATCGGCCGCACGCCGAGGGCACGCCGGCGCCGCTGGCGCTCGAGCTGGGGCCGCAGGCGGCGATGGTCGTGCTGGATCCGGCGACGCGCCAGGTGCTGGCGCTGGTCGGCGGCTACGACTTTCACTCGGGCGGGTTCGACCGCTCGCGCCTGGCGCGCCGGCAGCCGGGGTCGGCGTTCAAGCCGATCTATTACGCCGCGGGGATCGAGTCGAAGAAGATCACCGCGGCGACCGTGATCAACGATTCGCCCGAGGTCTACGCGCTGTGGAAGCCCCAGAACTACGAGAAGGAGTTCCTGGGCCCGGTGCGCGTGCGGACCGCGCTGGCGCACTCGATCAACACGGTCTCGATCAAGGTGCTGTCGCAGGTCGGCCTGCCCGACGCGCGCGCGGTGGCGACGCGCTTCGGCCTGA
>CAZNCQ010000392.1:0-5973 GCA_964571275.1 uncultured Myxococcales bacterium
TGGGCCCCGAGGTGGGGCAGGTCGCGCTGCGATTCGGCGGCAACGACTTCGGCTCCGCGATGATCGAAGAGAACGTCGTGTCGCAGGCGGGCGCGATTTTCAAGCTGGGCGCGGAGGACATCGAGCGGTACATCCGCGGCGCAGGGTTCGCTCCGCAGCGCCGCAACATGCGCTACGAGCGCCTGCGGAGTTAGCGTCCGGTGCGGGGCGTGCAATGACGCGGCTGATCAGCGCGCCCTGGATCCTTCCGGTCGTGCAGCCACCGATCGCCGACGGTGGCGTCGTCGTCGACGCCACCGACACGATCCTCGCGATCGGCCGGCGCGCCGATCTCCTGCGCCTGCACCCCGAAGCCAGCGAAGAGCGCGCCGACGGGTTCCTGCTGCCCGCGCTCGTGAACGCCCACTGCCACCTCGAGCTCTCGGCGCTGGCGGGCGCCGTGCCGGGCGGCGACGGGCTCGTCGCCTGGGCGACGAAGCTGGTCGCGCTGGTCCGCGCGCTCGACCCGGCGGCCGCGGCCGACGCCGCAGCCACCGCCGCCGCGGCGATGGTCGCCGCGGGAACCGCCGCCGTCGGCGACGTGGGCAACAGCCTGACCGCGGTGCCGGCGATTGGCGCAGCCGGGCTGCGCGGGATCTTCTTCCACGAGCTGGTCGGCTCGCGCGACGCGCGCGCGGGCGGTGCGCTCGCCGACGCCGGTCGCGAGCTCGAGTATTTCCTCGCCGGGCCGACCGAGAGCGGGGCCGCCACCTGGCCGACCGGCCTCGCCTACGTTCCCGCGCCGCACGCCCCCTACTCCGTCGGGCGCGAGCTCCTCCGCAAGATCTTCCACGTCGCCGCGCGCGCCGGCGTGCCGACGTCAGTACACGTCGCGGAAGACGCCGACGAGATCCGCCTGTTGCGCGACGGCAGCGGCCGCTGGCCGGCCGTGCTCCAGCGCATGGGCGTCGACCCCACGACGCGTGTCCCCGGCCAGCCCCCGGTCGCCTACCTGGCGTCGCTGGGCGCGTTCGAAGCCGCGCAGCCGCCGCTGCTGGTTCACATGGTGCATGCCGACGCCGACGATCGCCGGCGCGCGCGCGATGCGGGCGCCACCGCCGTCCTGTGTCCGCGATCCAACCTGCACATCACCGGCGACCTGCCCGATGTCGGCGCGCTGCTCGCCGACGGCGTCCACCTGGCGATCGGGACCGACAGCCTGGCCTCGACACCCGAGCTCTCGCTGTGGGGCGAGCTGGCGACGCTGGCCGCGCGCTTCCCGCAAGTCCCGCCACGGATCTGGCTCGACGCCGTCACGCACGCCGGCGCCGAGGCGATGCAGCTCGGCCCGCTCGGATCGCTGACGCCGGGCAAGCGCCCCGGTATCATCGAGGTCATGCCGCACACCGGCCCGAGCGCAACCTCCCTCGCCGCCTCGCCCGAAGCGACGCTGGTGGGCGACGCGCACCCGGACGTGCGCTGGAGGGCGCGCGCATGACCGAGCCGGGTAACCCGCTGGCCGCCGACGAGAGCGCCGCCAACCCTGTCGCCAGCGGCGGCAACGCGGTGGCGACCTTCGGGCGGATGATCAAGTTCAGCCACACCGTCTTCGCGCTGCCGTTCGCGCTGGCCGCGGCGGCGCTGGCGGCGCACGGGCACGGGCTCCCGGTGTCGCGCCTGTTCGCGATCGTGCTCGCCATGGCGGGCGCGCGCACGGCGGCGATGGGATTCAACCGCATCGTCGACCGTGACATCGATGCGCGCAATCCGCGCACCGCGCAGCGCGAGCTGCCGAGGGGCGCCGTGTCGCTGAACGCCGCCTGGGCGCTGACGCTGGCAAGCACCGCGGTGTTCGTCGGCGCGGCCGCGTACCTCGGCAAGCTCTGCCTGACGCTGGCGCCGGTCGCCCTGCTGTTTCTCTTCGGTTACTCGTTCACGAAGCGCTTCACGTTCCTCTGCCACCTGTTCCTGGGCCTGGCGATCGCCGCCGGCCCCGCCGGCGCCTGGATCGCGGTGCGTGGCGACTTCACCCTCGCACCCGCGCTCCTGATGATCGCCGTGATCACCTGGATCGGCGGCTTCGACGTCCTCTACGCGATCGCCGACACCGACTTCGATCGCGGCGCGGGCCTGCACTCCATCCCCGCGCGCTTCGGCGTTCCGCGCGCGCTACGGATCTCGGCGGTGCTCCACGGCATCACCGCCGGCATGCTGATCGCGCTCGCGGTGGCGGCGCACCTCGGCGCACCGTACCTGCTCGGCATCGCCGTGGTGATCGCGCTGCTGATCTGGGAGCACGCCATCGTCACGCCCGACGATCTCTCGCGGCTGAACGTCGCCTTCTTCAACCTCAACGGTTACGTCTCGGTGGTCTTCTTCCTGGGCACGCTCATCGACGTCCTCGCGCACTGACGCGTCGCCAACCGCGGGCTGATTCGCCGTTCGCTAGCGCTTGGGCTGCCAGCCCGGCCCGCTGCCCGGCGGCGGCGGATTGGCCGGGCGTTTTTCGGCGACCGGCGGCGCCACCGCGTCGGGCGGGATCGCGCGCGGGTGGTGCACGTCGAACGCCGGGCGCTGGTTCGGATCGCAGGTGGGGCCGAAGCCGCTCGCGTCGAAGGGATGAGACAAGCGGCCGGCGCGGCCGTGGGCGACCGCTTCGATCTCGACCTGGTGCTGGCCCGCCCGCGACGGCGAACAGTACGACAGCAGGTAGTAACGCTTCGACGAGGCTTCGATGCGCGCGCCGACCTCGTCGAAGCCGCGCTGGATGTCGGTGCGGTTGCGCGACGCGAACGTCCCCGAGCGCCCGATGCGCGAGAGCTGGCCGCGGTCGACCTCCTGCCCGACGCCGATGACGTAGGTCTCGAAGCCCGCTGAATCCAGCGCGCGGCTCACGTCGTCGGGCGACGCGCGGTGCGCGCGGTCGGTGCCGTCGGTGAAGACCACCAGCGTTCCGAAACGCAGCGGGACGGGCGCGCTCTCCATTTGCCGGTGCAGCACGTGGACGCCCTCGATGACCGCGCCGTTCAGGTTGGTCGACGGGTCGCGCGGCCGGCGGGTCGCCAGCGCGTGGATGCCGCCGCGGATGTTGCCGCCGAAGCCGACCAGCGGCGTCAGGTGCGGGCTGCCGTCGAAGGTGTAGATCGCCACCTTCTGGTACGGCCCCACGCGCTCGGCGAACGACGACGCCGCCTGGATCAAGGTCGGCATGTCGCCCGAATCGACCACACTTCCACTCATGTCGACCAGCAGCAGCGTGTAGTGAATCGCTGCCACCTCCGGCTGCAAGATGGTCTGACGGCTCTCCAACACCGACACCGGTTGACCGTCCTCGTAGATGTGGAACTGGTCGGGCGCCAGGTCGGCGACTGGCTCGCCGCCGCGGGTGTCCACGGTGAAGTAGACCGCGACGTTCGAGGGCTTGCGCACCGAAGCGTCGACGAGCTGGAGCTTGAGCCCCGCGCAACCGAGACCGAGGCCGCTCAAGAGCGCTGCGCAAAAGCCGATGAAAGCATGGGGGTTCCGTCTACACGACATCCCTATCGGCATATCACGAAGCAGTCGAGGACATAAGCGGAGGAACGTTGCCCATGGACGCTCGGTCGTCAGCTCGGTCGTCATCCAACTATCTGCTGGCCGCCGCGGTCGCGCTCGGCATCCTGATCGCCGCCGCGACGGCGTTCGCCGCGCCGCTCGCGGCCGACAAGGAGCAAGAGACGCCGCTCGCGGCCACCAGCGGCCCCGAGGCCTCGTACCTCAGCCGCGTCCATGCGCGCGCTCACAGCCGCTGGACCGATAATTTTCTGGCCCTGGCCTCGCAGAAGCTGCCGGAGACCGACCCGATCAACGACCCGACCCGCGCGACGACGGTCGAGCTGGTGCTGAACGCGGAGGGCGAGGTCGTGACCGTGGAGACGACCAAGAGCTCGGGCTTCGGCGGCTTCGACGACGCCGCGAAAGACGTGCTGCGCGATAGCGTCCCCTTCCCGCGCGCCACTGTCGATCTCCGCTCCGACGACGGGCTCGTGCACCTGTCCTGGATCTTCGCGCGCGACCAGCGGCGCTGCTCGGGCGTGACGCTGATTCGTTTCGAGGAGCCGCTGCCGATCGCGATCCCCAAGCTGGTCCGCGACGGCCGCGAGGAAGAGGTCGTGCGCCGCATTCGCCTCGCGCGCGCCGCCGGCGCGCCGGTCGACCCGATGGTGACCACGCTGGCGACCGAGTGGCTCAAGGTGGCGATCAAGCGGCCCGACGCCACCGTGCCAGTCGCCGACGTGCTGGCGACGCTCGGCGACGAAGCGGGCGTGACCTGGCTCAAGGCCGCGGCGAAGCGCCCGGACACGGCCGCCGCCGCGGGCCGCGCGCTGGTGGCGCACCACGTGCCGGTCTGCCCCATCGTGAAAGCGTTGCTACCGGCCGCCGAGGCCGCGGCTCTTGCCAAGGCGCCGTCGCCCGCCGAGCAGCAGACGGCGGCGAGCGCGCTGGCGACCGCCGGCGAGGCCGAGTGCGCCCCGGGTCTGATCGCGCTCTTGCAGAACCAGAAGGCGCGCGCCGAGGCACGCGTGGCCGCCGCGGTCGCGCTGGGAGCGATCGCCAATGACGACGCGTCCCGGAAGGCGCTGGCCGAGGCCGGCAAGGACAGCGTCGTCGCCGTGCGCGCCGCCGCCACGCTGGCGGGCGCGTCGCCGGGCAGCGGGCGCGGCAAGGTGTTCGCGCTGGTGACGCCGCTGCGCGACCCGTCGCCGGAGATGCGCGCGGCGGCAGCCGCCGGGATCGTGCGCGCGGCCGGCAACTCCAACCTCGACGACCTCTACGTGATCTTCATGGACAAGGACCCGCGCCCGTCGGCCGCGGTCGCCACCGAGCTCGACCACTTGCGCACCGACGAGGCCACCAAGCTGCTGGTTCGCCTGCTCAAGCGCTCGAACCTGGCCGTGCAGCTGGCCGCGACGCGCGCGCTCATCAACCGCGGCGCGCGCGACACCTTCGGCGCGTTCCGGCCGTTCCTGGACGCCAAGACCGACGCCGAGCTGCGCGGGCTGGCGCTGGTCTCCGCCGAGGCGTCGACGCTCGACAACCTGGCGCAGGTCATCGCCGCCAGCAACGGCGCCGATCCCAAGGTCGCGCACCTCGCGCTCGCGACCTACCGCGCGCGGCTGGCGCGCAGCGAGCGCGCCGCGGCGGGCGACGTGCTGATCTCGATGCTGATGAAGCTGTCCCCAGCCGAGCGGGGCAACGCGCTGGCCGACTGGCTCGGGTCGACCCACAAGGCAGGCGCGGCGACCGCCGCCGGCTCGACGACCGCCGCGGTCACGCCCAAGCCCTGACGCCGCGCCGTTACGCCGGCGTCACCTGCGTCGCCGGCAGCATGCCGTGCGCCAGCAAGCTACGGCCGTTGCTGGCGATGACCTTCTTGTACCAGTCGTACGAATCCTTGGGCACGCGTTTCTGTGATTGGTAATCGACGTAAACCATGCCGAAACGCTGTTTGTAACCGTCGGACCATTCGAAGTTGTCGATCAACGACCAGACGTAGTAGCCGGTGATGGGCACGCCGTCCTTGATCGCGCGCGACGTCTCCAGCAACACGCGGTGCATGTAGTCGATGCGTTGCGGGTCATGCACCTTGCCGTCGAGAAACACCTGGTCGCGCGTCGACAGGCCGTTCTCGGTGATCGCGATCGGCAGCTTGTAGCGCTCCCAGCAATAGCGCGGGCCCCAGTAGAGACAGGACGGCGTGATCGGCTGCCAGTCGACGCCCGAGCGCGGGAAACCCGGCGGCGCCGCGACGTGCTCCGGCTGGCCGTCGGCGCCGCGCCGGAACGTCTCGGCCTTGTAGATATTCAGGCCCAGGAAATCCAGAGGTTGCTTCATCTCGTCGAGGTCGCTCGCCTTCCACTTCGGCACGTCCTTGCCATACGTCGCGAGCCCGTCCTCGGGGTACTTGCCCAGCAGCACCGGATCCATCCACCAGGCGTTGTTCCACTCGTGGCG
>CAZNCQ010000393.1:0-5953 GCA_964571275.1 uncultured Myxococcales bacterium
GCAAGCCGGCGTTCGCCGACTTCGACGCCGCCTGGGTGCGCGCGGCGCGCGACGGACACGAGATCGGCAACCACACCACCCATCATTGTCACGCCGGCGCCGGCGCCGGCGCCGGCGTGACAATCAGCGGCTGCATCATGGGCGCGCCGCTCGCCGACGCGGGCGCGGAGATCGAAGACAACGCCGCGTACATCACCGCGCACTATCCGCAGAGCGCGGTCTGGACCATGGCGTCGCCGTTCGGAGACAACGGCTGGAGCGGTCCGGCGCGTACGCGCGTGTTTCTCAATCGCGGCGTCGGGAGCGGCATGATCGCGCCCTACGACGGAACCGATCCCTTCAACCTGCCGGTGCACCTGGTCGCCACCGGCGAGACCGCGGCGCGCTTCGACGACGCGATCGATCGCGCGCGCGGCGGCGGCAAGTGGGTGATCTTTCTCTTTCACACCCTCATGCCGACCAGCGCCAACTGGTACGCGCCGGTCGCGATCACCGACGTCGTCGCGGCCATGCACCACGCCCGGTCGCTGGGCGACGTCTGGGTCGACACCGTCGCCAACGTGGGCGCTTACTGGCGCGGGCAGCAGATCCTGGCGTCGTCGCCGCCGTCGTCGTCGTCGAGCG
Source organism: uncultured Myxococcales bacterium (assembly GCA_964571275.1). Lineage (GTDB taxonomy): Bacteria > Myxococcota_A > Polyangia > Fen-1088 > Fen-1088 > DASRQZ01. Next base: position 625 of record CAZNCQ010000393.1, read on the forward strand.
GCGGGGCCACGACCTGGACCTGGACGCTGCCGCCGCATTTTCCGCCGGGCAAGTCGCTGCGCGTGGTGCTTCGCGACGGCGGCGCGCTCGCACAGGGCGGATCGTCCCTGGCGCGCAGCGCGCAGGGTGAGTATCGCGTCGCGCTCGACGCCGGGACGCTGACGCTCACGCGCTGATCGCGGGCAGGAGCAGGAGCAGGAGCAAGAGCAGGAGCAAGAGGGCGATGGATCGGCAGCGCGGCTGGCAGTTCTGGATCGACCGCGGTGGCACGTTCACCGATATCGTCGCGCGCCGCCCCGACGGCCGGCTGGTGACGCACAAGCTGCTGTCCGAGAGCCCGGCGCAGTATCGCGACGCCGCGATCGAAGGAATCCGGCGCCTGCTCGCGGCGGCGGGCGCGCCGCTCGACGGCAACGCCATCGCCGCAGTCAAGATGGGCACGACCGTCGCCACCAACGCGCTGCTCGAGCGCAAGGGCGAGCCGACGGCGCTGGCGATCACGCGCGGGTTCGGCGATGCGCTCCGCATCGCCTACCAGCACCGCCCGCGCATCTTCGCGCGCCAGATCGTGTTGCCCGCAGCGCTCTACACGCGCGTCGTCGAGATCGAGGAGCGCGTGAGCGCGCACGGCGAGGTGTGGCGGCCGCTCGACGAGGCGGCGGCGCGCGCGGCCCTGCTGGAGGCGTACGACGCCGGGATCCGCTCGCTGGCGATCGTGCTGATGCACGGCTACCGCCACCAGGCGCACGAGCGGGCGGTGGAGCACATCGCGCGCGCGATCGGTTTCAGTCAGGTCAGCGTCTCGCATCGGGTCTCGCCGCTGATGAAGCTGGTCGCGCGCGGCGACACCACGGTCGTCGATGCGTACCTGTCCCCCGTTCTGCGACGCCACGTCGATCAGATCGCCGCCGAGCTGCCGGGCGTCGACCTGCGCTTCATGCAATCGAACGGCGGGCTCGCGGCGGCGCAGCGCTTTCACGGCAAGGATGCCATCCTGTCGGGGCCGGCGGGCGGCATCGTCGGGATCGTGCAGACCAGCCTGCAGGCGGGCTTCGACAGGGTCATCGGCTTCGACATGGGCGGCACCTCGACCGACGTGTCTCACTTCGCGGGAGCCGGCCTGGCCGATCTCGAGCGGACGTTCGACACCGAGGTGGCGGGCGTGCGCGTGCGCGCGCCGATGCTGGCGATTCACACCGTCGCGGCGGGCGGCGGATCGATCGTGCGCTTCGACGGTGCGCGCTTCCGCGTCGGCCCGGCGTCGGCCGGAGCCAACCCCGGCCCGACCTGCTATCGCCGCGGCGGGCCGCTGACCGTCACCGACTGCAATGTCGTGCTCGGCAAGCTGCAGCCGGATCATTTCCCGCGCGTGTTCGGTGCGGCGGGCGCGGAGCCGCTCGACGTCGATGCGGCGCGCGCCGGGTTCGCCGCGCTGGCCGACGAGATCGCCGCGGCGACCGGCGAGCGGCGAGCCCCCGAGGACATCGCGGCCGGCTTCGTCGACGTCGCCGTGGCGAACATGGCGAACGCGATCAAGCGCATCTCGGTGGCGCGCGGCCACGACGTCACCGCTTACACGCTCGCGGTCTTCGGTGGCGCCGGTGGCCAGCACGCCTGCCTGGTCGCCGACGCGCTGGGCATGACGCGTGTCTTCGCCCATCCGCTGGCTGGCGTGCTGTCGGCCTACGGCATGGGACTGGCCGGCGAGACGGTGATGCGCGAGCGCGCGGTCGAGGTCGTCCTCGACGACGCAGCAGCGCCCGTGCTCGGCGCGGCGCTCGACGCGCTGGCGGCGGAGGCGCGCGCGGAGCTGCAGGCGCAGGGAGGCGACGGCGCGCGCGTGCGGGTCGTGCGCCGCGTGCACCTTCGCTACGACGGCACCGACACCGCGCTCATGGTGGCCGACGCCGAGGTGGCGGCGATGCGTGCGGCGTTCGAGAGCGCCTACCGCCGTCGCTTTTCGTTTCTGATGGACGCGCGCGCGATCGTCGCCGAGGCGGTCTCGGTCGAGGCGCACGTCCCCGGCGACGCACCCGAGGATGCCGTCGAGGGCGGCGCCGCGCTGCCGCCGCGCGCGGGCGCGCTGCGGCCGGCGGAAGAGGTGCGCCTTTATGCCGCGGGCGCGTGGTGCCGCGCGCCGCTCTACCGGCGCGTCGATCTTCGCGCGCACGACACGATCGCCGGCCCGGCGATCGTCGCCGAGGAGAACCAGACCACGGTCCTCGAGCCCGGCTGGCGTGCCGAGGTCGCCGCCGGCGGGTATCTGGCGATGGTGCGTGCCGAGCCGCGCGCGGGCGCCGTTCGCGGCGACGCCGATACCAGCGCGCGGCCGGACCCCGTGCGGCTCGAGCTCTTCAACAACCTGTTCATGAGCATCGCGGAGCAGATGGGCCTGCGCCTGCAGAACACGGCGCACTCGGTGAACATCAAGGAGCGGCTCGATTTCTCGTGCGCGATCTTCGACGCCGACGGGCGCCTCATCGCCAATGCGCCCCACATCCCGGTTCACCTGGGTTCGATGGGCGAGAGCATCGAGACCGTGATCCGGGGAAACCGCGGGTGCATGAAGCCGGGTGACGTGTTCGTGCTCAACGCGCCCTACCAGGGCGGCACGCACCTGCCGGACATCACGGTGGTGACGCCGGTCTTCGACGACGCCGGCGCCGAGCTCCTGTTCTTTCTCGGATCGCGCGGACACCACGCCGACGTCGGCGGCACGACCCCCGGGTCGATGCCGGCCGACAGCCGCCACGTCGACGAGGAGGGCGTGCTCATCGACAACTTCAAGATGGTGGATGGGGGCGTCTTTCGCGAAGCGGAGACGCGCGCGTTGCTGCTGGGCGGGCGCTGGCCGGTGCGCAACGTCGATCAGAACCTGGCCGATCTGCGCGCGCAGGTCGCCGCCAACGCCAAGGGCGAGCAGGAGCTGCGCGACCTGATCGCGCGCTCGGGCCTGCCCACCGTGCGCGCCTACATGGGGCACGTGCAGGCCAACGCCGAAGAGGCGGTGCGCCGCGCGCTCGCCGCGCTCGATCCGGTCGGCGACGAGCCCTACGAATACCGCCTGGATCCCGCCAGCGACGGTCGCGAAGGCGCCGGCGCTGAAAACAACGACGAAGGCGCGATCATCCGGGTCGCGATCCGCGTCGACCGCGCGCGCCGGACCGCCACGATCGACTTCACCGGCACGTCTGCCCAGCTGCCGACCAACTTCAACGCGCCGCGCTCGATCGCCACCGCCGCCGTGCTCTATGTCTTCCGCACGCTGGTCGACGACGACATCCCGCTCAACGCCGGCTGCCTGGTCCCGCTGCGCATCGTCGTGCCCGACGGCTCGATGTTGAGCCCGCGCTACCCGGCCGCGGTCGTCGCCGGCAACGTCGAGACCAGCCAGTGCATCACGCAGGCGCTCTACGGCGCGCTCGGCCTGATGAGCGAGAGCGCGGGCACCATGAACAACTTCACCTTCGGCAACCGGCGCCACCAGTACTACGAGACGATCGCAAGCGGCTCGGCGGCGGGCCCTGGTTTTGATGGCGCGGACGCCGTGCAGACGCACATGACCAACTCGCGGCTCACCGACCCCGAGGTCCTGGAGTGGCGGTTCCCCGTCGCGGTCGACGGCCACCGGATCCGCCGCGGCTCGGGCGGGGCAGGGCGGTGGCGTGGCGGCGACGGCGCCGTCCGGCGCATTCGCTTCCTCGAGCCGATGGTCGTGTCGATCCTCTCCAACAACCGCGTGCGGGCGCCCCGCGGCGCGCGGGGCGGCGGCGACGGCCAGCCCGGCGTCAATCGCATCGAACGCGCCGACGGGCGCGTCGAGATCCTGGGTGCGTGTGGGCGCGCCGACGTGGCGGTGGGTGACGTCTTCGTGATCGAAACCCCGGGCGCGGGTGGATTCGGAGCGCTTTTCTCGACGGACCGTCAGGAATAGATCGCGACGGCTCGGACAGTCGTTCTTTGGGGTTGGACTTGTCCGGCGGGGGGCTTAGGTTCTGCGCATGAGCGACCTCAAGACCCATTCTGGTGGATGCCATTGCGGCAAGGTGCGCTACGAGGTGCGCCTCGATCTCGGCGCCCCGGTGATCTCCTGCAACTGCTCGATGTGCGGCCGCGCGGGGACGCTTCTGACGTTCGTGCCCGCGTCTCAGTTCAAGCTGCTGTCGGGCGAGGACGTGCTCAGCGACTACCAGTTCAATCACCACGTGATCCATCACCTGTTCTGCCGCGAGTGCGGCATCAAGTCGTTCGCGCGCGGCGCGGGCAAGGATGGCCCGACGGTCGCGATCAACACGCGGTGCCTCGACGACGTCGACGTCGGCAAGCTGAAGATCCAGCCGTTCGAAGGCCGCAGCCGCTAGCGCGCCAGCCGCTAGGGCGTTGCGTCCGCGGCGGCGCCGGCTCTCCGCGGCGGCGGCTTCAGGACGTAAAGGTCCTTGGGCTGCACGTTGCCTTCGGGCAAGCGCATCTGATACTTCACCGGCCGGCGGTGGTCGGCCAGCTGCCGGTCGGGATTGAAGACGCTGTTCCACTTCCAGAGCATGCGCACGAAGTTGGTCTGGCCGCGCGCGACCAGCTTGGCGGCCAGCAGCGCCGTGTCCTTGAGCGCCGCCATGCCCAGGTGCTTGGTGTTGAGCACGCGCTGGGTGCGGACCAGCTCCTGGTAGAACTTGTCGAGCGGCAGCCGTGTCGGCAGCACCGCGTGCTGGATGTCGAACAGGCGGTAGTCGCGCGTGGCCAGGTTGCGCCCCTGGTCGAGAAACGTCTCGGTGCCGGGGTAGGGCGTGTTGACGCTGATGTTGACGATCTCCGGCACCGACAGCGCCCACTCGCGGATCGCGCGAAAACGCTCGGCGTCCCAGTCGGGGTCGGCGATGATGTTGATCGCGACCATCATGCCCAGCGAGCGCGCGAAGTCGAGCGCCTCGAAGTTGGTCGACAGCTTCACGCGCTTGCGGTGCAGCTCCAGCGCCTCCTGGTCCACCGCCTCGACGCCGATGAACATGTAGTCGAGGCCGAGGCGCCGCCAGTAGCGGAAGACGTCCTTGTTGCGCAGCAGCACGTCGCCGCGCGTCTCCAGGTAGTAGCGCTTGCGCACGCGGCGGCGTTCGAGCTCGCGCCCGATGGCGAAGCCGTGGTCAGCCTGGATGAAGGCGACGTCGTCGACGATGAAGACGCCGGGCTCGGGGATGCGCGCCAGCTCGTCGGCGATCCGCGCCGGTTCTAGCCGCCGGTAGCTGCGGCCGTAGAACGTCCAGGCGCTGCAGAACGAGCAGTCCCAGGGGCAGCCGCGCGTCATCTCGATCGACGCCGCCGGGTCGAGCACGCC
>CAZNCQ010000394.1:0-5907 GCA_964571275.1 uncultured Myxococcales bacterium
CGGCCCACGGGCTTGTCAGCGGATCGTTGACGCTATTTCGAGAGCGGTGCACTAGCGCAAAAAAGCCGGCGGACCTCGGGCGGGCAATCCGCGCAGCGAGCGTCAGCGCGGCAACGGCGCGGGGAGCGGCTGGTCGTCGAGCACGTCGAGATCGTCGGCGGGGTTCCACTCGACGGCGTCGCGCCGGGGTAAGGCCGCCACGGCCGCAGCCGCAGCCGCCGCAGCCGCGGGTGCCGCGACCGGCGCGATTCCGCGTGCCGTGGGCGTCTCACCGCGTGGCGCGATCGGTCCGCTGCCCAGCGGCCGCGAAGCCGTCGCACCGCCCGTGATCGCGGCCGCGATCGCCGCCTTGTCAGCTTGCAACTTGCGTTCGGGGGCCGGCTTCTCTCGCTCGATCGGCTTCACGGCCGGCTTCGGTGCCGGCGACACGACCGGCGCGGTCGCCGTCGGCGCGACCGTCGTCGGGCTGGCAGCCGCCCTGGCCGGTGCGGCGTCGAGATCGAAGTGGCGCGCCGCCGCCTCGGAGATGCACTCCCAGACGAACGACGTCTCCAGATGTTCCGCAATCACGGTCGGCGTGACGTGCTCCAGCACCAGCGCCGCGTCCAGGCTTCCGCGCCCGAGCGCGGTCTCGATCAGCTTCGCCAGCACCGGCTTCGGCGTATCGCCGACGAACTCGCCCGGCGGCAAGAAGCGCACGACGTCTGCGGGTGCGATGAGCTCGCTCTCCAGGGCGCGCGCGACGATGCTCGCGAACCACTGCCGCGCCGACGGGTTGCGGGCGCCGCCCTTGCGGCTGAGCCCGCCGCGGTCGGCCGCCTCCCTCAAACAGCGCCACATGACGCTCGGGTTCAGGTGCTCGGCCAGCAACGCCGGCGGCGCGCTCTCCAGCACCTGCGCCGGCGAGAACGTGCCGATCGCCAGCGCTCGCGCCAGGAGGTCGCTGATGACCGCGGGCGGGAGCTGCGTCACCAGCACCTCGGGGTTGGCGTGGTCGATCACATCCCTCGGCGCCAGGAGCGATCGCTCGAGCGACTCCTCCAACGCATATGCAAGCCACGGTCGATGACGGTCTTTTTCGCTGGAGCCCATGGAACCTCCGAATCCGGTGCGTCGGCAGAAACGGCGCACAGCTTCAGGACGATCGGATTTGGCCGCAGTTTCGGCGCTTTTGCCGGTCTGGCGCCCATGTAAGACGGAATGGGCCCCACCGCCCGGATCGTGGCAAGGCAGCGATCCCCGAGCGGCCGACCCAGACGCCTGACCTTTACATTCCGGACAGCAATGGCCAGATCACGGGACTAAGCCAGGAGGATTCAAGATGCTGGGGAACAAGGAAGCCGTCGCGACGCTCGCCGTCAAGGATCTCGCCGCCGCGCGGAAATTCTATGAAGGGACGCTCGGCTTGAAGGTTCTGGACGCACAGGGGAGCGAAGCCGTGACCTACCAGAGCGGTGGGTCGAAGGTGATCGTCTATCGCTCGCAGTTCGCGGGTAGCAACCGAGCGACCGCCGCCAACTGGTTGGTCGGCGCCGACATCGAGAAGATCGTACAGGTCCTGGCCGAGCGGGGCGTGCCCTTCGAGCACTACGACATGCCGGGCATGGCTCGCGAGGGACACTTGCATGTCTACGGCGATTTCAAGACCGCCTGGTTCAAGGACCCCGACGGCAACATCATTTCGTTGATGAACATGTGAATGAAATGGGCCGCGGGCTCACGCCCGCGGCAGCGCGCGCGATTCATCGCGTCGCGACTTGCAAACCCCGCGACGACTCGGAAGCGAGGCGTATCATGGCGCGATGTCGCCGCAGCGAGGTGGGGTGTGGACGCGGCTCGCGGTGACGTTGCTGGTCGCGATCGGTGCGCGGCTCGCCGCGCGCATTCCGCTTCCAGGTCTCGACTTGAGCCGCATCGGCCAGACCGACTCGTTCGACGCGACGATGTTCGGGATCTTGGCCTTTCAATTGAATCCGTTTCTGACTGCGGCGCTGCTCATCGAGGTGCTCGCGCTGGTGATCCCGCGGTGGCGTCCCTGGCGCGTAGGCGGGTACCCGGAGCGCGAGCGCTTGTGGGCTCGGGTCAAGGTTGCCGCGCTCGTGTTGGCCTCGGTGCAGGCCTTTTTCTTCGTACGGTGGCTCGTCAAGGCGGACAGCGACTTCGCGCTCTTTCAGATGGTCGTGTGGTCGCGGAACGCCCCGCCGGTTTTCATCGTCCAATTCGTGACGCTGGCGGCCGGGCCGTTCCTGCTGTTCTGGCTCACCCGCATCATCGATCGTTGGGGCGCGGGCAACGGTTTCGCGGTCATCCTGGCCGCGTTCATGGCGCCGTCGCTGGCGGACGCCGTCGCGTCGATACGCCACCGGGTGGATGCCGGTGACCGCATCTTGCTGCCTCTCGTTGTGGCGGCTGCGGTGGTGGCGGCGGTGGCTCATCTGGCGGGCGGCGGTTCATTGCGACCGGGCGCCGTCGAGTCCCACGACAATCAACTCCCCGCTCCGTCCAGCAGCTTCTATCCCGTCATCGCGAGCCGTGCGCTGCTGGATCTTCCAGCGCGCTTCGTCGCGTTGGGGATTGGCGTCGGCCCCCTGGTCATCGCCCCGGCGACGTGGACGTATCGCGCCGTACTGGCCGCGGTCATCGCCGGATTGTGTGTGCTGCTGGCCTGGCTCTTCAATCGGCCGCGGATCGTTGCCGAGGCCTGGCAGCGCACGGCGAAGCCCTCGGCCGTTCAAGCCGTGCACGAGCGCGTGCGCGGCGCGTTCGCGCGATCGCTGGCGCAGTCGCTGGGGATCTGTTGGGGGCTGGTCGCCGTCGACTGGGTGTGGGCTGATGCTCAGCTGAGAATCGCCGCCGTGAACCTGGCTATCATTGTTTGCGTCGCCAGCGACGTCGCGAGCGAATTGCGCTTTCGGCGCCGGCAAGGGGCGCTGGCCGCCGTGTGGCCGGTGCATCGCTTGTACCTGTTGCAGGGAATGCTGAACGCCCTTCAAGCAGCGGGGATTCCGGCCTTCCCGCGTGGCCGGCGCTTTCGGACGCTATGGAATTTCCTGACGCCCTACGCGCCGGTCGACATCCTGGTCCAGGCCGAGCACGCGGAGCGCGCTCGCGCGATCCTGGCACCGCCCGCGCCCGTCGACGCTGGCCCGGAGCCCGCGCCGAGCTCAGGCGCCGGGTAGCTCGCGCAGGAGCGCTTCGATCTCGACGGGCTTCACGAGGTAGGCGTCGAAGCCGGCCTCGACGCCGCGGCGGCGCTGTTCGGGGTGGTCGTAGCCAGTCAGCGCGACCAGGCGCGGACCGGCCTTGTCGGCGCGGATCCGGCGCGCCAGCTCGAACCCGTCGATGCCGGGCAGGCCGATGTCAGCGAACACGATGTCGGGCTGCACGCGCAACACGGTCTCGAGCCCGCTCAGCCCGTCGGCCGCCTCGTGCAGCTCGTGACCCGCCAGCTCCAGCAGCACCACCAGCGCTTGCCGTGCGTCGTTGTTGTCGTCGACGATCAGAATGCGGTGACGAGCCGGAGCGGGCGCCGCGCAAGCGCCCCTGCCGGCAGCGGCGTGCGTTTCCTTGACCAGCGGCAGCCGGATGACGATCTCGGTTCCGCGGTCGGGTCCGTCGCTGTGAGCCTCGGCGCGCCCGCCGTGGGCAACGACCAGCTGGCGCACGATCGCCAGGCCGACGCCCATGCCGCCGTCACGACGATCGAGGCCACGCTCGCTCTGTATGAACAGCTCGAAGACGCGCGGCAACAGATCCGGAGCGATGCCGACGCCGGTGTCCCGGACGCGCAGGCTCGCTTCACCGTCGATCGCCTGGACTTCGACCGTCACCATTCCCCCCGGCGGTGTGTACTTGACGGCGTTGGTCAGAAGGTTCGTCAGGATCTGCTCGAGTCGCGCACGGTCCCCGGAGACGACCGCCGGCACCACGCGCACCTCGTAGACGTGGCGTTCGAACAGGTGGGCGCTCGCCAGCTCGGCGACGCATGTCTCGACGAGCGCGCCGAGATCCAGGCGCGCCGGCTGCAGGACGAGCTTGCCGGCGGTGAGGCAGGCGACGTCCAGCAGGTCGTTCACGACGCGCGTCAGCTGGTCTGCCTGCCGCCGGATCATGCCCATGGCCTTTGCCGAGACCGGATCGAGACTGGCGATGCTCTCGATCACCGCCGACGCGTTGGTGATGGCGAACAGCGGGTTACGTAGCTCGTGGGAGATCATCGCCAGGAACTCGTCCTTGCGTCGATCGGCCTCCCGCAGCGCCTCCTCGGTGTGCTTTCGACTGGTGATGTCCATGCAGACCCCGAGCATGCGCCAGGGCCCGCGGCGCTCGTCGTGCAGCACCTTTCCTTTGCCCAGGATCCAATGCGTGCGTCCGTCCGGGGTCGCGCTCCGGAACTCCGCCTCGTAGTCTGTGCCGGTCTCGACCGATCGCCGGATCCTCTCCAGCACGCCCGCGCGATCGTCGCGATGAATGAGCGACTGGAACGACTCGAACGTACCGGTGAAGGCCCCCGGCGGCAGCCCATGGATCGCCTCGAGGTTTTCCGACCAGCGGATCTCGTTGGTCTGAATGTTCCACTCGAAGCTGCCCATCTTCCCCGCCTCCAGCGCCAGGCGCAGGCCGGCCTCGTTCCGGGTCAGCACGTCTTCGGAGCGCTTGCTCTCGATGGCCTGCTCCGCCTGCAGCCGGCAGACGTCCAGCAGCTCGAGCGCACGCTCGGCAAGGCGCTCTGGGCGCGTGCGATAGATCGACAACAACCCCAGGCGTTGTTCCTTGTGCCCGAGAAGCGGCAATGAGATCAACGAACGCACGCCCAGACGCCGAATGGCGGCGCTCAGGTCTCCCAGGCTCGCGTCGCCATCCACGTTGTCGACGTGGACGCGCGCGCCCTGCTCGAAGGCGGCACACCAGGGCAGGGATCCGGTGTCGAGCAGCGCGAGCGGCGCGATGCCGGACCGCGAGAAGCCGACCTGTGCGGTGATCTGCAGCGCGCCGTCGATCGGTCTCGCGACGTGAATCGTCCCTCGGCTCTCCCCCATCAGCTCGGTCCCCGCCACCAGGATCCGGCGCAGCAACGTCGTGAGCTCGACGGGCCGCGGCGGCGGAGTCCTGGTGCGGCCTACGGCACGCATGGGTTCCCCATTTCCGACGCTCATCCCGGCTCTCTCTCGGATCTCATGGAACCCATCGGCGAGAGGTTCTCTGGTACCACAGCGCCACGGTTTTTGTCGCCGGGCCTCACGCGCGCGTGTGCAGTTTTGCTGTCCAGCCTGTATGAAACTCGGGACCATCACCTAGGGACTGCGACGGTTTCACCTTCCGGAGTAGGCTTCGCGCGCGCATGGACAATCCCTATCTCGAGATCGGTGGCCGCGAGCGCGTGATCGCGCTCGTCGAGCGCTTCTACGACATCATGGAGGGCGCCGAGCCCGCGCTGGCCGCGCTGCACGAGCTCGACGCCAAAGGCCGCGTGAGCCGCCGCAACCGCGATCGCTTCGGCTCATTTCTGGTGGGGTGGCTCGGCGGCCCGGACGACTACGTTCGCGATCACGGGCACCCGCGCCTGCGGATGCGCCACGCGCGGGTGCCGGTTGATTCCTCCATGCGCGATGCCTGGGTTCGCTGCATGACGGCCGCGATGGACGAGTGCGAGATCCCGGCCGGCACGCGCGCGTTCCTGCGCCAGCGCTTCGCCGAGGTCGCCACCTTTCTGCGCAACGTCGACGACGCGCCCTGATCCGACCCGAGCCACACCGTCGGACGCGAGACCTTGAAACGGCGGTCACGCTCGGTCGCCCGGTTTTTCCGATCCGTCACGCAACCGTCACAGGGTCGTGATGCTCGGATGCCGGCGGCGGCGGTCAACTCTCGCCGATGGTGAGACATGTCTAGCTTGGCCGGACCGGA
>CAZNCQ010000395.1:0-5903 GCA_964571275.1 uncultured Myxococcales bacterium
GATCAGCGTCTTCGGATCGCAGACCGTCAACCTGATGGGCACGAGCGCGGTGCGCCTGGGCGACAAGTCGATGAGCTGCGGCGAGCCCGTGCGCCTGCCGTCGTCGACGGTGCTGGCGATCCCCAAGGGCATGCCCGTGTCCGCTCACCCTGCGCTCGCCGACATTGCTGTCCTCGACGAGCTCGCCGCCCCGCCGCCGCCGCTTCGAGCGCGCCGCGAAGCCCTCTCAGGGGCCTCCCGACGAGTCCTGCTCCGCACCCCTGCCCGTAGCCCCCGCCCTCCCCGTCTGGAGCGCCGGCGCCACCGAGTCCGGCACCGCCAAAGATCCGATCACCTGGCTCTTCGATCCCGAGACCTTCGCCCCGATGGCCAAGCTCGTCGGAGACGCCCGCTACGCGATCATCACCGACCACCTCGGCACGCCCGCCGCGATGTACGACGCCGCCGGCGCCGAGGTCTGGTCCGCGACCATCGACGCCTACGGCGATCTGCGCAACCTCACCGGCCACCGGGAGGCCTGCCCCTTCCGCTGGCCCGGCCAGTACGACGACGCGGAGACCGGGCTCTACTACAACCGGTTCAGGTACTACGACCCGGCCGCCGGCGCATATGTCTCCCAAGATCTGAAGCGGCTCCGTGGAGGACATCGACTTCACGCATATCCGACCGATCCACTCACCTGGGTTGATCCTTTCGCGCTCGAGGGCTGCGGTACGGAGGAGGAGGGGGATCTCGCTCTCGTGCGTCGAGGAGAGTCGAAGGAGTCGGCCACGAGGCTCGAAAAGCAGGCCGCCGCAGCAGAGGCGGCAGGGAACGCACGCAACGGAGTTCCCTACGGCCACGGCGTGTCTGTCACGACCCCTGAATCAAACGCGCGGCTGGCGCGCGATCCCTCTGATTCTGTGTCGACCACGAAGAAGGCCCTCGAAGACGCCGGCTTCGAGGTGCGTCACACGCCGACCAACGCAGATCCCAATCACCATACGGTACAATTGCCGAAGCCGGTCACCAAGGATGTCGCCGACCGGTTCAACGCAATATTTGGACGAAATGACTGACAACTCATCGGCCTCGATTCTTTTGACGACACCCGTTGCCCAATGGGTAACGGACCGGATCGTGGTTGCCCACTGGATGGACGGCCCAGTCAGTGGCTATTGTCTGTTGGCGCAACCGCGTTCCGCCTTCTTCTTTGATCTGGCCGCCGAGCGGCATGACCCCGAAGGTCTCGACGACCGACTGTTCTCACTCTCAATGGTCGATCAAACGACGTTCGAGCTGGCATGGTCATCTCCAACCAGCAGCGGCAGCCATGCCGCCGGAGGATCCATTCGGACACCCGACCTCGCTTCTCTCTCTCTGCCGGAGGCCGGTGCCTCGAACGTGGTCGTCCGAACAGCGGACATGCGGACTTTCCTGGGATGCTGGTCGGTCTCCAGTTGGCGAGACGTTCCCGATCTCTTCGTGTGGTTGAATCTTTGATCGTTTGGGGACGCTCATCCATCGGTCCGACCTAGATCGAGGATCGACGATTTTTGCGCGGCATTGAGCGCATCAGGTCTTGTCTGCTCAATGCGCGACAACGATCACGCTCGCGCTCCCGCGACGGAGACAAATTCCGCGCTCCAGAGTTTTCCTCTTTTCATCTGACTTGTGGATTGCGACATTGCGCCGCGGCTCTTTCGCCAAGGAGGATGGAGATGACACCGAGGAAGATTGCGATTGGTTTGGTGGTGGCCTCATTGCCGGCACTCAGTATCGCCGCCCGCGCGAGCACACAGGTTGTCAACACCACGGTCTGCGACACTGAACCGAACGGCGAGGATTGTGATTGCGATGTCGTGAACGATCCAGGGCCCGACACGCCGCCGCAGATTCAGTGCACCTGCGTGAACACATACGGCCAGGTCTGCCACCCCGTCACCTACACGATCGAAGTTCAGACGACTCCGGTCAGCGTCACCCGCTACGTCAATCCGAACACCGGGCTCCACTACTTCACCACCGGATCGACGGCGCCGGCGGGCTACGTCTTCGACAAGCACGCGTTCTCGCTCGCCAACGACAACGCCTACGGCGCGACGGCGTTCACGCTATTGAGCTCGGGCTCGGGCTTCTTCTTCTCCAGTCAAAGCGCGATCCCGGGTCTGGTCCCGCTCTACGGCTATTTCGATCCGCGCAAAGGCGAGACCTTTTACACGACGGATCCCAACGAGACGAGCAGCTTTCCCTGCCTGGGCGCGTACTGCGCTTACGTGGACCCCGTGCAGCACTACTGCGCCGACGTCGTCATGCCCGACTGCTACTACGCGACCGGCGTGTTCGGTTACGTCGGGCAGTAGCGCCGGCGTTCCCTGCCCGGGCGGCGAGCGCCACGCTGAGATCTACATCCTAGAGCGGGGCGCTCGCGCGGTCGAGCGCGCCCTTGGCGCTTCGCCAGAGGCGAAACCCACCCTTGAACGCGTTGGCGTTGTCGCCGAGGCGAACCCCTCTCGGCAGCTCTGTCAGTCTCACGGCATTGCCGCCGCCGATGACGACGTCGTCCGGTTCCAGGGCCGCGCGCAGGGTCTCGATGACGGCGCGGACCTGCTTGCGCCATTTGCGAACGCCGAGGCGCTTGAATCCCTTCAGGCCCACGTAGTCCTCATAGGTGCGATCTTTCTTGTACGGCAGGTGAGCCAGCTCCATCGGCTGCACGTCGCCGTTGACGACCATCGCCGATCCGAGCCCGGTTCCGAGTCCCAGGAAGAGCATCCGTCCGCCGCGATAGCTGCCCAACGCCTGCATCGCGGCGTCATTCTGGATCTTCACGGGATGCCCGAACGCCTGAGCGAAATCGTAGCCGATCCAACCTTGGCCCAGATTCCTGGGCTCCGCGGCGATGCGCCCGTGCAGCACCAGGCCGGGGTAGCCCATCGAGATCACGTCGCACGGCCAATCGGCCGTGAGGCGTCTGACCCCTTTGACCATCTTCGCCGGCGTCATCGACTGTCCCGAATCGAATCGGCGCGACACGCGCTTGCCCGAGAGCAGCAGCTTGACGTGCGTCCCGCCGACGTCGATGACCAGCACTCTCATGGCGGCCCACGAAGACTACCACGAGGCTCAGTACGCGAAGCGGCGCACGCTCACGTTCATCACCAGCCCCAGCGCCACCATGATGGTCAGGACGCTGGAGCCGCCGTAGCTGATGAGCGGGAGGGTCACGCCGACGACGGGCAAGATGCCGCTGACCATGCCGACGTTGATGGCGACGTGCCAGAACAGCAGCGCGGCGACGCCGACGCACACCGTCGCGCCAAAGCGGTCGCGTGCCTCGCTGGCGATCTTGATGATCCACAGGATGAGCACCAGGTACCCGAGCAGGATCGCCAGCCCCCCGAGGAATCCCCACTCCTCGGCCCACACCGCAAAAGGAAAGTCAGTCCACAGCGCGGGGAAGCGACGGAGGCGCACCTGCGTGCCGTGCAGGAAGCCCTTGCCGATGATGCGGCCCGAGCCGATCGCGTTCAAGGCCTGGCGGGTCTGGTACGCGCCCTCGGAGTTGAGGTCGAAGAACGCCTCGAAGCGCTTGCGCTGATATTCGCGAAGCAAGTGCTGGTAGATCGGGAAGGCGGCGATCGCTGCCAGACCCATGATCGCGGCCAGCGTCTTCAACTTCAGGCGCGCGGTCAGCATGATCGTGATGAAGATCAGCAGGATCAAGAACGCCGTGCCGAAGTCGGGTTGTTTGGCAATCAACAACGCGGGTGCGCTGACGATGACGACGGGGATTGCCAGATGGCGGAACGATCGTCCTTCCAACGCCGGTGAATCGTTCAAATACTTGCCGAGCGCGATGATGGTCAGCACCTGCATCATCTCCGACGGCTGCAAGTGCACGGGGCCGAGGTCGAACCAGCGCCGCCCGCCGCTGACCATCTTGCCGAAGCCGAGGATGCCGACCAGCAGGGCGACGCCGACGCCGTAGAAGACGTAGCCGTAGCGGCTGATCGTGCGGTAGTCGAGGCTGGCCACGGCCAGGAAGGCGAGCGTCCCGAGCGCGAACCAGGAGATCTGCTGGGTGAAGCAGCTGGACTGGCGGTCGTGCACCGCGCTCCACAGGTTCATCAGGCCGAGCGACGCGACCGCCGCGGCCGCGGCCGTCAGGGTCCAGTCGAATCGGAAGCGCAGCTTCCGCCATGAGACCACGCGCGCCATCGCTATTGCGCCTCCTCGCTCGGCGACGCGGATTCGCCGGTATTGTTCGGCTCCGCCGGCGGGCTCGCCTCGGCCGCCGCCGCGCGCGCAGACCAGCGCGAGCGCCCGGAGCGGGCGCCATGTTCAACGTTGTCGGCGCCCGCCGCGGCTTGCCCGGTCTCATCGTTGTCGCGCCACAGATGGTGCCGCGGCAAACCGACGCGCGGCGCGTTCTTCTGGTCGGGCGCGACGGTCTCGAAGTAGTTGTGCACGATCTCCATCGCCGCCGGCGCCGCGACCTCGCCGCCGTGGCCGCCGTGCTCGATCAGGACCGCGAAGGCGATCTTGGGGTTGCTGGCCGGCGCAAAACCGACGAACCAGGCGTGATCGTTCTGGTCGTAGGCCGAGAGCTCGCCGTGGTGACTCTGGCGCCGCACCTGCGCGGTGCCGGTCTTGCCCGCGACCTCGATGTCCTTCGTGCGCACGCGGAACGCGGTCCCTTTCGGCTCGTTGACGACGCCGACCAGGCCCTGGCGAATGAGCGCGATATTCTCCGGCGACACCGACAGCTCGCGGCGCACCCGCGGCGCGAACTCCTCGAGCACCTTTTGATCGGGCGATTCGATGCGCTCGACGACCTGGGGTAGCCACAATTTGCCGCCGTTGGCGATGGCCGTATACATCGTCACCATCTGCAGCAACGTCACGCGCGTCGAGCCCTGGCCGATCACCGCGTTCAGCGACTGCCCCATTTGAAAGCCTTCGGCCTTGGGATTCAGCTTCTTCTGGTCGCGGTACCAGGCCTCGGTCGGGATGAAGCCGCCCTCCTCGCCGTTCAATCCCAGCCCCGTCGGCGCGCCCAGGCCCATGTCGGCGCCGTACTTGGCCAGCCGGTCCATCATGCCGGGCCGCGCGCCGATGTCGTAGAAGTAGACGTTGCAGCTCTGCACGATCGCTTCGTACAGGCTGACCGTCAGGTGAGTCTTGGTGCACTTGAAGCGCCGCCGCCCGAACTCGTACGACCCGTGGCACTTGACCTTGTCCTCGGGCGTGATCAATCGATCTTCGAGCGCCGCCAGCGCCGAGACCGGCTTGAACGTCGACCCGGGGAAATAGGTCTCGTTCAACGTCTTGTCGCGCAGCGGGTGAAAACGATCGGACAGGATGCGCTGTTGCGCCTCGGGCGACAGGTGCCCCGACATCTCGTTCGGGTCGAACCCGGGCTTCGACACCATCGCCAGCAGGCGGCCGGTCTCGACGTCCATCACCACCGCGGCCGCCGCGTTGTAGGCGCGCAACGATCGCTCGGCCATTCGCTGCACGTCGGCGTCGATGGTCAGGAACACGTTGTTGCCCGCGACCGCCGCTTGCCGGATCGGGCCGTCGATGAGCTCGCGAATATTGGGGCGCGGCAACCCGCGGCGATCGACGACGATCTTCTCGAAGCCGTCGCGCCCGCGCAGGTAACCCTCCCATTGCCGCTCGATGCCAGTGCGTCCGATCAGGTCGCCAGCGTGGTAGCCCTCGTCCTTCTTCGCGCGCAGCTCCTCGGCGGAGATCTCGTTCATGTAGCCGAGCACGTGCGACGCGAGCTCGCCGTACGGGTACTCCCGCCGCGGCACCGAGACGATCTTCACGCCGGGCACGTCGAGGCCGGTCTCGATCGCCGCCATCGCCTCGCGCGAGATGTCCTCGGCCAGCAGCACCGGCCGCTCGTTGCGCGC
>CAZNCQ010000396.1:0-5891 GCA_964571275.1 uncultured Myxococcales bacterium
AACCTGATTGGCGGCGACGGCACGCTGACCCAGCCGGGCGGTGGCAACAGCTCGGTCAAGCGGCGCGAGGTCGACTTCGCCGGCCGCCCGACCGACGTGCTGCGGGTCAAGGGCAGCGGCACCGATCTGCGCACGATCGGCCGCGGCGGCTTCACCGGCCTGCGGCGCGACGACCTGGATCATCTGCGCCGGCGCGAGAGCATGTCCGACGAAGAGATGATGGCGTTCATGCGCGCCTGCATGACCGACGGCGCGGAGCCGGCGCCGTCGGTTGAGACCCCCTTGCACTCGGTGCTCCCGCACCGCTTCATCGTGCATACCCACGACTTCGCGACGCAGGCGCTGACCGACACGCCGCGGCCGGCGGCGCTGGTGCGCGAGGCGCTGGGCGACGACGCGGCTTACGTCGACTACGTGCGTCCTGGATTTCCGTTGGCGCGCGCTGTGATCGATCTCGGGCCGGTCGCTGAAAATGCGCGCGGCCTGGTGCTCGGGCGGCACGGCCTGATCGCCTGGGGCGACAGCGCCAAGGCTTGCTACGACAACCTGCACCGGCTCATCAACCGCGCCTTGGGCTTCATCGGCGATCGGCGCGGCGTCGCGGCTCCGGCGCCGTCGATCAAGGTGGCGGCACCGCCGCCCGAACGCCGGCGCGAGCTGGCACGCACGATCTTGCCCGCGCTCCGTGGCCGGCTGTCGCGCGAGCGCGGCGTCATCCTGCATTACGACGACAGCCCCGAAGCGGTGTCGTTCGTCAGCGCCGCCCGCGCCGGCGAGCTCGCGGCGCGCGGCATGTCGACGCCCGAGCACATCCTGCGTTGCGGGCGCATTCCGCTGTACGTAGACGCCGACCTGCCTTCGCTGGCGCCGGCGCAGGCGAACGACGCGATCGCGGGCGCCCTCGATCGGTTCGCCGCGCGCTATCGCGAGACGTTCGCGCGCTCGGGGCCGCGCGTCGAGATGCTGGAGCCGTCGCCGCGCGTAGTGCTGCTACCGGGCCTGGGCCTGGTCACGGCGATGAAGGACAAGGCCAACGCCGTCGTCGGTAACCTTTGCTACCGGCACGTGATGCGCGTCGCCGACGCAGCCGAGGGGCTGGGCGGCTTCCGCTTCCTCGACGACGCCGACGCGATCGAGTTCGAGTACTGGCCGCTGGAGCTGGCCAAGTTGAAGCAAGCCGAACGCGAGCTCGGCCGCCAGGTCGCGCTCATCACCGGCGCCGCCAGCGGCATCGGGCGCGCGATCGCGGAGCGCTTCGCCGCCGAGGGCGCGCACCTGGTATTGACCGACATCGCCGGGCCCGCGCTGCGCGAGACCGCGGACGCGATCGGACGCGCGTGCAAGGACCCGCAGCGCGTCGTCGCCGTCGAGGCGGACGCCACGCGCGCCGACCACACCGAAGCGGCGTTCGAGCAGGCGGTGCTCGCCTTCGGCGGCGTCGACATCCTGGTGTGCAACGCCGGCTTCATCCAGGCCGGCCCCGCCGATCAGATGTCCGAGGAGACCTGGGATCGCCACTTCGATCTCAACGTGAAGGGCTACTTCCTGGCGGCGCGCGCAGCGGTACGCACGATGAAGCTGGGCCGCGGCGGCGTGATCGTCTTCAACGCCTCGAAGGGGGCATTCGCGCCCACCGCTGACAACGCGGCGTATGCCAGCTCGAAGGCGGCGGTCGCGGCGCTCGCGCGAAACTTGGCGACGGAGCTGGGCCCGTTCGGCATCCGCGTGAACTACTTCAACGCCGACTTCATCGACACGCCCTTGATGCAGCGGCTGATCGCGCAGCGAGCCGCTCACCGCGGCGTCACCGTCGACAAGCAGATAGAAGACTACCGGCAGCGAAACGCGATGCACGTGGGCCCGATCCCGCCGGCGGCGGTGGCGGAAGCGGCGCTGTTTCTGGCGTCGCCGCGATCCCGGTTCACGACGGGCGCGGCGCTGCCGATCGACGGGGGCGTCAAGGAAGCCATGCCGCGATAGACGGGCCCTAGACGACGCGCTAGACGGGCAACTGTCACGTTGACCTGAACGGCCACGATCGCGGGGCGGCCACGTCAACCTCAACGCTGTCGCCGTCAGTCGGACAGCCGCGCGATCAACGCCCTTGCCTGCTCCGCCCAGGGCGCCGCCGGCTCCGGCTCGAGCGCGATGTATTTCTCCAGATGCGCGCGCGCTTGCGCCCGCCCGCCGAGCCGTTCCAGCGCCACGGCCAGATTGAAGTGCGCGTCGGCAAAGTCCGGCGCGATCTGCAGCACGCGTCGCAGCTCCGCGACCGCCAGCTCCAGGTCGCCCTCTTCCAGGATCAAATTCGCCAGATTGAACCGCGCCTCGGGCTGATCCGGATCCAGCGCCAGCGCTGTCTCGAAGCTCTCTTTCGCTCGCGACCGCTCGCCGCGGCGATACGCGATGATGCCCAGATTCGTGTGCGCCGGCGCCAGCCCTGGGTCCAGCGCCAGCGCGCGCCGAAAGCAGTTTCCCGCCTGATCGTCGGCCGGATCGAGATCTGGCCGCACCTCGAGCCGCGTCCCCTCCATGAACCAGTCGTACGCATTCCTGCCGGCGTCGCCGTCGGTGGCGACGCCCGGCAACGGCGTCACCACGGCGGCGTCACCCTGACCGACGTCCGTGATCCGACGCGCGAGCTCGCCGAGCCCGAAGTCGAACACGCGCTGGCCGGTCACGTCGTAGGCGCCGCCCTCGTCGACGACCACCAGGGCCTTGCCATCGAACGACACCCGGATGCGGTCCAGAGGGCGCGGGATGTGCGGCAGCGACGCGCGAACGGCGTCCAGCGCCTTGCGGACCTCGCCCGCCTTGAAGCCTCGGTCGGCGAGCTCCTTGGCGGCCTTGACGCTCACCAGGTCCTGAAAATTGAACACCTGCTTGCCGCCGCGCCGGACCGACGGCCCCACGAAGCCGACCTGGGACCAGTAGCGCAGCTTGCTCTCGCTGATCTCCAGGATCTTCGCCACGCCGGCAAAGCTATAGGTCGCGTCGTCGGTCACCCGCTCGCCCGCCTACTCGAAGACCGCTTCGACGTCGACATCGACGAACACCTTGGCCCCCTGCGACCGGATGGCCACATGGGTGCCGACCTGGCGCGGAACCGCGCCGGCGACGCGCTCGGTCTCGCGCTCGGCCAGCCGTTGGACCCGCCTGGCGACGTCGGCGTCGCCCTCCAGCAGCGCCGCCAGCCGGCGCGCCGTCCCCGCATCGCACGCGTCGCTGAGCAGGGGCGCCAGCGACGGCAGATCGAGGGTCAGCATCGTCGAACCGAAGTACGAGTCGCGCCCGCCGCGCACCGCGCGCTGCCCTTCGGAGATCACCTCGGCCCGCGCGAACAGCAGATCCAGCGCCGCCGGCGAAAGCCGCACCTGGATCTCGCGCTGGAACAGCGCGATCCGGACGGCGCGCGCCATGGGTTTGCGCCGAGCAGGCTCGGCTTTCTGGTCGTTCTTCTGACCCACGGATGGTCCGGCGACGGGTCCCGGCACGGGCTCATCCGAGGGTTTCATTTTCGTCATCGGCAAGAGGTCCGCGATCGTATCAACAACGGAGGTCGCCAGCAAAAACCGGCCTATGCTACCGTCTTGCCATGGCGCCGCCCGGTCCCGAATCCAGCAAGGTCCCGGTGCTCGTCGTCGACGACGAGCCGGACAACCTGGACGCGATTCGTTTCAACTTCGGCAAGAGCTTTTCACTGTTGCCGGCGGGCAGCGGCGAGGAAGCGCTGGCGCTGGTCAAGCAGCACGACGTCGCGGTGATCGTCACCGACCAGCGCATGCCGCGCATGACCGGTCTCGAGCTGCTCAAGGCGGCGCGTGAGCTCCGCCCCGACGCCGTCGGCATCATCGTCACGGCCTTCACCGACGTCGACGTGCTGATCGAGGCCATCAACCTCGGGCGCATCTACCGCTACGTCACCAAGCCCTGGGACGCCAAGGAGCTGCGCGGGATCCTGACCCACGCCATCGAGCGCTATCAGCTGGTGCGCGAGAACCGCCGCCTGACCGTGCAGCTGCAGCAGTATGCGGGCGTGCTGGCCAGCGACGCACACAGCGCGTTCAACTTTGGTGCGATCGTCGGCGATTCGCCTGCGTTGCGCGAGGTGCTGGCGCGCGTGGAGCAGGTGGCGCAGACGTCGTCGACCGTGCTCCTGCGCGGCGAGACCGGCACCGGCAAGGAGATGGTCGCGCGCGCGATCCACATCAACAGCGCGCGCGAGTCGCGGCCGTTCGTACGGGTGAACTGCGCGGCGCTGGCGCCGGGCGTGCTCGAATCCGAGCTGTTCGGTCACGAGAAGGGCGCGTTCACCGGCGCGGTCGCGCGGCGCCTGGGACGCTTCGAGCTGGCCGACGGCGGCACGCTGTTCCTCGACGAGGTCGGTGACCTGCCGCTCGACGTGCAGGTCAAGCTGCTGCGCGTCCTGCAGGAGCGCGAGTTCGAGCGCGTCGGCGGCTCCGAAACCGTCAAGGTCGACGTGCGCGTCGTGTCGGCGACACACCGCGATCTCGAGCAGCAGATCGCCGCCGGCGAGTTCCGCGAGGATCTCTACTACCGCCTCAACGTCTTTCCGATCATCCTCCCGCCGCTGCGCGATCGGCCCGGTGACATCCCGACGCTGTGCGAGCACTTCATCCAGAAGTATTCGCAGACCATCGGCAAACGCGTGCGCGGGGTCGACCCGAGCGCGCTGGCGTCGCTGGCGTCGTACCCCTGGCCGGGCAACGTGCGCGAGCTCGAGAACGTGATCGAGCGCGCGATGATCCTGGCGCGCGGCACCGAGTTGACCGCGGCTGATCTCGAGTTCAGCCGCCGGCCGGGTGGACCTCCGCCGCCGGCCGCGGCCCCGACGCCGGCCGCGGGAACGCGACCCGGCATCCCCGGACGCGACGGCACGCGCCCGCTGCACGAGCGACTGTCCGACCAGGAGCGCGCCGAGATCATCGCCGCGATCGATCACGCGCAGGGGAATATCGCGCTGGCCGCGCGTACCCTTGGTATCAACCGTTCGACGCTCTACTACCGGCTGCGGAAGCACGGGCTCGAGCACTTGTTGCCGATGAAAGAGGCGCCGAGCGGCGGCGAGGCCGGGGGGGCCGCTGCTTCATCATCATCCGGGACGGGCAATCCACCGCAGTCGCAGCCACAATAGAGCAACATGAAGCTCCTCTTCGTGATGGACCCGATGGCGCGCCTGCAGATCGCGGGCGACTCGACATTCGCGCTGATGCTGGCGGCTCAGGCGCGCAACCACGAGATCTGGTTCTGCGAGCCGCGCCACCTGTGCCTGGAGCACGCCGACGCGGTGGCGCGCGCCTGGCCGGTCACGGTGCGCCGGGTCGTCGGCGATCACTACCTCCTCGGGCCGCAGGCGGTTGTGCCGCTGCGCAGCTGTCAGGCGGTCCTGATGCGCAAGGATCCACCGTTCGATCTCGACTACTACTTCGCGACGCTGATCCTCGAGCGCGCGCGCGGGCAGACCTGGGTGATCAACGACCCGCGCGGCCTGCGCGAGTCGAACGAGAAGCTGGCGGTGCTCGACTACCCCGATCTCACGCCGCCCACGATCGTCACGCGCGAGGCGGGGCGGCTGCGCTCATTCCTGGCGGAGCAGGGCGGCGAGATGGTGGTCAAACCGCTCGACGCCTCGGGCGGCTTCGGCGTGTTCCACGTGCGCCGCGGCGACCCCAACACCGGCGCGATCCTCGAGCAGGCGACCAACCTCGGGCGGCGCTGGACCGTGGCGCAGAAATACCTGCCCGAGGTGCGCGCCGGGGACAAGCGCATCGTGCTGTGCGACGGCGAGCCGCTGTGCGCGGTGCTGCGCGTGCCCGCGCCCGACGACGCGCGCGGCAACCTGCACGTCGGCGCGCGGCCGATGGCGACCA
>CAZNCQ010000397.1:0-5874 GCA_964571275.1 uncultured Myxococcales bacterium
CGTGCAAGAGGTGATGACGAACAGCGCGCGTCATGCAGGCGCACGAAACCTGTGGATCTCGATCAGATGCGACCGCTCGGCGATCCGTCTGCGTGCATGGGATGACGGCCAGACGCCAGCCGTCGATTCCATCGCCGGGGGGCCCATCGCCTGGGGGCATGGTCTGACCGGCATGCGCGAGCGCTTCGCCGCGCTCGGCGGCCAGGTCGACGCGCGCAGGACCCGCGACGGCGGGTTCGAGGTCGAGGCGAGCATGCCGCGGCGGCGCCCATGACCGTCCGGGTTGCGATCGTCGACGATCAGATGCTCATCAGGCAGGGCATCCGAGCGTTGCTCGAGCTCGTACCCGAGCTCGTTGTCGCGGCCGAAGCGAGCGACGGCGTCGAAGCGCTCGACATGCTCGGGCGCGTGCCGGTCGACGTCGTCCTCGTCGACGTCCGGATGCCGCGGCTGGATGGTCTCGGCGTCGTGCGGGGGCTCGCCGCACGCGTGGCCGGCGGTCACCGCGTCCCGTCCGCGATCGTGTTGACGACCTTCGACGATGACGACGTGCTCCTCGACATGGTCCGCGCGGGCGCCAAGGGCTGGCTGCTCAAGGACGTGTCGCTCGACGTCCTCGCGAACGCGATCCACAGCGTCGCCGCCGGAGGCACGATGATCCGGCCTCAGCTCACGGAGCGTGTGCTTCGCGGGCTCGAAGGCGCACCGCCGGACCGCACCGCCCCCGCCTCGCCGCTCACCGCGCGCGAGTTCGAGGTGCTGCGCTTGATGGCCGGTGGGTATTCCAATCGCGAGATCGCCGACGCGCTCGGCGCTGCGGAGGGCACGGTGAAGAACCACGCCTCGAGCATCCTGTCGAAGCTCGGAGTTCGCGATCGCACCCGCGCTGTGCTCACGGCGATCGAGCGTGGCTTGATCTGACCGGCGCGGTTCGTGGCCGACGCGCTGGCCATTCCAAGCCCATCCGTCCCCACTTCAAATTCAACGTTTGACGCGCCCGCCGCTCCTCGCCGCGCCTTACCTTTTTCAGTGGAGGGCGGCGATGGCGGCACGAATCGAAGAGTACGGGCTCATCGGCAACACGCTGACCGCGGCGCTGGTCTCGACCGGCGGATCGATCGACTGGTTCTGCGCGCCGCGCTTCGACTCGGACGCCTGCTTCGCGGCGCTGGTCGGGCGCGACAAGCACGGCCGCTGGAGCCTTCACCCGACGGTGCGCACGCGCGAGACGCACCAGCGCTATCGCGGCGACACGCTGATCCTCGAGACCGAGATCGCCTGTGACCACGGCGCGGTCCGCATCATCGACTTCATGCCGGTCGGCGCGCGCTGCGACCTGGTGCGCATCATCGAAGGGCTCGAGGGCGAGGTGCCGCTGGAGCTGCTGCTCGACGTGCGCTTCGGCTACGGCGCCTACGCGCCGCTGATCCAGAAAGAACCCGACGGAATCTGCTTCACGGCCGGGCCCGACGCGCTGATGCTGCGTGGGCTGGCGTCGCCGCAAGAGCAGGACGGCCGCGTGGCCGCCTACCTGAACGTGAAGAAAGGCGACCGCATTCCGCTCCAGCTCGGCTGGTTCCCGTCGCACGAGCGCCCGCCCGCCGCGCTCGACGCCGATCAGGCGCTCGCGTCGACGGAGGCGTTCTGGAGCGCGTGGGCCGTGCGCTGCGCCTACCAGGGCCGCTGGCGCGAGGCGGTGCTGCGCTCGCTGATCACGCTCAAGGCGATGACTTACTCACCCACGGGCGGCGTCGTGGCCGCGCCGACCACGTCGCTGCCCGAGTCGATCGGCGGCGTGCGCAACTGGGACTACCGGTTCTGCTGGCTGCGCGACGCCAGCCTGACGCTCGACGCGTTCATGATCGGCGGCTATGTCGATGAGGCGCGCGCGTTTCGCGACTGGCTGTTGCGCGCGATCGCCGGCGACGCCGCGGATATGCAGATCATGTACAGCATCGACGGCGCGCGGCGCCTCACGGAGTTCGATCTCGACTGGCTGCCGGGCTACGAGGGCTCGAAGCCCGTGCGCGTCGGCAACGCCGCCTCCGGCCAGTTCCAGCTCGACGTCTACGGCGAGGTGGTCTCGGCGATCGCGGCGGCGCGCCGGCTGGGCATGCCGGAAAACGAGAACGGATGGCGCACGGCCAAGGACGTGCTCGCGTTTCTCGAGGACGCCTGGCAGCGGCCCGACGACGGCATCTGGGAGGTGCGCGGCGGCCGCCGGCACTTCACCCACTCCAAGGTGATGGCCTGGGTCGCTGTCGACCGGACGGTGCGCGCGATTCGAGAGCTGGGCGTCGGCGGTGACGAGGGGCAGAAGATGCTCCCGCACCTGGGCGCGCTGCGCGAGCGCATCCACGCCGAGGTCTGCGAGCGCGGCTTCAACCCGCGCCTGGGCGCGTTCACACAGTCGTACGGCAGCGAGCTGCTCGACGCCAGCGTGCTGGTCATCCCGCACTTCGGCTTTCTCCCCGGCACCGATCCGCGCGTCGGCAGCACGGTCGCGGCGATCGAGAAAGGCCTGCTCCGCGACGGCTTCGTGCTGCGCTACGGAACCGAGCACGGCGCCGACGGACTGCCGGGGTCGGAGGGCGCGTTCCTGGCCTGCAGCTTCTGGCTCGCCGACAACTACGCGTTCGTCGGGCGGCAGCACGACGCCGAGGAGCTGTTCGAGCGGCTGCTCGGGCTGCGCAACCACCTCGGCCTGCTCGCCGAGGAGTACGAGCCCAGCCTGCGGCGCCAGATCGGCAACTTCCCGCAGGCGTTCTCGCACCTGGCGCTGGTCACCTCGGCGCAGATCATCGAGAGCGTGGCGCAACAGCGCCCGTTCAACGAGCCGGCGCGCGGCTACGGCACGCTGCCGACCTATCACTGAGTCACTAGAACCGGTTGGTCACGGCCAGGAACGTCATCTTGTCGTTGGTCTCGCGCAGGCGGCCGGCGAGCGTGCGCACGAAGCTCCACAACAAGTCGTAGGCGAGATCGCGATCGACGAAGAGCAGGTCGGCGAGGTCTTCCTTGCGGATCACGAACAGGCGGCAGTCCTCGTGCGCGCGCGCATCGGCGCTACGCGGGAAGTCGTCGATGAGCGCCATCTCGCCGAAGTAGGTGCCGGCGCGCAGCACCGCCAGCGCCTCCTCGCCCATGCCGGGGACGCTGCGGCTGATGCGGATCGAGCCGCTCAAGATCAAATAGACCTTGTCGCCCTGTGTCCCTTCCGTGAAGACCATCGCGTTCGCGGGGTGGATCTCCTCGAGGCCGAGCGCGGCGATGCGGCGCAGGTAGTTCGGCTGCAGGCCCGAGAAGATGTTGACCTTGGACAGGAGCTCGACCGCTTGCTCGACCGGAATCGAGGTGCCGACGATCGGCACCACGGGCACCGACGGCCCGGCAGCGCCGCCCGCGGCAGCGCCGGGTGCGACCGCGCTCACCGACGGATCGTGCTCGAGAAACTCGAGCTCCTCGTCGTCGGACTCGTCCGCCATCGCGGCCGCCCCTGGCTTCTCCTCGCTCACCGGCCGCACTCTAGCGCGACGGCACCGGGCGCGGCTAGTGCGCTAAAAAGCGCTCCGCGTCGATCGCGGCCATGCAGCCCGTGCCGGCGGCGGTGATCGCCTGGCGGTAGACGTGATCCGCGACGTCGCCGCACGCGAAGACGCCCGGGATCTTGGTCGCGGTCGAGCCCGGCTGCGTCAGCAGATAGCCGTTGGTGTCCATGTCGAGCTGTCCCTGGAACAGCATCGAGTTCGGCTGATGGCCAATCGCCACGAACAGGCCGCCCGCGTCGATGGTGCGGCTCGCGCCGGTGCGCGTATCGCGCAGGCGCACGCCGGTGACGCCGGGCTTGGGCAGGTTGCCGATGATCTCCTCGACCGCGGCGTTGGTGATGAACTCGATCTTCGGGTTGCGGTGCGCGCGCTCGATCATGATCTTCGACGCACGGAACTCGTCGCGCCGGTGCACCAGCAGCACGCGTGTCGCGAATCGCGTGAGATACGTCGCCTCTTCCATGGCCGTGTCGCCGCCGCCGACGACGACCAGGTCGCGGCCCTTGAAGAAGGCGCCGTCGCAGGTGGCGCACGCCGACACCCCGTAGTTGCGGAACTTCTCTTCCGACGGAATGCCCAACCACTTGGCCGACGCGCCGGTGGAGATGATCACCGTGTCGGCGAGCGTCTCGGTGAACTCGGCGTCGCTGGACGTCACGCGGAACGGCCGCTGCGACAGGTCGACCGCGGTCACGTCCGCGGTGACGATGCGCGTGCCGAAGCGCTCGGCCTGGGCCTTGAACAGCTCCATCAGCTCCGGGCCCTGCACACCCTTGGGAAAGCCGGGGTAGTTCTCGACCTCGGTCGTGATCATCAGCTGGCCGCCGGGCACCGTGATGGGCTCGATGGTCGCGCCGCCGCCCTCGAACAGGATCGGGTCCAGGTTGGCGCGCGCGGTGTAAACCGCCGCGGTGTAGCCGGCCGGGCCGGAGCCGATGATGACGACCTTTGCGTGTCGGGATGACATGTCTCGCTTCTCCTATCAGAAAGAGGTGTTGGCGGGCCTGATCATTTCACCCGACGTTCACCCGCGCTTCGCGCTCCGCCCGCCGCGGCGCGCGCGGCGCCACTCGCCGCTCTTGCCGCCGCGCTTTTCCTCCAGCTGAACCGCACGGATCTCGACGCCGCGCTCGACCCCCTTGACCATGTCGTAGACGGTGAGCGCCGCCGCGGCTGCGCCGACCATGGCCTCCATCTCCACGCCGGTCCGGTCGAATGCGCGCACGGTGACGCGCACGCGCACGCCGGGCAACGCGCGGTCGAGCGTCAGGTCGACGTCGCTGCCGACCAGACGCACTGGATGGCAGAGCGGGATCCACTCGGCGGTCCGCTTGAGCGCGGCGATCGCCGCCAGGCGTGCGGTCGCCAGCACGTCGCCCTTGCCGCGCGCGCCGGTGCCACTGGCCACCAGCGCCAGCGTCGTCGAGCTCATGCGCACGGCCGCGCTGGCCACCGCCTCGCGCGCGGTCTCCGGTTTCGCGCCCACGTCGACCATGCGCGCCGCGCCACGAGCATCGACGTGGGAGAGACGGGACCGCATGCTCGTCACAATCTACACCACGCCTCAACACCGTTCGATGAGAGGTCTCAGGGCCTCGGCCCCGGACGTCCGAGGCCCCGAGGTCCGCCGCCCAGGCCCTTTGACCGAACGCAATTGCCTCGCCGGGCCGCCGCGCATAGCATCCACGCGTCCATGAGCACAACCCCTCCGCCCGCCGAGCCGATCGACGGTGGCGGCGCCATGCCCGCCGTCGACCCGCCCCCCAGTCCCAGGGCCGCGCCCGCGGCCCCGCCACGCCTGGGCCTGCTCGATCGGCTGAGCGAACGGCAGACCACGCTGCTGGTGATCCTGATCGGGCTCGTGCTCTACATCCCCTTCGCGGGGACGTACGGCTTGTGGGATCCGTGGGAGACCCACTACTCGGAGGTCGCGCGCCAGATGACCGCGCGCGGCGACTACATCAGCTTGTGGTGGCCGGGCGCGCCGATCGACGCCGATCACTTCTGGTCGAAGCCGGTGCTCTCGTTCTGGATCATGAGCCTGGCGATGCACTTGGTCGGCATCCGCGGCCACGGCCACGACGCCGCTGGCGCGCTGGCCCTGGGATCGAAGGCCGAGTGGGCGGTGCGCGTCCCGTTCTGCCTGATGGGCGTGCTGGGCATCTACGCCATCTATCTCTGCGTGTCGCGCTTCGTGACCCGGCGCGCCGGCGTGTTCGCCGCCATCGTCGCCGCCACGTCGCCGATGTACAGCCTGGTCGCGCGCCAGGCGATGACCGACATGGCGTTCGTCGGACCGATGACCATGGCGCTGGCGCTGGGCGCG
>CAZNCQ010000398.1:0-5832 GCA_964571275.1 uncultured Myxococcales bacterium
GTCAGCGAAGTGAAGTGCAGCCAGGCGCTGTTCGACGAGATCGCCGCGCGCGGCGGCCGCGCCATCATGTGGAAGGTCGGCCACTCGCTGATCAAGGTGAAGATGAAGGAGGAGAAGGCGGCGCTGGCCGGCGAGATGTCGGGGCACATGTTCTTCGCCGATCGCTGGTACGGCTTCGACGACGCGGTCTACGCGTCCGCGCGGCTGGTCGAGCTCCTGAGCCATTCGAAACAGACGCTGGCCGAGCTCTATGACACGCTCCCGGTCTTTCACAACACGCCCGAGATCCGCATGCCCTGCCCCGACGAGATCAAGTTCGAGGTCGTGCGCCGCGCGGTCGAGTGGTTCCGAGCGCGGCACGCCGTCATCGAGGTCGACGGCGTGCGCGTGACGTTTCAGGACGCGCACGGGAAGACCAACGGCTGGGGCCTGGTGCGCGCGTCGAACACCGGCCCGGTGCTGGTGATGCGCTTCGAGGCCGATAGCGCCGCGCGCCTCGGCGAGATTCGCTCGCTGATCGAGGGCCGCATGCGCACGATCATCGCCGAAGTCGGCGGCGCGTAGTCGGCGCCCCACGATTCGTCACATTTCGGCGCCGATCGGAGCGGGATCAAAGCGAGGCGGCGCTACGGAAGCTGTGCGGGTCCTGCCGCTGCGGGGTCCTCCCCCCCTTCGCGTCACCCGCACAGCTCCCTCCGCTTCGCCGACATTGAGCCCGCGCTCGTCTCTGTTGCGACGTCGGCGAGTGCGACGTCGGCGAGATTCCGGATCGGAGTGGCCCGGAACGATCGCCCTCTCATTGTCGGCGAAGCGAAGGGAGGCTCCCGCCGGCCCGGACCGATGGGGGGGCACCCTGCAGCGGCAGGACCCGCACAGCTTCCGTAGCGCCGCCACGCTTTGATCCCCGCTCTCCCCTCGATGCACAAGATTATGGCGGCGGCGCGTAGTCGGCGCCTACCCGCCCAGCAGCAACCGCAAGATCGCCTGACCGGCGAACAGGTCGACCAGCGCCCCGAGCGCCAGGAACGGGCCGAAGGGAACCTGCACGCGGGCGAGCGACGACTCGGCGGCAGGATCGGGGCCGCGCCGGCGCGCCGCCACCACGACCGGGATGCTGATGAGCGCGCCCAGGAACGAGCCGGAGAAGATCACGATCGGCAACGCCTTCCACCCGAGCACCGCGCCGACGACAGCGAGCAGCTTGCCGTCGCCGAGGCCCATCCCTTCTCGCTTGAGCACGTAGTAGTAGAAATCGGCAATCAGCCGCACGAAGAGATAACCGGCGGCGACGCCGATGGCGCGTTCCAGCCAGGAGACGTCGTGCGCGCCGAACGCCGACAGGAAGAAGATTGGAATCGCCGGTAGCGTGATGACGTCGGGCAACAACTTCGTATCGAGGTCGATGAACGCCAGCACGACCAGCACGCCCGTGAAGGCGAAATACAGCGAGAAGCGCGCCAGCCGCACCGCCACGGCGCCGCTCGGATCGGAGGTGACGAATTTCCAGAAGATCGCCGCCGACAACAGGCCGGTCAGGAGCTCGACCAGCGCGTAGCGCACGGAAAACCGGGCGCCGCAGGAGCGGCAGCGCCCGCGCAGCAGGAAGTACGACAGGATGGGGATGTTGTCGACGGCCCGCACCGGCGTGCCACAGGCCATGCAGCGCGACCCGGGCCGGACGACCGACAGCCCGAGCGGCACGCGCGCGATGCAGACGTTGAAGAAGCTGCCCCAGATCGCGCCCCACAGTCCCGCCAGCACGATCGCGCCCGGCGACGTCAGGAATGCGAGGGGGTCATCCACCGACTACGAATGTTACGAGCCCCGGCTCGCAGAAGCGAATGTCTCAGTCTGCGTCCACGTCCACGTTTGCGTCTTCTGATGCTAAGGTCGGCCTCGGTGAAACGAGACGTTCGCTCTTGCGTTTCGGCCGCGATTCCGCTGGCGCTCATGCTGTGCGTGGCCGGCTGCCGCGGGCGCGACGACGCCGCGAACCGCGCCGCGGTCGCGAACCTCGACCAGGAGTTGAATCCCGCGTTCCTGGCGGCAGCGCTGCGCAAGCTCGGCGGCGCGCACTTCCACTCCACGGCGCGGATGTCGGTGACCGCGGGCGCGACGGCGTCGAACGAAGCCGGGTGGGACACCGTCACGACCACCACCGACTTGTGGCTCGACCGTGGCGGCAACTACCGCATCGTCGAGAGCAACGACCAGGACGGCGGCCGCGAGGTCGTGCTTTTCGGGCACGATCTCAGCGTTGCGCTACGCTATGGGAAGATGATCCGCCGCAAGGCACAGGACCCCGAACCGGAGCGGCTGCTCGAAGAGGCGCTGGGCGCTCCCTGGTCGGGCTGGCAGGTCGCGGCGCCCTACGCGATCACCAAACACAACCCGGTCGACGTCGGCGGCGGCCGCAAGGGTGAGGAGTACCGCGTCACCAAGTCCGACAAGCGCCGCCGCAAGGCGCCGAAGTACTCTCCGGGGATTCGTTACTGGCGCAGCAACGCTTCGGTGCTGGAGCTGAACGGCCGCATGATCGTCGACGCGGCGAGCAGCGCGCTGCTCAAGTCCGAGCTCCTGGTCGTCTTCACGGCGCAGCGCACCGGTGAGCCGCGCAGCGATGGACGCGACGGCCCACCCGAGGCGGTCGTGGGCACGGTCGACGTGCAAACGGCGATCGACCAGATCGGCGCCGTGGCGGCGATCCAGCGGCCTCCGGCCGAGGAGCTGTCGTTGCGGCAGCGCATCGTCCCCGAGCAGCGCGATCTGCTGGGTGGGTTGACCGCGGCGGGAAACGCGCCCAAAGACAAGTAGACGCAGACGAGGCGAGGGGAGGCGAAGTCGCAGCAATGACCACCGACGATCGATCCAGCGGCCGCGCGGGCGGAACGCCCGGCGACGACGACGGCGCGGAGTTGATCCGCTTGCCGGGCTCGAAGCTGGAAGCCGACGCGGAGAACCTGGATCACCTGACCGGCAACCGGCGTCTGATCATCCGGCGCTCGCTGCTGGCGACCGCCGTCGGCGGCGTCATTCCGATCCCGGTGATGGACGACTACCTGGCCGGCCGCGTGCGCGCCGGCATGTTGATGAAGCTCGCCGAGCGCCGGCAGGTCGATCTGGTCTTGTCGTCGGCGGAGCTGCTCGCAGACCCGCGCGAGACGACGGCGGTTCGCAACGCGACGATGACCGCGGCGACGCTGCTGGCGCTCAAGCTCGCCTGGCGGAAGTTCTTCGCGGTGCTGGCGGTCGGCCGCCGCGCCGAGGACATGGCGATGACATTTCAGATGGGCACGCTGTTCGACCACTTCTGCACCAAGCTGCACGTGGGCGCCGGCATCGATCGCGCGCGCGCGTTCCAGCTGCGCGGCATCATCCACACGTCGGTCTCGGACGCCGAGAAGAGCGCGCTCACCGCGGTGTTCCGCGAGGGCGGGCGCATCCTCGGCGGCTCGGTGCTCGAGGCGCCCGCCTGGGTGACCAGCCGGTTCGAGCGCGCGGCCGAGCAGTGGGTGCGTTCGGGTGGGCAGCCACCGCGTCCCGGTGACGTGGATCCGGAGGCTGAGCTTCCCGCGGACGCCGAGAGCGCGCGCTGGCTCGATCGCGCTTCGGCGGCCGTCGAGTCGAGGCTCAATCAATTGGGCACGAGCTATCTGCGCACGCTGGTGCGCAGCTTCGAGCAACGGTGGCGCCAGGCCGACGCGGCCGGACCGCCGCCCGCGGCGCCCCCGAATCCGTAGCAACCCCTCCGGCCCTTTGCTACGATTGCCGCAGGTGACTAAGACTCGGCGCTCCGCAAAATCGGCCTCCTCGACAACCAAGCGCCCCGCTGCCCACAAGCGCGGCGGCAAATCCGGCGGCAAATCCGGCGGCACGTCCAGAGGCGGCGTCGCCCGGGCGCCGCGCGGCGGCGGCAAATCCGCGAAGGAAGGGGTCAGGTCCAAGGGCCCGACTCCGGCTCCTTCGGCGGCCAGCGCCGGATCCTCCGCGCAGCTGGATCAGGCGCGCGAGCTGGCGATGGCCGCGCTGGAGGCGGCGCTGGAGAAAAAGGCGCTGATGCCGGTGCTGATCGACGTCTCGGCCATGGCGAGCTATACGGACTTCATCGGCATCGTCAGCGGCCGCAGCGATCGCCAGGTCGAAGCGATCGCCGACGGCGTCAGCCAGTTCATGAAGCTGCAGGGGCGGCGCGTGATCGGCCAGGAGGGCAGCGGCAACGGGCGCTGGACGCTGCTCGACTTCGGCGAGATCGTGATCCACGTCTTCTATCACCCGGTGCGAGAGTTCTACGACCTCGAGAGCCTGTGGATCGACGCGCCCCGTGTGAAGATCGCGGTTCCGCCCGACGCGATCCTCACCCAGCCCGACGCCCTCTACGGCGCACTCTGACCCGCGCCGCGCGCGCGAAAACCGCAAGCGTCGCCGTCGATAGGCCCCTCGCGTGAAGGTCGTCGTCCTCGCCGTCGGCAAGATGCGCGACCGGCACCTCGGGGCCGCGTGCGACGACTACCTGGAGCGCGCGCGGCGCCACTTGCCGGTCGACGTGATCGAGGTCGCCGACGACGCCGAGCTCGTGCGCCGCATCCCCGCCGCGTCGACGGTGGTGGCGCTCGAGCCCGACGGCGAAAGCTGGGACACCGCGCGCTTCACCGACTATCTCGGCAAGCAGATGCTGCACGGGACGCGCGCGCTGGTCTTTCTGATCGGCGGCGCCGATGGGTTGCCGAGCGCCGCCGTCACGCGCGCGGCGCTGCGCCTGTCGCTGTCGGCGCTGACGCTGCCCCACCGCCTCGCGCGCGTGGTGCTGTGTGAACAGGTGTACCGGGCCCTCTCGATCCTGCGGGGAGAGCCTTACAGCCGTTGAGCCCGCGCCGCGGTTCTCTGATAAATTGGTGCCCATGACGAAATCGCCTCGGGTCGTGTTGGTCGTCCTCGACGGGTTCGGTGAGCGCCCGGAGACCGACGGCAACGCCATCCGCCTCGCAAGGACTCCTCGCCTGGCTCGACTCTACGCCGGCAACTCCTGGACGCTGATCGGCGCGTCGGGCAACGACGTGGGCCTGCCCGAGGGGCAAATGGGCAACAGCGAGGTGGGCCACCTGAACCTGGGCGCGGGCCGCATCGTCTATCAGGACATCGTGCGCATCGATCGCGGCATCAAGGACGGCACGTTCTACTCGAACAAGACCATCGTCGAGACGATCGAAGCGGCCAAGCGGTCGGGCGGAACCCTGCACCTGCTTGGCCTGACCAGCCCGGGCAACGTGCACGCCGCGCTCGAGCACGCCTACGGCGTGTGCGAGACCGCGAAGCGCAACGGCCTCGACCGGGTGATGTGGCACGCGTTCCTCGACGGGCGCGACACCCCGCCGCGCTCGGCGGCCGGGTACCTGCGCGACGTCGCCGCCCAGCTGAAGAAGATCGGCGTCGGAAAGCTCGCGTCGGCGGTCGGCCGCTATTATGCGATGGATCGCGACAAGCGCTGGGACCGCCTGGAGATCGCCTGGAAGATGCTCACGCGCGGCGAGGGCAAGGTGGTCGACGACCTGGCCGCCGCGGTCGAGGCCAGCTACAGCGGCAGCAACAATGCCGACGGCAAGGACCTGACCGACGAGTTCGTGAGACCGCTCTGCCTGCGCGGCCCCGATGGAAAAGCGCTGGCGACGCTGCGTGACGGCGACGCCTGCTTTTTTTGGAACTTCCGCGCCGACCGCGCGCGCCAGCTGACCCAGGCGCTGCACGCGCCCGAGTTTCCGTATTTCGATCGCACGCCGCGCCCCAAGCTGGCGGCGTTCGCGACCATGACCCAGTACGACGGCAAGCTCGACGTGC
>CAZNCQ010000399.1:0-5818 GCA_964571275.1 uncultured Myxococcales bacterium
ACTAGCTCGGAACCCTCAGCGGGTTCCGAACTTCCGGACGTGACGACGGTGGGCTTCCACGGGCCAAGCCCGGCATGGATGCCCGGGGCGCCCCTTTACGGCGCCGCCTTCTCGACTTCGATCTTGCCAGCGGCGTTGCTGCCCGGCTTGTTGCCCGAGAAGAACGCGCGGCGCGCATTGTCGCCCTGCGACGGCTCGACGTAGCGGAATCCGTTCGGAATCTTGAACTCGTTGCCGTCGTCGAACGACACGCGCACGTCGACCGGCCCTTTCTCGTTCGAGGGCGTCACGACGCGGATCTTGCCGTTCGAGGCAATCGTCACGGTCTCGGCTATCTTCCGGCCGAACTTCACTTGCGCCTGGGTCTTGCCGGGCTGGAAGCCGCTGCCGAGGATCGATATCTCCTCGCCACCGGCCGTGGTGCCCTGCGGCGGCTCAACGGAATCGACTTTGAGCGGCGCGTTGCTCTGTGTACAGGCCGCGACGCCAACCAGGAGCAAGCCGAGCGCGAAACCGAGGGGGCGTTTCATGACATTGTCTCCCATCTGAGGTTTGTGACCATAGCCCCGTCGCCCCAAATAGGTCAAGACGCACGAAACCCCGCGGGGACAAAGCCCGCGGGATTTCATACGACCTGGATTTTCGGCTGAGCTCGAGCGCGACCGCGTTAGAGCATTTCGCGCTTGGCCATCGCGCGACGCATCTTGCCCAGCGCCTGTTCCTGGAGCTGGCGGACGCGCTCGCGCGACAGGCTGTACTCGTCGCCGATCTCCTTGAGCGTCCGCTCTCGGTCATTGAGCAGGCCGAACCGCTTGCGCAGGATGTCCGCCTCGATCGGCTTCAATCCGCCGAGCAGCTTCAGCATTTCACTCTGGGTCTCCGTCGACACCATCTGGTCCGGCACTCCCGGTCCCTCGTTGGGGTCGACGAGCACGTCGATGAGGCGCCGCCCATCCTCGTCGGAGATCGGACGATCCAGCGAGACCGGCGTCTCGGACAGGAACGTCTTCATCTTTTCCAGCTTCTCCGCCTCGATTCCGGTCGCGGCGGCGATCTCCTGGGTCGACGGCGGGCGCTCCAGCTTGGACTGCAGCTCCCGCTGCGACTTCGCGATGCGGTGGTAGGCGTCGATCATGTGCACCGGCAGGCGCACCGCTCGGCCCTTGTCAGCCAGCGCGCGGCTGATGGCGTGACGAATCCACCAGCTGGCGTAGGTCGAGAAGCGGAAGCCACGACGGTAGTCGTAGCGCTCGACCGCCTTCATCAGGCCGATGTTGCCCTCCTGAATCAGGTCGGCCAGCGGCAGGCGCCCGTGGTTGAACCGGCGCGCGATCGACACCACCAAGCGCAGGTTCGCTTTCACGAACTCGTTCTTGGCCGCCTTCAGCCGCACCGCCTTCTGTCGCACCGTCTTCACGAAGGCCTTGAAGACCCGCGTATTGGTCGAGAACGGCACGTGCCCCTCGAACGGCAGCCCCTCGGTCGCGCGACCGATGCGCTGGATCTCCGTGAGCGCCGCATCCAGGAAGATGCGGTCGATGTCGATGCCCCGCAGCTTTACCGACAACTCCGCCGCTGACTTCTCGAACCGACTGCGCGTCGGGATCGAAGCCTTGTGGCGCGC
This sequence comes from uncultured Myxococcales bacterium, assembly GCA_964571275.1. GTDB lineage: Bacteria > Myxococcota_A > Polyangia > Fen-1088 > Fen-1088 > DASRQZ01. Next base: position 1,625 of record CAZNCQ010000399.1, read on the forward strand.
CTTCTCGGCGGCCGTCCGATAGGCTTTCACCTCGAGCATCGGCTTGCCGACCGCCTTCTCGACGGTGTCCCCGATCCAGTCCGCGCCCGACGCGAACCCGAGCAGCGTCCGCCAGAGATCGAGCTCCATCTCCTCGATCTTGCGCGCGGTCTCGAACTCCTGCTCCGGGCGCAGGACATCCAGCTCCGCCATGTCGCGGAAGTACATCGCCAGGAAGCTCGCGGGTTCTTCCTCGCTGCGCTTCTTCTTTCCGGTGACCTCCGCCGCGAGCTCGGCGTCGATCTCCTCGGCTTCTTCCGAGTCGTCGTCCTCATCCGAGTCGACCTCTTCCGCCTCGACCGCCGCCTCCCCAGGGGCCGCGATGTCGATCTCTTCAGGCGCGCCGCCCGTGCTCTCGGCCAGCATCTGCTGGTCGTCGAGGACCTCGACATCGGCCGGGATCACCGCGTTGGCCGGTACCATCTCCGGATCCAGCGCTCGGACCTCGAGCGCCGTGTCATTGGCCGGAACCGCGACCGCGGCGCCGCGAGCCTTGACGATCCGCGGCACCCGACCACCGGGCCGCGCCGGCCTGCCTTTTCGAGCCCCATCAAGTCGCTGCTTGCGCGACGACCGAGCCTTTCCCATACTTCGATTCATCATTCCTTTTCTCCGGGCCCGACAGTGTCGAAGGACCCTTTTTTGGTATACGTTCCTCGGCAGATAAATATTCCAGATTGAACAGTCCGATCGTTCCTTGCGATGCTCTCGCCGCAAATCGGTCGCACACCCCGACTCAAAACATGGGTTTCGACCGGGCCAAGCACAATGGGGTTTTCCGTGCCCGAAGTGCGATTAACGCCCAAAGGCGGTCCGACAGGGGCGCGCGCGTGACGGCCGGCGCAAACGCTGGTTATCGCTGACGTTCTGGAGCTGGCCCCGAGCTAATCCGAACGCTTCTCGGCGAGCACGAGAAGATTACGTGAGTTGACACCCAGGAAACGCCCTCGTGTGGCCGTGCTGCCAGAGATGTCGAGCACACGAAATCCGGCCTGCCGCAGCAACCGGCCCAGTTCATGGAGGCTGTAGGCCCGTACCGAGATCTCCTGCTCCAGCTGCCGTCCATCTTCAAAGACCACGGAACGGCGCGTGACGACGCGGCTGGTGTGGAAGTTAAAGTCGACCTCTTCCAGCACCACACACCCCGTCCCCTCCCACCAGATACGCGTGGGCAGGTCGGCCACCACGTAGTCGCGGTTCACGATGTCCAGCAGGAATCGCCCACCCGGCTTCAGGGCGCGGGCCACGCCTTCGGCGACCTTGAGGTTGGCGTCCTCGTCGAAGTACCCGAACGAGGTCAGCATGCAGTAGGCACCGTCGAACTTCCGGTCGAACGGCATCTCGCGCATGTCGGCGTGAACGAAGTTGACCGCGACCGACCGTCGCTGCGCCTCGTCGGCCGCCTTGATCAGCAGCGGCAACGACAGGTCGAGGCCGGTGACGTTCAGCCCCTTTTGCACGAGCTCGATCGCGTGACGGCCGTAACCACAAGCAACGTCGAGAATCTCCGCACCGGTCGTTGCTTCGAGCGACGCGTCGATGAACGCGACCTCGCGCAGCGTCTGCGCCTTCGTCATGAATGGCAGCGTGCGCAGATAGTCCTCGTCGAAGATCTCTTCGAACCAGGGCTTGGAGCGCTTCGGCCGTCGCGGTCGCTCGGCCAGCGCTTCCGGCAGCGGCGACGAGGGCGTCACCACTCCAGACATATCGGCCGGAGGACCCTCGGGCGCCGTCGGGAACGGCGGCGCCGACGACTTGGCCAGGATCGAGGGCAGCGGTGGCGGCGTGGCGTAGGCCGCCGCCGGAAGGATGGGGAGCGGCGGCGTCATCGGTCGAACCGCTGGTGCGGTTGGAGGCGCGTCGAGCGGCGCATCGACGAGCTCGAGCTCGTCCTCCGATGCGAGCTCATCGGAGCCGATGCCAGCCTCCGACCGACGCTGGGCTTCCTCGGCGATGTGGGCCAGCGTATGCGCGAGCGGTGACAGGTTACGTTCGCTGTCGCCCTCGTGCATGGGGCGCGACGGGATCGCGCCCTGATCCGCCGCCACCGGTTCGTGCAGCGCCGGCTCCTCGTGAATCATCGGCTCTTCGTGAATCGCCGGCTCCTCCTGAATCATCGGCTCTTCGTGAAGAACGGGCTCCTCGTGGATCGCCGGTTCGAGGTGAATCATCGGCTCGTGAAGAACGGGCTCTTCGTGAATCGCCGGCTCTTCCTGAATCATCGGCTCTTCGTGAAGAACGGGCTCTTCGTGGATCGCCGGCTCTTCCTGAATCATCGGCTCGACGAGCGACGCGAGATCCTCGACGGGCGGTTCTTCGGCCAGGGGCGACGCTGCGTGCGCCTCGGGTGCCTCGTGCTCGACCTCGAGGGGCGACTCCTCGACGGCTGGTTCCTCGCCAGCGGCCTCGACCAGGACGGGAATCGCCGAATCGGACGGCAGGGGCGTCTGCGCAGGCGCCGCGGCCACCGGCGGCGGTGTCGGACCGGGATCGACATCGACCGAAGGCAGCTCCAGTTTGACCGAGCCGGTATCGCGCCGGACCGCGGCTGACGGCGCTTTCGCGACGGCAGCCGGAACCGCGGGTGGCGGCGGAGTCACCGGCACGTCCTCGGCCCGCGGCGGCGCGACCGGTTGCAATCCGGTCGCCCGCAACCGCGACGCCTGACCGCGCAGGCTGGTCGCGTCGGGATCGACGGGGCTGGCCGCGCGCGGTTGCGTCTGCCGTGCAGCGGCGCCGAGCGGTTTGGGCGCCGGAGCCGGCGTGCCGTTCCTCGCCGGCGGCGGCGTGACGACGTTCGCAGCGTGATCGACCGGCGTCACGGTGGGCAGACCGCGCGGCTTGGTGATCGTCCGCTTGCGCACCATCGGCGTCGCGAAGTCGCCGCCGCTGATCGAGATCGCGCCGCTGCGCTCCTGCGCGGGCTCCACCTCGGCGGGCACCGGCGGCGGCGTCGCGAGATTGGCCGCCGGATCGGCGGACGAGAGCGTGTCGTCGGGATTGGCCACGTGAGGATTCCTACTCAAAGGATGCGCCCGACAGACGCTCCCATCTTCGTCGAAGCCCCTGCTTCGAGAGGATCGAGCGCGACCTTACCCGGTTCGAAGACAGCGATCGTCGTGGAGCCGAGATGAAAGGTACCCAGCTCGTCGCCGCGCGCGATCGTCCGCGGCGTATCGTAGACGCGGCGTCGTACGGCTGCGCGTACGAAGCGCGCGTCGTGGGTGGCAACATCGTGATCGTAAGCGGCGGTGATGTGGCCAACGCCTACGGCGGCGACCATGACGATCGCCGCGAACCCCGCGGTCCCCTCGATGAGGGTCACGAAGCGTTCGTTTCGCGTGAAGAGACCGGGCTCGCGCAGCACGCTCTTGCCATTCACCGAGAAGAGATCACCGGGAACGTGATTCCAGCCGACGACGCGTCCGCTGACGGGAGAGTGCACGCGGTGATAGTCGCGCGGTGAGAGATACGTGATGAGATAGGCACCTCCCTCGAGACGCGCGGCGGCGGCGTCATCCGCCAAGAGTTCTGAGAGCTCGAAGAAGACACCCTTCGCCTGTATCAACTTGCCCGCAGACGCAACGCCGCAATCTACCACAGTGCCGTCCGCCGGCGATACGACCGCGCTCGGCGCGGTGTCGATCGGACGCGCGCCGGCGCGCAAGCGGCGCGTGAAGAACTCGTCGAATCCGCCGTACTCGGTCAGTGGCTTCTCGGCCTCGCTCACATCGATCCCATAACTGCGCGCGAAGCTGGACAGCAGCGTTGCGCGCACGGGCGCAGGAAGGCGGCGGCTGGCTCCCCATCCGATCGCCCCCGACAATGCGCCTTTTGGCAGGAGCCGCCACATCGCGCGCGCCGCGCGATCGGTGAGAGAGAGAGAGTCCATGAGTTTTGCGGACTTCCGCGGGACTCAGATCTTAGGGCAGCTCGAATTCGGCGTCAAAGACTTCCACGTCCGTCGCTGGCAACCCGCGCGCCTCAAAAAGAAAACGCCGGCCGCCGCGACGGAAAATCGCAGCGACCGGCATCCTCTACCACACCGACGACGTGTCGGATGGGGTCGGACTCGGGAACCGAGCGGTCCCCAGTCAGTTAGTTGTCGAAGTAGAGCGCGAACTCGTACGGGTGCGGGCGCAGGCGGATCGCGTC
>CAZNCQ010000400.1:0-5799 GCA_964571275.1 uncultured Myxococcales bacterium
GGCCGCGACCAGCAGCGCGTACTCGCCTCCCTTCGACGTGCCCATCACGGCGACGTGCGCCGGATCGACGTCGTTGCGCCTGGCCAGCACCGCCACGGCGGCGACGCCGATTTCCACTGGAACGTCGACCAGCGTGCGTGGAGCACCAGCAACCCCGAAATAGGAGACCGCTGCTGTCACGAAGCCACGCTCCGCGAATTCCAACGCCAGTCGCCGCGCGTCGCCGTTCCCTCCATACCCGCCGAAGAAGACGATCGCCGCGCGTCGCCCCCGTCCGCCCGGCACGCACAGAGTGCCGACGAAGGGTTGGTCGACCGGGGCGCATGGAGACGATCCAATTGCAGGAGCGGGAGTCGGCGCGCCGGCCGACTCGGCGAGGGCCGCCTGCGGTAGCTGCTCGGGGGCTTGCGTGGCGCAAGCCGAAAGAGCCAGCAGGATCTGGCACCCTGCGAACGTGCGAAGCATGTGACAGGCGAATTTCATTTTAGGGAATGGTGGCGCTCGCGGGCGGGCACACGAACGATGGCGCGAGTGCTCTTATTGCCTCGGGTAAGCGAACGTCGTCCAGTTCTTGGACGAATCCTCGCTGCCGGATCCAGCAATCCCCCCGCCAACCGGCGGCTTTGAGCGCGCGCCTCGGTGAAGCCGCATGGTGGCGTCGAAGGAGAGCAAGCATCTTGCCGCCCCGCTCTTCGCCGAGACCATCGCTCGTCACGGCGTCGAGCCCGGCCTGACCGTCCATGCAGATCGCGGCTCTGCGACGAAGAGCGACACGCTGGCAACAATTGTTGGCGACGCTCGGGGTTCAGCGGAGCTTCAGCCGCCCGCAGGTGTCGACGACAACGCCTTCAGCGAGGCGCAGTTCAAGACGTTGCAGTATCAACCCGACTACCCAGGCCGTTTCGTCGGCGAGCTGCACGCCCGCGGCTCGCTCGCGCCGTTCTTCGGCTGGCGCAATGACGCCCACCACCACTCCAGCCTCGCCCTGTTCACGCCGGCCGACGTCTTCTTCGGTAGGGTCGAGCAGGTACGCATCGTCCGCCAGGCGGCGCTGGACGCCGCGCACCTCGCCCATTCCGAGCGCTTCCCGCGCCGGGCGCTCCTCTTGTCCTGTTGCCTCGCAGCGAGGTCAGTATCAACCCCCTCACCTCCAGCGCCGTGGCTGTCGATCCCCTCAATCACGCCGTATTGATACACTCGACCGCGCCGACTCCAGCAGGTTTAAATCATGAAGCTCCAGATCATGTCTGACCTCCACTTCGAGATGCACGCCGACGGGGGCGCGGGGTTCATTCGTGATTTGGATCCGACCGGCGTCGACGTTCTCGTGCTGGCTGGCGACATCACGATGGCGCGACAGTACGAGGACCTGGCGAGCGTGTTCAGGCCGCTCGCTCGGAAGTATCGCCACGTCCTGTACGTGCCCGGAAACCACGAGTACTACAAGTCGTCGCCGACGGACGTGGCGCGAAACCTGGCGAAGCTGACGAAGCAGTTTCCCGAGGTGGTGATACCCGAGAACGATACCGTCGTGATCTCCGGACAGCGTTTCATCGCCGGCACGATGTGGTTTCGTCCTGACCCGACGGCGGAGCTGAACAAGCCCTTCATGCACGACTTCTCGCTGATCCAGAACTTCGAGCCGTGGGTGTACGAGCAGAATGCCGCCTTCGAGAAGGTGCTGGCGACCCACGTCGAAGCGGACGACGTAGTCGTCACGCATCATCTGCCGGTGCTCGAGAGCGTTCCCGCTAGATTCGCGCGCTCGGCCATGAACGCATTCTTCGTCTGCGATATGGCCTCGCACGTGCGTGAGCACCAACCGAAACTCTGGATTCATGGCCACTGTCACGATCGGTGCGACTACATGCTCGGCAAAACGCGAGTCGTTGCGAACCCACTCGGCTATCCGAACGAGGTCAGAAGCCTGGAGGCGTTCGAGCCTACATTTCATGTGACAATCTAATCGGTCCCCGCCCGTTTCAGTGGCTCAGCGGATCAAGAGCTCGATCTCCGGGCACCGCAGTCAGGCACCCGCCCGAACCGGGCTGGCCATCGAGTCTGTGGCGTGTAACAATACGTCGGTAGTTGCGAAGATATGCCGACTAAACGTATCAGGCTCCGCAGGACTTCCACCTCCCGACCGCCAATCTCAGGCGCACGATCGGGGCTTATCCGCTCGCGAGATCTCGAGGCGAGGGGCACCACGAGAGTCGCGCTCAGGCGACTCGTCGAGCAGGGGGCGCTGCTCAGGCTGGGGCGGGGCATCTATGCCCACGCCGACTTCTCGCCCACCGAACATCACGGCCTCGCGGTGGCATCGGCCCAGGTGCCGAGCGCCGTGGTCTGCCTGCTGTCGGCGCTTCAGTTTCATCGACTGACGACCCAGGCGCCCTTCGAGGTGTGGCTGGCGGTTGGAATCAAAGCTCGGAAACCGGCTCTTGCGAACTCTGCGGTCAGGATTGTCCGATTCAGCCTTCGCGCGCTCGCAGAGGGCATCGAGGTGCATCAGATCGAAGGTGTTCCGGTGCGAGTTACCTCGGCCGCTCGCACCGTCGCTGATTGCTTCAAGTACCGCAACAAGATCGGGCTCGACGTGGCGCTGGAGGCACTGAAGGAGTATCGGCGGTCGCGCCGCTCGATCGATGAACTGGTCCGTGCGGCTCGCATCGTTCGGGTTCAGAACGTGATGCGTCCTTACCTAGAGGCGGTCGCGGCGTGACCAAGGACCAGCCACGCAATCTCGCTGCTTCGGTCCGGAGTCGCCTGCTGACGCTCGCCAAGTCCGGCGGCGAGGACTTTACTTTCGTGCTCACGCGCTACGGTCTCGAACGTCTGCTGTATCGTCTCGGGCGTTCTTCCTACGCGGGTGACTTCGTCCTCAAGGGCGCCATGCTTTTCCGCCTATGGTCGGGGAACCCCCACCGGTCGACGAAGGACCTCGACCTTCTGGGCTTCGGGTCCCCGGACTTGAATCGTCTGGTGCGCGTATTTCGAGAGGTGGTTGCCATCCCGGCGCCCGATGGGATCGAGTTCCTGCCCGAGACAGTCAAGGCTGTCCCGATCCGGGAGGACGCGATCTACGACGGAATACGGGTGACCCTGGAGGCGCGGCTCGAGGCAGCCAGGATGCACCTTCAGGTCGACGTCGGCTTTGGAGATGCCGTCGTCCCCGCTCCGCGCGAGACGTCGTACCCGACCATGCTGGACGTTCCCGCGCCGGTTCTTCGGGCCTACCCGCGTGAGGCGGTTGTCGCCGAGAAGCTCCACGCGATGGTTGATCTCGGGCTGGCCAACAGCCGAATGAAGGACTTTTTCGACCTGTGGTTCCTGGCCACGAACTTCTCGTTCGACGGCGCAACCCTTGGCGAATCGATTCGATCCTCCTTCGCGCGCCGCGAGACGGCGATCCCCCGAGAGCCTCCGGTGGCGCTCACGTCGGAGTTCGCAGGCGATCGACAGAAGCAGATCCAGTGTAACCGCTGCACGGACCGCACGTGGCGACTCGGTCGCGGGGCCTGCAGGATGCGGGCATGCGAAGGCATTACACGGCAAAGCAGCGGTCGGAGTTGGTCGAGCTGGTAAAGGTCGGGGGAGCGACGATATGTGAAGCGGCGGCGCGGCTTGGGGTGACTTCGTCGACGGCCTACAACTGGATGAGGACCGTCTCGGTGCCCGAGCAAGCGGCGGGAGGCCCGGGCGCGCGGAGCACGCGGACGGTGACGGCGCCGGCGTTCGTGCGCGTGGTGCCGAGCCGGGAGATTGTTGCTGGAATCGTCGTGCAGGTCGGTGGCGCCGAGATCCATGTGCGGCGCGAGTTCGACGCCGATCTATTGTGCGCCGTGGTCGAGGCGCTTCGCAGGACCGCTGCGTGATCGCGCAGGGGCTGCCGATCTATGTGGCGCTGGAGCCTGTGGACATGCGGCTCGGGAGCGAGCGGTTGGGGGCGCTGGTGAGGGAGCGGATGCGGGCGGAGCCACGCACGCGCCTCCGGCAATTCCGAACGAATCCGAAAGCGCACGATTGATCCCTCACCGCTCTGACCGGAAGCAACCGAACCCTGCTGCGCAACGCTCGCATCGTCGTAATCGCTTCGTGTCGCCCAGCCGACCCGGATTCAGCGGATCTCACCGGTTCCCAACCGCACTCTCCGGCCCCGTCTCGAAAACGCCGAGTCGTCGGAATGACCGTGCAAGTCGGTGCGGCGCTTCGGTTTTCGATCATTCACCGGGCAGGTTCGACTCCCGGCGCCTCCCCATTTAGCCCAGGGAATGTTCGACGCGCGTGAAGGAGCCCTACACGCGTAGCTGACCGATCTTCAGTGTGCAATGTCGACGCGGACCGAAGCACTGCCCGGCAGTAGTTGACGCGCGCACTACGAAGGAGACTTCGCTCAAGGGATCAGCGGGCAGATGAGTTGTCCGTTCAGGCTCTGTACACCCGTGCAGACCGGGGGACATTGGGGGCCTCCATCGATGGGGGGCAACGCGCAGGGGGGACAGCACTTGAGGCCGCTGCCGCACGCGTCCTGCTTGGCGCTGCAAGCGGCCCCGGCGGCGAGGACGCCGCGCATGCACTGGTGGTTGACGCAGCTGCAGCCGCCAGGGGGGATCGCGCACAAAACGCCGCCGCACCCCGCGCCCGGTGGTATGGGCTGATCTGTGGTGGCCAGGCAAGAGCCGCAACAGCTGTCGCTCCGTTGAAAGATGCAGTCGGCGTCGGCGTTGCAGAAGCCGCGCATGGACGCGTCGGGACCGGTCGTACACGCGCCCTGGTAGGCGATCGTGACACCCGCGCAGTTTGCCTCGCAGGAGTTTGCGTACGTCATTCCATCCGCGCCGCACACGGGTTGGAAGATCGTCGGGCAGATGCAGCCGCCAGCGTCACGCGCGCCTGCGCCGCCCACGCCCGCGCCGCCGGTCCCCTTTCCGCCGGCACCGCCCACGCCCGCGCCGCCGGTCCCCTTTCCGCCGGCACCGCCCACGCCCGCGCCGCCGGTCCCCTTGCCGCCGGCGCCGCCCACGCCCGCGCCGCCGATCCCGTTGCCGCCGCTACCACCCGTCTGATCGCCGCCCGTTCCAGACCCTCCCGTGCCGTTGTGACCGCCGTCGCCTCCGATCGGAAGCGGGGTGATCGACCCGCATCCCAGCGCCAGGGTTCCAAGAGCCAGCGCGGTGATGGTGACTTCGACGCTTGACGGCAAACAGCGGCTACGCATCCCCACGAGTGTGTGCAACCCATGAGCCACCGAGTACGTCCGTCCGGCCGCCTGGTTGGCACCGGCGTACTCTGACAGTCCCTTCATGTGGTCACGAATTTCTGAGGCGGTCGTCAGACTCTTCCGATCTGTCACGACCGTCCCGCCCGGAGCCGGAACCCCGGGCTTCGGCAGGCGGACGGATTGGCTGCGCTCGGTGCGGAATCGCGCGCTGCCGCACGGTCGATCTACGATGGCGCGTGATGGTCCAGCGAGAACGGCGGCGTTGTGTGTGGGGCGGAACCGAAGGTCATCGATCCATCACGGAAGCACGAATGGCCCGTAATACCGTAACGGCATTTCTTGGTGTCGGCGAAAGCGAGGAGGCAGGGGCGATTCGCCCCGGCCTCCTGTTTGGTGCTGCCAGTTGACAGGCGTGCATCCGACGCACGGTCAGCGTCGAGCGTGCGGTCCACCGAGGCCCGGAAGGACCTGCGTGCCCTCAATCTGGACGGCCGTCAGCGCGTTCGGGTTGAGCCCCAGGAGGGCGAGGATCGTCGGTGCGACCTGGGTGGTCTCGACGGAGGTGGACTCGACCTGAA
>CAZNCQ010000401.1:0-5772 GCA_964571275.1 uncultured Myxococcales bacterium
GGAAAGACGCTGCAGACCATCGCGCACCTGGTCGCCGAGAAAGAAGCCGGCCGCCTCGATCTGCCGGCGCTGATCATCGCGCCGACCAGCGTCGTCGGAAACTGGCGGCGCGAGCTCGGTCGGTTCGCGCCGGCGCTGCGCGTGCGGCTGGTGCGGGGCGCCGAGCGGCGCTACCAGTGGGCCGACGTCGCGCCCGGCCGCTGCGATGTCGCGCTCACCACCTATCCGGTGCTGGTGCGCGACGACGCGCTGCTGGCGTCGCGCACCTTCTCGTCGCTGATTCTCGACGAGGCGCAGACGATAAAGAACCGGCGCAGCCAGGTGCACCAGGCGGCGGGACGCGTGCAGGCGCGCCACCGCCTGTGCCTTTCGGGTACGCCGGTCGAGAACAACCTCGGCGAGCTCTGGGCGCTGTGCGAATTCCTGAATCCCGGTCTGCTCGGCGACGCCGACTGGTTCCGCCACCGCTTCGCCCACCCGATCGAGCGCGACCACGATCGCGAGCGGCTGCGCGCGCTGCGCGACCAGGTGGCGCCGTACATCCTGCGCCGCACGAAAGAAGAGGTCGCGCGCGATCTGCCGCCCAAGACCGAGATCGTGCGCCCCATCGAGCTGCGCGGTGCGCAGCGCGATCTCTACGAGAGCCTGCGTGTCGCCGCGCACGCCGAGGTCCGCCAGCTGATCGCGAGCAAGGGCATCGGCCCGTCGACGATCCCGATCCTCGACGCGCTCATGCGGCTGCGCCAGGCGTGCTGCGATCCCCGCCTTCTGCGCGGAGAGACCGCGGGCGAGGTGCGCGAGTCCGCGAAGTACGACGTCTTGATGGAGCTGCTGGAGCAGCAGCTGGGCCAGGGGCGTCGCGTGCTGGTCTTCTCGCAGTTCGCGCGCATGCTGGCGCTGATCGGCGACGGCCTCGACCAGCGCGGCATGCGCTGGGTCGGGTTGACCGGCGCCACCGCCGATCGGCAGCAGCCGGTCGACGCCTTCCAGAAAGGGCAGGCCGAAGTCTTCTTGATCACGCTCAAGGCGGGCGGCACCGGACTGAACCTGACCGCGGCCGACACCGTGATCCACTATGACCCCTGGTGGAACCCGGCGGTTCAGGCACAGGCGACTGACCGCGCTCACCGCATCGGACAGACGCAGCCGGTGTTCGTGCACAGCTTGATCGTCGCCGGCAGCGTCGAGGAGCGCATGCTGTCGCTGCAGCAGAAGAAGCGGCGGTTGGCCGACGGAATCCTCGGCCGCGACGGCGGGACGGCGACGGCGGCGCTGACGGCGCGCGAGGTGGAGACGCTGTTCGCGCCGCTCGACGATCCGGGAAGCGTGACGGACTGATTGCTGTCGAGCCGCGAGACAGGAAGCCGCGACGTGACTAGGATGTCCCGACGCAAAAACTCGATCGGGGGTCGGTATGAAGATGGTGTTCGCACACGGCTTTCCGGCGGAGTTGGGTCTCGACAGCGGCACGCCGACAGATGACCCGCTCCATCAGAACCTGGGGGCGACCTGCACACTGGTGCGCACGCTGCTCGAGCAGCCGTCGATCGCATTCGCGTCGGTGTGCGACGTGGTCGCGCCGCTGGCGCTGCCGGTCTTCGTGCTCGACGGACCCTCGCACGCGCTCCGCTACGGCAACGAGGCCTGGCGGCGCGTGAGCGGCTACGGCGGTCCGTTCGGCATCACGTTGCTCGAGCTGTTCCCGCGGCTGCTGGGCCATCCGTTGCTCGCGGCCGTCGATCACGCCTACGAGTCGGGCGAACCGATCGAGATCGGCGAACAGCCCTTCGACAACCTGGGCTCGGGCGTGCCGCGCTTTTACAGCGCGGCGATGCAGCCGTACCGTGATCCCGCGCGCGGCGCGGTGACCGGCGTCGTCCTGGTCGGCGTCGATCTGACCGCGCAGGTGCTGGCACGGCAGCTGTTGTCCGACGTGCTGCAGACCATCCTCTGGTCGGGCATCACCGGCGGCGGCGGAACCGGCCGCTACAACGGCCGCTGGATCGAGTACACGGGCCTCTCCGCCGACCAGAGCAACGAGGCGGGCTGGGAGCACATCGTGCATCCCGACGATCGGCTCGCTTGCCGGCAGGCGTTCGACGAGGCGGTCGAGGGACGGGCGGCCACCCACTTCGACGGGCGCCTGCGGCGCCGCGACGGCGCGTACCGCTGGCACCGCGTGCGTTTCGCGCTGCTCGGTGCGCGCGCGGGCGTCGTGCGCTGGTTCGGCATCGCGTCCGACATCGACGACGTCCGCCGCACGCAGGAAGAGCGCATCCAGCTGCTCGCGCGCGAGCGGGCCGCGCGGGCCGAGGCCGAGGAGGCGAACCGGCAGAAGGATCGCTTCCTGGCCGTGGTGTCGCACGAGCTGCGCACGCCTCTCGGTGCGCTGCTGCTGTGGACCAAGGTGTTGCAGGACGATCCGATCGATCCCGATCTGCGCCGGCGCGCCCTGTCGTCGATCCGCGAATGCACGATGGCGCAGTCGCGCCTGGTCGACGATCTGCTCGACATCTCGCGCGTGATCAGCGGCAAGCTGTACCTGGACCCGAAGCTGATCGATCCGGCGGCCGTCGTGCGAGCGGCCATCGAAAGCGCGCGGCCCGCGGCGGCGGCCAAGGGGCTGACGCTGGACGCAACCTTCAGGGCCGGCGTCGGGCGCGTGCTGGGCGATGCCGGGCGCCTGCGGCAAGTGCTCGACAACCTGCTCTCGAACGCGATCAAGTTCACCGACACCGGCGGGCGCGTCCGCGTCGTCGCGTGCCGCAACGACGGCGACGTCGAGGTCGAGGTGAGCGACAACGGCCGCGGCATCCGGCGCGAGATCCTGCCGCGGCTTTTCAACCCGTTCAGCCAGGGCGAGGACTCCCTGATGACGCGCGCACAGGGCGGCCTGGGGCTGGGACTCGCGATCGCGCGCCAGCTGACCGAGCTGCAAGGCGGCTCGCTGCACGGCGACAGCGACGGCGTCGGCCGCGGCGCAACCTTCACGGTGCGGCTGCCGCTGGCGCCCGAGAGCGAGTCGGCGAAGCCGGTGGCGCCGGGCGAGCCGGTGCTCGAACGCCTGCGCAACGTACGGTTGCTGCTGGTCGACGACGACGCGCGCGTGCGCGAGCCGCTCGGGCTCTTGCTGCAGCAAGAAGGCGCCGACGTCGAGTGCGCGGACTCGGCCGACGCGGCGTGGAACGCGCTCCTGCGCCGTCCGCCACAAGTATTGGTCAGCGACGTCGCCATGCCCGGCAAAGGCGGCGACGGCTACAGCTTGCTCCGCCGCGTGCGCGGCCAGGCCCCCGAGGCGGTGCGCGATCTGCCGGCGGTGGCGCTGACCGCGCACGCGCGCGAGATCGATCGGACCCGCGCTCTCGACGCCGGCTTCGACATGCACGTGCCGAAGCCGGTCGACGTCGACCAGCTCGTGGTCGGCATCGGCGCGCTCGTCGCTAGGCAGCGGCGGCCGAGCAGTCCGCCGCCCAGCGATCGGGCGACGCGCCGGACCAGGGCGCGATCGCGGACCTCGAGCCGCTGATCTCGCATCGCCGCGCGGCTACTGACCGAAGCGGTACCAGAGACCGACGCCGATGCGCAGGCGATCGACGGGCGACAGCTCGGCGCTGGCATGATCCGGCGTCGCCGCCTGCAGCGGCCCCACGACATAGGGATTGCGGCTGGCGAGCGCGGCGTCGGCGGTCACGCGATACGACAGGCCGGCGACGGCGGGGACCGGGCCCGACAGCGTGAGGCGTCCCTCGACCTGCGCCGGGGCGGTCGGCGTCGGCGTGAACATGCCGTCGTTGGCGCGATCGGCGAGGCGCTCGCCGAAGAACAGCGCCGCGAGCCCGATCGCGGGGAATGGGCCCGGCAGCGCGTACGAGACGCGCGCGTTGCCGAACACCTTGGGCGTGACCGTCAGCGCCGTGCTGGTGCCGTCGGGGTCCACGCGGTTCGCCTGCGCGACCGTCACATTCGCGCCGTAGCGAAGGCGCCCGTTCAGGCGCGTGCCGTCGTAGGAGGCGTCGACGCCGATGTCGCGAATCTCCGCGACATTCTGGTACTGCACCGCCGACGTCGTCCCCGCCGCGAGCTTGCCGGCGGCGACGGCCGCCGCGACCTCTGCGGGGGTCAGCTGCTGCGTCGACACCATGCCCAACCACCACGAACGAAAGCCGCCGATCAAGAATCGGTTCGCTCCCCAGCGCTGGGTCAGCAGCGCCTCGACGGAGCGAACGACCTCCGGGCTCAGCCCGGGCGCGGCGACCTGGCCACGTGGATCTTGATAGGCGACCTCGTACAGCGTTGGCGCGCGGAACGCCTCCGAGTAGATCGCCTTCAACGTGCCGTCGGCCCAGGGACGCACGGCGACCGCCAGTCGGGGCGACAAGTGGGTGCCGAAACGTTGATCCGCGTCGAAGCGCAGGCCCAGGTTGACGTCGATGCGGCTCATCGGCCGCGCCGTCTGCTGGGCGTAGACGCCGAGAGCGCCCTCGGTGCGGCGCGCGTACCCGATCGCGCCCGGGTTGTCGCCGGTGACCGCGTCGTAGATGTCCAGCTCCGAACCGACGTGGCGGATGCGTCCGTCGGCGCCGAGCATCGTCACCGTCGAGCCGTCATGCCGCCAATCGAAGGTCGCCTGCTCTTCCAGGCCGACCCAGCGCGACAGACCCAGCGCCTCGCGACGGCAACCGTTCACCTGCCCGTCGAGACAATCCTCGGCGGCGGAGCTGTGCAGGTGCTGGCGGTAGTCGTAGATGTCGCCGTAGAGACGGCTCTTGAGCTCGGCGATCGACGACAGCGCGAGATGGTGCTTGAGGTCGGCCGACAGCCAGCGATCGCGTTCCCAGCTGTCGGGATCGTTGAAGTCACCGAGCGACTGATTGAAGTCGTTGATGTACGGCGTGGCGCGCGTGTAGGTGGCGGCGCGCACGTCGAGCTCGGCGTGGCCCAGCGTGAAGCGCGCATAGCCGGCCGGAATGCGCGTCCAGTACGATTGGTCGGCGGCGCCGCCCCAGATTCCCGCATTGGTGCCGGCCGGGTTGAACTTCTTGGGCTGCATCGTCACGCCGTCGTCGCCGACGTTTTGCGGCCCGAACGTGAACGTCGGGCCCGACTGGCGGTAATAGTCCAGCGCCACCGTGACCGACGCCGGCATTCCGGCCAGCGTCAGCTCGCGCCCGAACCCGAGCGCGAAGCGCGCGGAGGTCGGCACCTCGGATTCGACGGCAATCTGAAAGCCGTTCCACTCGCTCGCGCGCTTGGTGATGATGTTGATGACGCCGAGCATGGCGTTCGAGCCGTAGAGCACCGAACCCGGGCCGAGGATGATCTCGATGTGGTCGATGAGATCGAAGGGAATTGCGGCGCCGCGCTCGAAGTAGGCCGTGCCGTCGAACGGCTCGTTCATCGCGTGACCGTTCACCAGCAGCAGCACGTGGTTGCCGAAGTCAGCGGTCAGCAGCACGCCGCGCGCGCCGATGTCGACCGAGTGCAATGGATTCTGGGTGAGCATGCCCAGCGCCAGGTAGTTGATCGCCTCGTCGAGCGAGCGGATGCCGTAGCGGCGCAATTCATCGGCGGAGATTGAGGTCGACGTCGCGGGCGCGGCGCTGGCCGATTCCAGCGACTGCGACGCGGTCGAGAGGATCGGCTCCTCGACCAAGCCGCGAAGCTCGGCGAAGTCTTCCTCGGGTGCGGGTGCGGGTGCGGGTGCGGGTGTCGGTGTCGGTGTCGGTGTCGGTGTCGGAGCGGGCGCCGGCATCGGCGGGGCCTCGGCCGGGG
>CAZNCQ010000402.1:0-5755 GCA_964571275.1 uncultured Myxococcales bacterium
TCGCCGCCCTTCTCGATGATCTCGGGGATGTTCATCAGCGTCTCGACGTTGTTGACGATCGTCGCTTGCTGAAACAGGCCCTTCACCGCCGGGAACGGGGGCTTGAGGCGCGGCCAGCCGCGCTTGCCCTCGAGCGAGTTCAGCAGCGCGGTCTCCTCGCCACAGATGTACGCGCCGGCGCCTCGGTGGAGCGTGATGTTGAGCTTGAACGCCGCGCCCGTGCCTCCGGCCGCGTGGTCCTTGCCCAGCCAGCCGGCCGCGTACGCCTCGTCGATCGCCGCCTGGACGATCTTCGCCTCGCGCATCATCTCGCCGCGAATGTAGATGTACGCGTGCTTGCAGCCGAGCGCGTACGACGCGATGGCCATGCCCTCGATCAAAAGATGGGGATCGTAGGCGAGCAGCTCGCGGTCCTTGCACGTGCCCGGCTCCGACTCGTCGGCGTTGACGACCAGATAGACCGTGCGCGCCTCCTTGGGAATGAACGACCACTTCAACCCGGTCGGGAAGCCGGCGCCGCCGCGCCCGCGCAGGTTCGACTTCTTGACCTCGTCGACCAGCGCCGCCGGCGTCAGGGCCAGCGCCTTGCGGAACGACTGCCAGCCGCCGCGGCTGTTGTATGTCCCCAGCTTGTGGCTGTCGGCGACCCCGAAGTTCTTGGTGACGATCTTGATGCCCCTGGCGTCTTCCCAAGCCATCTCAGACCTTCTTTTCCGGACCGACCCCGGTCAGCGTGCGCTCGAAATCTGCCGCGACGCCACCGACGGCCGGCAGCGACGTCGGCGTGCTGCTCTTCTGCCGCGCCTGCCAGCGCTTACGGAGATCGTCGAGGATCATGTCGACCTTTTTCTCGTCGAGGTCGAGGAAGTACTGATCGCCGCAGATCATCATCGGTGCGTTGGCGCACGCGGCCAGGCACTCTTCCTCGACCAGCGTGAACGCGCCGTCGGGCGTGGTCTGGCCCGGCTTGATGCCCAGGCGGTTCTCGATGTGCGTCAGGATGCCGTACGCCCCGCGCAGCATGCACGACACGTTCGTGCACACCATCAGCTCGTTCCGCGCGTGCTTCTCGCGGTGGAACATGGTGTAGAACGTGATGACGCCGAAGACGTGCGCCGGCGGCAGCTCCAGCGTCTTCGCGACCAGCTCCAGGGCGTCGTCGGGCAGATACCCGAACTGGTCCTGTGCCACATGCAGCACCGGCAACAGCGCCGCCTGTTTGGTCGGATACTGGCTGAGCAACCGGTCGATGAGCTGCTTCGACTGCGATGAAAATTCCAGTGCCATGGAGCCTTTTAAGCCGCGGGAAAACTAGGAGAAACGGACCAGACTGTCAACAGCGGTGATGGGAAGCGTCGCCGGTCCGGAAAAGCCAGCGCCCGGGCGGCGCAAAGCTAGCGTCGCACCTGTATAATGTCTACGCATGTGCGAGCTTCTGGGGATGGAGTGCAACGTCCCCACCGACATCATCTTCTCGTTCACGGGATTCGCGCTCCGCGGTGGCAAGACCGGCCCCCACGCCGACGGATGGGGCGTGGCGCTCTACGAGGGGCGGTTCGCGCGCAGCTTCCTGGAGCCGCGCCCCGCCTGCCAGAGTCCGCTCGCCGAGTTCATTCGCCAAAATCCCATCAAGACACTGCTCGCGATCGCCCACGTGCGCAAGAAGACCCGCGGCGCCGGCACGATCGAGAACACCCATCCCTTCAAGCGCGTGCTCTGGGGACGCCACTGGGTCTTCGCCCACAACGGCACGTTGCCGCGCATCCGATCGCGCCGGCTGACGTCGGAGCAGCCCATCGGCGAGACCGACAGCGAGCACGCGTTCTGCTGGATGATCGAGCAGCTGCGCGCCACGTTTCCCGGCGGCTACCCGCGCGACGTGCGCCGGCTCTGGGACACGATCGCGCGCCTGGGCGGCGAGCTGGGCGCCGACGGCAAGCTCAACTTCCTGCTCGGCGACGGGCGGCACCTGTTCGCGCGCTGCGGGACCAAGCTCTGCTACATCGAGCGCAAGGCGCCGTTCGGCCGCGCCACATTGCGCGACGCCGAGATGCAGATCGACTTCAGCGAGATCACGAGCGCGCGCGACCGCGTCGCCGTCGTCGCCACCGAGCCGCTCACGCGCGACGAGACCTGGCACCAGGGCACGCCCGGCACGATGTGGGTCTTCGACCAGGGCAGGCTGCGCGCGACGCTGGACAGCGTGGCCGAGGCGCCGGCTGCCAGATCGACGCTGCGCCCGTCGACGGCGCCGCGCTCACGCAAGCTCGCGCGGTCTAGATCGCCTGCGCGCACGGGCGCCAAACCGGCGCGTGGTGCGCGCGCTTCGAAGCGTTGATCGCCACGGACCCGCGGGCAGTCGACCGGCCATCACCGCGAGTCGTATCCGCAGCGGTCCGGCCGAAGGGCATGGCTCGCCACGCCTCGTCAACGTCCCGCTCACGTAGCCGTATGGGGTCGGTGAGGTACGATTTGAGCCATGCAGGCGGCGCGCACTCTTCCCGTCCATATCGACCAGACCGGCCCGCGGCCCGTCGTTGTTTGTCATTGGCGCGACAATCGCGGTTCTCAGATGGACTTTGGAACTCTGGATCAACAGCTCGCTACATTTGCGAGGGACCTTGAGAGTGGCGTCGGCCTTCGCCCTCGCAGCCTAGCGCGTGGGTCGAAACTGGTCACCCGGGAAGGCACGCTCACCCGGGCTCCGTCGTGTAGTCTACGCGCGATGATGCGCTCCCACTCCTCCGAACGGCGGAGCTTCCTCAAGAAGGGGGTCTTCGGCGCGGCGTTGCTGCTCGTCGGCGGCGCGGTGCCGCTCGCGCTGCGCGGCGGGCTCGATCGCGCGCGGCCGCGCGGCGCGCTCCGGCTGTTCACGCCGCACGAGTACGCGATCTTCGCGGCGATCGCCGCGCGCGTCGCGCCCGGCGACGGTGCGGATGCGTCGTGGCCCACGGCCGAGGCGCTCGACTGCGCCGGCAAGGCCGACGCGCTCATGGCGCAGGCGCACCCCGCGGTCGGCACCGAGCTGCGCCGGCTCTTGCACCTCTTCGAGAGCGGGCTCTCGGGCCTGTTCACCAACGCGCAACCGACGCCGTTCACGCGCCTCGCGCCGGCCGCGATGGACGCGCGCCTCGAGGCCTGGCGCCACTCGCGCGTCGCGCTCCTGCGCAGCGGCTACCAAGCGCTGAAACGGCTCGCGCAGGCGACCTACTATTCTTCGCCCGAGGTCTACGCGCGCGTCGGCTATCCCGGCCCGCCGGTCGTGCCGCAGGGGCCCGCGTGACGGCCGGCGCAACGACTGGCCCAGGCGTCACGCACGCGGGCGGCGACATCCACGAGAACTACGCGGCCGAGTACGACTTCGTGGTCGTGGGCAGCGGCGCGGGCGGCAGCGTCGCCGCCGCCGTGCTGGCCGAGAGCGGCGCGCGCGTCGCGATCGTCGAGGAAGGCGGGCGCTTCTCGCGCCGCGACTTCAACATGCAGGAGGCGTGGGCTTATCCGAACCTGTACCAGGAGCACGGCAACCGCGCGACCGACGATCTCTCGATCATCATCCTGCAGGGGCGCTCGGTGGGCGGCGGCACGACCGTCAACTGGACGTCGTCGTTTCGCACGCCCGACAGCGTGCGCGCGCTCTGGGCGCGGCGCCACGGCGTCGACGGGCTCGACGCGGCGACGCTCGAACCGCACTTCGCCGCCGTCGAGCAGCGGCTGTCGATCGGCCCCGGCGTCGAGGACGACGTCAACCGCAACAACCGCAAGCTCTGGGACGGCGCCGCCAAGCTCGGCTGGCAGCCCGAGCTGATCCGCCGCAGCGTCAAGGGTTGCGCGCGCCTCGGCTACTGCGGCATGGGCTGTCCACTCGACGCCAAGCAGTCGGCGCTGATCACCTACGTGCCCGACGCGATGGCTGCCGGCGCCGATCTCTACACCGACTGTCGGGCGCGGCTCGTCGAGACCGAGGGGCGAACCGCGCGCGCGATCGTGATCGATCCGCTCGACCGCGCGCTGGATCGGCCGACCGGGCGTCGCATGGTCCTGCACGCGAAGCGCGGCATCGTTCTCGCGGGCGGCGCGATCAACACGCCCGCGCTGCTCCTGCGATCGCACATCGGCAACGGCAGCGGCCAGGTCGGCCGGCGCACGTTCCTGCACCCTACGGTGCCGCTGCTCGCGTTCTACGCCGAGCCGATCGAAGCCTTCTACGGACCACCGCAGTCGGTCGCCTGCCACCACTTCCGCGATCGCGGTGACCGCATCGGCTACTTCTTCGAGACCGCGCCGATTCACCCGATGCTCGCCGCGCTGGCGTTCCCCGGCTTCGGCGCCGCTCACCGCCACGCGGCCGAGCGCCTCGCCTACGCACAGGCCACGATCGCGCTGCTCGTCGACGGGCAGCACGACGACGCCGGCGGGCACGTCAGCGTCGGCGACCACGGGCGCATCAAGGTGTCGTATCCGCTGGGAGACGCGCACCGCGAAGCCGCCGTCGACGCCATCGCCAACATGGCGCGCCTGCAGCTGGCGGCGGGCGCGACCGAAGTCATGACCCTGCACGACGAGCCGATCGTGATTCGCAGCGAAGCCGACATCGCGCAGATCGCGCGCGCGCCCTTCGGCCCCAACCGCCACACGCTGTTCTCGGCGCACCAGATGGGCGGCTGCGCGATGGGCGGCGACCCCCGCACCTCGGTGGTGAACGCGCGCGGCCTCCACCACGAGTTCGACAACCTCTGGATCACCGACGGCTCGATCTTCCCGACCAGCCTGGGCGTGAACCCGCAGCTGTCGATCTATGCGCACGCGCGCCTGTTCGCGACCGAGATAGCAAAGACGCCCGCGCCGACTCCCGCGCCGGCCTGAATCCTCCAGTGCTGTATTTGTCGTCACACTTGGCAAGCCTGGGCCTCGTAAAGGTCCAGGAACTCGAAGACGCGCGGACGTTGCGAGCGGTCGCCGCGCCGCGTGCTATATCGCCGTCATGCTGAAACTCTTCGGGAGCCCCGTGAGCACCTGTACCCGTAAAGTCCTGATGACGTTGAACGAGACCAACACGCCGTTCGACTTCGTCGTGGTCGATTTCGCCAAGGGCGAGCACAAGCAAGCGGCCAACCTGGCGCGGCAGCCGTTCGGCCAGGTGCCGGCGCTGGATGACGACGGCTTCAAGATGTACGAGTCGCGCGCGATGGCGCGCTACATCGACGCCAAGGCGGGCAGCCCGCTCACGCCCAAGGATCTGCAGGGGCGCGCGCGCATGGAGCAGTGGATCAGCATCGAGACGGAGAACTTCGCGCCGCACGCGATGAAGTTCATCTACCACTCGGTGTTCAAGCGCGAGCAGCCGGCCGAGGTGTTGACCAAGGCGGGCGCGGCGCTCGACGTCGCGTACGCGACCATGGAGCGCCAGCTGGCCGAGACGCCTTACCTCGCGGGCCCGACGTTCTCGATCGCCGACTACTGCTACGCGCCCTACCTCGAGTACCTGGCGCTGTCGCCGGCCGCCGGCAAGCTCGACGAGCACCCGCACGTCAAGAAGTGGTGGGCCGCGGTGCGCGAGCGCCCGACCTGGCGCAAGACGATCGGCGGTTGAGCGTCGGCTACGCGCCTCCACCGCGCGCGATCCAGGCGACCAGAAGGGACGTCGTCACCAGCGAGACGACCGTCGACAGCAGGATCGCGCGCGAAGTGACCGCGGCCTCGCGGTCGTAGAGCTTGGCCAGCATGAACGGGCCGGTGCCGATCGGCAGCGCGCTCA
>CAZNCQ010000403.1:0-5748 GCA_964571275.1 uncultured Myxococcales bacterium
TGTGGACCGACAAGATCGGCGACGGCGGCTCGGCGGCCGAGGTCTACGAGCGCGTGATGCAGATCGACGCCGGCAACATGACGGCGTCGCAGGAGCTGGAGCAGCTTTACCGCCAGCGCAAGAGCTGGGTCAAGCTGATCGATCTCCTGCTCGCGCGCACCGACTTCGTGCCCGACGCGCCGGCGCGCATCGTGCTGTTCACGCAGATGGCGGAGATCTACGAGCACCAGCTCGGCGATCGCGAGAACGCCTTCGTGGCGTTGCAGGCTGCGTTCCGCGAGGACTACTCCAACGACCACGTCGCCAAGGAGCTCGAGCGCCTGGCGACGACGACCGACAAGTGGAACGAGCTCATCGGCGACTACACGCAGGTCGTGCAGGGGATCAGCGATCCCAAGACCGCGGCCGATCTGTGGGTCAAGATCGCGCGCTGGTATGACTCGGCGCTCAAGCACGTCGACTACGCGATCGCGTCGGCGCAGCAGGCGCTGCAGCTGGACAACGCGCACGTGGGCGCGCTGACCGCGCTCGAAGACTTCTTCCGCAAGCAGAAGCGCTGGAACGACCTCGTGTCGGTGCTCGCGCGCCACGCGGAGGTCGAGCAGGAGACGCAGCCACGCGTCGACATCCTGCTGCAGCTGGCTGACACCTACGAGACGCAGATCGGAGACGCCGCGCAGGCGATGTTCGCCTATCAACGCGCGCTCGACGGTGACGAGCGCTGCATCGACGCGATCAACGCGCTCGAGCGGCTCTACCGCCGCACGCAGGCCTGGGACCGCCTGGTCGAGGTGCTGTCGAAGAAGTCGCAGGTCGTCGACGACACCGAGTTCGCCGTGCGCCTCAAGCTGCAGGTGGGCGAGCTGTGGGAGGACCGGCTCGGCGACAACGAGCGCGCCGTCGAGGCGTACAAAGAGGTGCTCGCGGTCGATGCGCAGAACCTGCCGGCGCTCAAGGCGCTGGATTCGCTGTACCAGAAGACCGGCCGCATGGAGGAGTACCTGGAGAACCTCGAGCACCAGCTCGAGATCTCGTCTCCCGAAGGCGACCGCGTCGAGATCTACCAGCGCATGGCGACGGTCTGGGAGGAGCAGTTCACCAAGCCGGATCGCGCAGCCGAGGTGCTGGAGAAGATCCTGCTCATCGACGATCGCAACCAGAAGGCGTACCGCGATCTCGAGCGGCTCTATCAGCAAGAGCGCAAGTGGGAGTTCCTGGTCGACACCTATCGCAAGCACATTGTCGCGACGGGAGACGCAAAGGATCGCATCGCGCTCTACACGAAGATGGGCCAGGTCTACGAGACCGAGCTCCGCGATCTCGAACGCGCCATCGACGCTTACAACGACGTGCTCAACGTCGAGATGGACCACATCGACGCGCTCGCCGGTCTGGCGCGTCTCTACGAGGACACCGAGCAGTGGGACCGCGCCATCGAGATGATGCGGCGCCTGTTGCGCGTCACCACCGACCCCAAGCAGAAGGTCGACGTCAACTACCGCCTCGGCAAGATCTTCGAAGAGCAGATGAAGGAGCCGGAGCCCGCACAGGAGTACCTGGTCGAGGCGCTGTCGCAGGATCCGTCGCACGTCCCGTCGATGCTCACGCTGCTCGGCATCTACAAGAAGCGTGGCGACTGGCAAAAGGCCGGTCAGCTGATGATCCGCGCCGAGTCCAACACGGTGAACCCGCTCGAGAAGACGCGGCTCTTGTTCGACGCCGCGAAGATCTTCCAGGACAAGCTCAACGACGAGACACAGGCGTCGGACCTGTACGCGCGCGTGATCCAGCTCGATCCCGAGCACGTCGACGCGGCCGAGCCGCTGGGCGAGCTCTACTTCAAGCGCCAGGACTGGGCGCCGCTGGTGCCGCTGCTGGAGATGCTGGTCCGCAAGGCGGATCGCAAGACCAACCGGGAGCTGACGCTGCTCTATCACCGCCTCGCCAAGGCGGCGGGGGAGCTGGGCGAGAACGACAAGGCGCTCAAGTACTACAAGCAGTCCTACGATCTCGACTCGACGTACCTGCCGACGCTGATCGATCGAGCCGCGCTGCTCTACAAGATCCAGCACTGGGACGACGCGTTCCGCATCTACCAGACGATCCTGGTCCACCACCGCGACACGCAGAAAGACGACGAGATCGTCGACATCTTCTTCCGCCTGGGGCGCATCAAGCTCGAGCTGCGCGAGCGCACCAAGGCGGTGAACATGTTCGAGAAGGCGCTGGAGATTCAGCCTGGCCATCGCGCCACGCTGAACGCGCTCATCGACCTTTACACCGAGTCGGGCGACTGGGAGGCGGTGGTCAAGCAGAAGCGCGCGCTGTCGGCCTCGCCGACGTCGGATCTCGACGAGAAGTTTGCGCTCAGCGAGCAGATCGCGGCGATCTTCAAGGACAAGCTCAACAACCCGCAGAAGGCGATCGCCGCGCATCTCGAGGCGCTCAACTTCAAGCCGGGCGACCGCCAGGTGCTGCACAACCTCCTCGATCTCTTCAGCGACACCAAGCAGTGGAAGAAGGCGATGGAGATCCTGACCAAGCTCGCCGAGCTGGAGTCGGGCAAGCTCAAAGCAAAGTACCTGGTCGCGGCCGGCAACATCGCGAACTACGAGCTGCACTCGACCGACGAGGCTGTCGAGATCTACAACCAGGCGCTCGACGAGGATCCCGACGATCTGAAGGCGTTCGAACGCATCGACAAGATCATGACCGCCAAGAAGGATTGGCGGAACCAGGAGCGCAACTACCGCAAGATGATCAAGCGCCTCGGGCAGGAAGCGCCGCCTGACAAGAAGCCGACGCAGATCGCGCTCTGGCACGCGCTGGGCGAGATCTATCGCTCGCGGCTCAAGGACTACAAGTCGGCGACCGCGGCGTTCGAGGTGTGCGTGACGCTGGATCCCGACGCCGTCGCGCGCCACCAGATCCTGGCCGAGCTCTATCAGGTGTCGGGGCCCGACACCTATGACAAGGCGGTGAAGGAGTACCGCTACCTGGTGAAGTCGACGCAGGACTTCGGCCAGATGTCGGTCTACATGAAGACGCTGCGCCGGTTGCTGCTGGAGATGCGGCAGTACGACCGCGCCTGGTGCGTCACGTCGACGCTGGTCTATCTGCGCAAGGCCGACCCCGAGGAGCAGCAGTTCTTCGAGCAGTACCGCCCGAAGGCGTTCGTGCGCGCGCGCGCGCGCCTCACCGAGGAGCTGTGGCAGCGCAATATCTATCACCCCGACGAGGACCGCTACATCTCGGCGATCTTCGGTGGCGTGAGCCAGGCGGTCGCCGCCGTGCGTGCCAAGGAGCACAAGGACTGGGGCTTGAAGCGCAAGGACAAGCGCGACATCGCCACCGACCAGCTGCTGTTCAGCAAGGTGTTCAACTACGTGAACCAGGTGCTCGGCGTGCCTCAGCCGGAGCTGTACCTGCGTCCGGAGTCGCCGGGCGAGCTGGACATGGCCAACACCCGCGAGAAGGCGCAGCTGATCCCGTCGTTCGTCGTCGGTGCGAGCTTGCTCCAAGGCCGGCCGGAGAAGGAGCTGGCGTACGTCATCGGCAAGAAGCTGGCCCTGATGCGTACCGACCATTTCGTTCGGTGGCCGACGGTGGTGCCGACGGTTGCCGAGCTCAAGGTGGTGTTCCTGGCGGCGCTGAAGCTGGTGGCGCCGAAGTTCGAGGTGAAGGCCGACCTGGCGCAACCGGTCGCGCAATATCTCGAGCTGCTGCGCCGATTGACCTCGCCGCAGATGCTGGAGCAGCTGAGCGTGGTCGTGCAGCGCTTCCTGTCCACCAAGGCCGAGGCGGACCTGCACAAGTGGTCGAACGCGGTCGATCTCACGGCGACGCGCGCCGGTTTCCTGGTCTGCAATGACATGGACGTGGCGTCCAAGCTGGTGCAGGCCGAGCCGGTGGCGGTCGGCACCGTCGAGCCGAAGGACAAGATCCGAGACCTGGTGCAGTGGTCGATCTCGGAGGAGTACTTCACGCTGCGCGAGCACCTCGGGCTGGTCATCGGCCAGAGCTGACGGGACGGTGGCGGCGTGAACGGCGGAGCGACCGTGGCTGTTCTCGTCGCGCTGGGCGCCGGCGTCGTGGTCCTGGTGGCCGGCGCCTGGCTCGGGCGCCTGATGGTGCGGCGCCAGGAGCAGGCCTGGTCCGCGGGCGTCCGCGGCGTGACGCGCGCGATTGCTGACGCCGCGCGCACCGAGCAGGCAGAGATCCTGCGCGCCGCCGAGCTGGCGGCGCGCGAGGAGGCGCTGGCGACCGGCGCGGCGTTCGAGGCGCGCTCGCTGGAGCGCGAGGCGGAGCTGGCGGCGGTCAGCGCGCGGTTGCGGCGCCGCGAGGAAACGCTGGCCGTCGAGACCGCCGACCTGGAAGCGCGGCGGGCGCGCCTGGGCTTGCCGCGGCAGCGTGCCGAGGTGCACGAGTCCCAGGCCGCGGAGTCGAAGCGGCAGGCGCGCGCCCTGGAGGTGGAGTCGCCGGCCGCGCTGGAGCGTTGCGCGGGTCAGACCGTGGCGGCGCTGCGCGCGCGCCTGCTCGAGACGGAGATCGAAGACGCGCGCCTGGCGGCGGCGCAGGTGGTGCGCGTCGCCGACCAGATCCCACCCGACGACGCCGGCCGGCGCGCGAAGCGGGTCATGGGGATCGCCGTCGGCCGCTTCTCGGGCCACTACTTGACCGAGCGGCTGATGTCGCTGATTCCGCTGCCGCAGGGCGCGGCCGCCGATCCGGTCATCGGGCGCGACGAGGTCAATCTGCGCGCGATCGAAGGCGTGGCCGGGGTGAAGCTTGCGCTCTCCGACGGGCGCGACGCCATCCGGCTCGAGGGGCTCGACGGCGTGGGGCGCGAGATCGCGCGGCGCTGTGTCGCCTGGCTGTGCCGCAACTCGGGTGCCGGCAGTGACCCGAAACGCGTCGAGCAGGCGGCGCGCGACATCTCCGCCGAGCTGGGGCGCGAGCTCGTCGATCTCGGACGCCGCGCGTGCGCGACGCTGGAGATCGCGCGCCCGCATCCGGAGATCGTCGATCTGGTCGGCCGCCTCAACTACCGCACCAGCTTCACGCAGAACCAGTGGAAGCACGCCGTCGAGGCGGCATTCCTGTGCGGCATGATGGCCGAGGAGATGGGCCTGGATCTCAAGCTCGCGCGTCGCGCCGCGCTGATGCACGACATCGGCAAGGCGCTGACCCACGAGATGGACGGCTCGCACGCGGTGATCGGCGCCGACATCGCCCGCCGGCTGGGCGAGCCGGAGGTGGTCGCCAACGCGATCGGCGCCCATCACACTGACGAGCCGTTCAACAGCCCCTACGCCTATCTGGTGGCCGCCGCCGACGCGATGTCGGGCGCGCGGCCGGGCGCGCGCCGCCAGATGGAGGACAATTATGTCGCCAAGCTCGAGGACCTGGAGCGCATCACCCGCAGCTTCCGCGGCATCGAGGAGGCGTTCGCGGTGCAGGGTGGGCGCGAGGTGCGCATCTACGTGCAGGAAGACCGCGTCGACGATCTGTCGGCGGTGAACCTGTCGGCGGAGATCGCGCGCAAGATCTCGGCCGAGATGACGTTCCCGGGCCAGATTCGGGTGACGGTCATTCGAGAGTTCAAGGCGGTCGAGACCGCGAGCTGAGCGCCGTCGCGCTTGTCCGCTGCCGCCGCCAATGGCAGATTCGGCGCATGAATCTCGTCATCCCGCCGCTCTTTTTCTATGTCGTCGGCGCGATGCTGGTGCTCTTCGGCGCCTGGCGCAC
>CAZNCQ010000404.1:0-5745 GCA_964571275.1 uncultured Myxococcales bacterium
CCATGTCGCGCAGGATGCCGGCCTGCTCGAAGTAGCCGCCGCGGCCCTCGACGCCGACGGTCTCGGCGCCGGTGATTTGCACGTGGTCGACGTATCGGTTGTTCCACACCGGCTCGAAGATGCCGTTGGCGAAGCGGAAGACGAGCAGGTTCTGCACCGTCTCTTTTCCGAGGTAGTGGTCGATGCGATAAATCTGCTTCTCGGTCAGCGTCTCGTGGATGTCGTGGTTCAGCCGCTGCGCCGTCGCCAGGTCGGTGCCGAACGGCTTCTCGATGATCACGCGTGAGAAGCTCGCGGGCGCCGGGCCCGACGGCGGCGGCACCAGCCCCGACACGCCCAGGTTGCGCACCACCGTGGCGAAGGACGACGGCGGGATCGACAGATAGAAGACGCGGTTGCCGGGTAGCCCCAGCGTTCGTTCGATCTGCTCGAGGCGCTCGCGCAGCGCCACGAACGCCCTGGGGTCGTCGTATTCGCCGGCTTGATAGAAGAGGTTCGGCGCGAAGCCCTCCCACACGCCCGGGTCGACCGGGCGGCGGCGCGCGAACTCTTCGCACCCGGCGCGCATCTCGTTGCGGAACGCGTCGTCGGACATGGCCCGGCGCGCGT
Organism: uncultured Myxococcales bacterium; assembly: GCA_964571275.1. GTDB lineage: Bacteria > Myxococcota_A > Polyangia > Fen-1088 > Fen-1088 > DASRQZ01. The sequence continues at coordinate 610 of CAZNCQ010000404.1, forward strand.
AGCCGATGACCGCGAAGCGTCCCGGCAGCATGCGCTCGCGCGTCAAGCTGTAGAGCGCCGGCAGCAGCTTGCGCTTGGTCAGGTCGCCCGACGCGCCGAAGATCACCATGGTCGCCGGCTCGGGGATGCGCTCGGCGGCCAGGCCTTCGCGCAGCGGATTCGGCAGGGTGGTGGGCATCGCGAGGGTGGTCATGACGCGCTCACCGCGCTGCTCTCCAGCAGCGCCGCTCGGCGCGCCGCGATCATGCGCATCAGCGTCGTCATCGAGGTCTCGAACGCCTTCACGCCCTCGACGAGCAGGCGCGCGCACACCTGGTCGAGATCGAGCTCGAGCGCCGCGAACGCTTCGATCTGGCGGTGCGCCTCTTCGAGATCGCGCGTCAGCGTCGCCGCCGGCGTGCCGTGGTCCATGAAGGCGGTCAGGGTCGCCGGCGGCACGGTGTTGACCGTGTCGGGGCCGATCAGCGCGTCGACGTAGAACGTGTCGGGATAGCGCGGGTCCTTCGTGCCCGTCGACGCCCAGAGCAGGCGCTGGGGCTGGGCGCCCTTGGCCTTGAGCGGCTTCCAGCGCGTGCCCGCGATCGTCTGCTGGTACATCTCGTAAGCGAGCTTGGCGTTGGCGATCGCGATCTTGCCCAGCAGCTTCTCCCCGAGCTCGATCTCGTCGCGCGTCCCGCGGCTTTGCTTCTCCAGCAGCAGCTTGTCGCACGCGGCGTCGACGCGCGACACGAAGAAGCTGGCGACCGACGCCAGCCCATCGAGGCTGCCGCCCGCGGCGACGCGGTCGCCGAGACCGGCGAGGTAGGCGTCGGAGACCGCCTGGTATTGCACGAGCGAGAAGATCAACGTGACGTTGACGCTCACACCCTGCCCGGTGAGCGCGCGCACCGCAGGGATCCCCTCGGGCGTGGCCGGGACTTTGATCATGACGTTGGGGCGCCCGACCATGTGCGCCAGGCGCAAACCTTCCGCGACCGTCTGCTCGGTGTCGGCGCTGAGCTCGGGCACGACCTCGACCGAGATGCGACCGTCGACGCCGCCCGACGACTCGAAGACCGGCAGCATCACGTCACAGCCGCGGCGGACATCGTCGAGCACCAGCTCCTCGTAGATCGCCTGAGTCGACTGCCGGTCGGCCACCAGGCGTTGCAGCTCATCCTCGTATTCGGACGAGCCGCCGATCGCCTTCTCGAAGATCGTCGGGTTTGACGTCACGCCCCGCACGCCCTGGTCGACGAGCCCGCGCAGTCCGCCGGTGCGGACGAAGCCGCGGCTGATGTTGTCGTACCAGACGCTCTGGCCGAGCTTGTACGTGGCGGCCAGTATCGCGTTCCTCGCCGTCGTCGTCCCCTTGGCATTGCCCGCGGCCGCGCCACCCTTCGACTTCGTCGCCATCGGAGCTCCTTCTTTCGTCCTGGGAATCATCGTCGCTTGCAGTCTGCCTCCACGTCAGTGTTCCGGGCTGTCGCTGAGCTGTCCCGGCCTTGGGAGACATATCACGGCGGCCGCATCGGCGTGTGTCGGTGAGGTAAAGGCCGGGCTCGACCACCAGGATCGCTCCCGAGGGTCTCCTTACGATGGTGGATCCTAGGAGGCGATCGGCCCACCCGAGGCGGGCTGCTCGAGCGGAATCTCGGGCTCGGGCCGCTCGTAGCCCTGCTCTTTGCGGTAGGGGCGCTTGGTGCCGGGCCATTTGAGCCCGAGCGCCTCGCAGCGGTCGAGGTACTCCTGCACCAGCGTCACCACCGTCGCATGCGACCAGGTGAGCGGCGCCACCGACAGCGGCGCGCCGGTGTACGGGTGGACCTGTTCGGCCAGCACGCCCGACGGGCGCTTCTTGCGCTTTTCGACCCAGGCGAGGATCTGCCGCGCGGGATCCAGGTCGGCGCTGGTCTTGGCGCGCGCGATCGCGTACTGCGCCAGCCACATCGTGCAGATGAACCAGGGGTTGCCGGGCACGGTCGTGATGTCCTTGCCGACCTGGTGGTAGTAGTCGTTGGTGTAGCGGGCGACGCCGCCGACATCGGTCTTGCACCAGAGGTGGTCGCGGATCGCCTTCATCGTCGACTCGACGCGCGGATCGTCGGGCGGATAGGCGCCGAACGCGAACGCGCCGTAGAGCGAGGCATCGATGGTGTCGTCGACCTCGATCGCGCCGCCAAGGTGCACGCGCACCATGCGCGCGAACCGCCCGAGCTCGGGCCGCCACAGGTGCGTGTCCATGCCCTGGCGGATCTCCTGCGCCGCGCTCTCGTAGCGGCGCGCGAGCTCGCACTCGCCGAAGATCGTCGCGAACTGGGCGGCGGCGTGCAGGCCGCCGATCACCGAGCCGCACGTGAACGTGAGGATCCCGCGCCGCTCTTCCCACAGGTCGTAGCTCGGGCCGGGCAGCTTGGTCGTCGGATCGCGGTAGCTGACCAGAAAAGCCGCCGCCTTCTTCACCAGGCGGCCGTAGAGCCCGCGCAGATCTTCGATGTCGCGGTAGCGCTGGAAGTGCTTCCAGAGCGCCCAGATCACGAGGGCGGTCTCGTCCTCTTGAATGGGCAGCTGGGGCGTCTGCGTGCCGCCGTCCCCGTTGGGCCCGATCCAGGGATGCCACGACGAGCCGAGCGCGCGGTCGGGCGTGTACTTGTGCATCAGGTAGCCCTCGGGCGTCAGCACGTCGGCGCAGAATTCGAAGAACCGGCGCGGCGGTTCCTGGTAGCCGGCCAGGTCCAGCGCGTGCGCCACCAGCGCGCCGTCGCGCGGCCACATGTACGAGTAGGTGTCGCGCGCGAACGTGGTGATGTCGCTGTCGTTGGCGGCGATGATCGCGCCGCCGTTGTCGATCTGCGTGCGCAGGATCAGCAGCGATCGCCGGTAGAGATCGACGATGTCCGGCGACAGGTCGAAGAAGTCGATCGGCTCCTTGCTGACCCAGAGCCGCCAGTAGTCACGCGTGCGCTGGAGAAACGACGCCGGGCCGCGCTCGACGACCTTGGCGTTCAGCTCATCGACGCCGTCCCAGTCGCCTTTCCAGCGGGGGCCGGCCGCGATCCAGTAGAAGATCTCGCTGGTGCTGTGTCCGGGCACGGGAACGTGCGCGGCCACGACCGAATCGACCGCGCCCTGCGCGATCGGGCTGCCGCTCAGGTTGCCGTCGTCCTCGGCGTCGCGCCAGGTCCCTTCCTTGCCCGGCTGCCCCTTCTGGCCAATCGCCCACTTGCGCACGCCGAGCTCGCCGCACGCCAGCAGGTTGATCAGGAAATAGCGGTTGCCCTTGTAGTGCACGACGGCGCGCGTGGCCGGGTCGTAGGCCGCGGTGTCGCCGACGTCGCTGTCGGCGATGCGCAGGTCCTGGTGAAAGAAGACGCGAATCTCGCGTTCTTGCGGGCGCAGGTTGGTGACCTCGACGCGCCGGACGTAGAGGTTGGCGTGAAAGTCGACGCAGTCGGAGCAGACGAGGACGACGCCCAGCGATTCGTTGCGGCAGGTGACCTCCGTGACCAGCGTGTCGCGTTCGTAGCCGAGGTCCAGCGTCCAGCCGTGCGCGCGCTCGACCCAGGTGAACTGGCCGTCGACGTAGACGCCGAAGCGGCAGTAATAGCCGCCGACGTGGTTCTCCTTGCCGACGAAGGGGTAGAAAATGTCGCGAATGCGGTACTCGTCGTCAAAGGTGACGAGCATGCGTCCGTTGCCGAGGGGGAGGTCGCGGGGCATCGCAAGTGTCCGGGTGTGCGCGACCAGCATCTCAGCCACCCGCGCACATGTAAAGTTTGACCCCGGATCGCACCGTCGGCGAGCGCGGCCGCGTGCTAGCTTGTGGCTCCGCTGACATGCAACAGCTCGCGCCGCTGCGTTCGCTCGACGGACACGCCGTCTTCCTGCTGCTCATCCAACTGGCGCTGCTGATTGCCGTCGCGCGCACGGGCGCGGAGCTGGCGAAGCGCGCGGGCCTGCCGGCGGTGGTGGGCGAGCTCGGCGCGGGGATCGCGCTCGGGCCGACCGTGCTCGGCCACTACTGGCCGGCGACGTTCCTCGCGATCTTTCCACGCGAGGCGGCGCAGTTCCACCTGCTCGACGTCTTCGGCAGCGTCGGGATGGCGCTCTTGATGCTGATCACCGGGCTCGAGACCGACGTGCGCCTGCTGCGCAACCTCGGGCGCGCGGCGCTGATCGCGTCCGCGATGGGGATGCTGCTGCCGTTCGTGCTCGGGTTCGGGCTCGGCTACCTGATGCCGGCGGAGTATCTGGCCGACCCGCAGAGCCGCATCCTGTTCTCGGCCTTCCTGGCGACCGCGATGTCGATCTCGGCGATGCCGGTCATCGCCAAGATCCTGGTCGACCTCGACCTCACCAAGCGCAACATGGGCCTCGTGATCCTGTCGGCCGGCGTGGTCGACGACACCGTCGGCTGGCTGATCCTGTCGCTGATCGCCGGCGCGGCGTCGCGCGGCGCGGTGCACGTCGCGCAGCTCGGGCTCACCGTGGTCAAGCTCGGCGTGTTCCTGGTGCTGGCGGCGGTGGTGCTGTATCCGCTCCTGCGTCTGGTCATTCGCGTCACCGTCACGCGGTTTCGCACGCGCGACTCCGACCTGGTGGTGATGATCGTCGTGACATTCCTGTGCGCGGCTGCGACGGAGTGGATCGGCGTGCACGCGGTGTTCGGCGCGTTCGTCGCCGGCGTCGTGCTTCATCAAGTTCCGCGCGTGCGCAAGGAGACGGTGGCCCGGCTCGAGTCCTTCGTCTTCAGCGTGATGGCGCCGGTGTTCTTCGGCATCGTCGGGCTCAAGGTCAATCTCTGGAGCCTGGGCGGCGGCGGCATGCTGTCGCTGGTGATCGGCGTGGCCTGCCTGGGCAAGCTGGTCGGCTGCACGCTGGGCGCGATGTGGGGCGGCCTGCGCTTCTGGGAGGCCGCGTCCATCGCCGTCGCCATGAACGCGCGCGGGGCGATGGAGATCGTGGTCGCGTCGATTGGCCTGTCGCTGGGGATCCTGAGCACGCAGATGTTCTCGATCATCGTCATGGTCGCGATCGTGACGTCGTTCATGGCGCCGGTCGGCTTGCGGCTGACCATGCCGCGCGTGCGCATGACCGAAGAAGAGACCAAGCGCATCCTGGCGTCGTCGTCGAAGGGCGCCTTCGATCCGCAGCGCC
>CAZNCQ010000405.1:0-5729 GCA_964571275.1 uncultured Myxococcales bacterium
CGGCCGCGATGACCAGCGTCTTGGTGAGCGCGAGCGGACGCAGCAGGCGGCCGGTTTCGCCCGAGAACGCGAATACCGGCAGGAACGACAGCGCGGTGATCACCAGCGACGTCAGGATCGCGGGCGCGAACGATTGCGCGGCGGCAATGATGCGCGCCTGACGCTCCGTCCTCGAAGCGAGCGGGCTCAGCGTCTCGAGCTGCCGATGCGACGCCTCCAGCGCCACGATGTCGGCGTCGACGGCCAACCCGAGCGCGATGCCGATGCCGCCCAGGCTCATGATCGTCGCGGGCACGTCGAGCAGCCACATCGCGCCGAAGGTCAGCAGCACGACGACCGGCAGGGTCACGAGCGGCACGACGGCGCTGCGCCCATGGAGGAGAAAGAGCAGGATCACCAGCACGACGACGGCGATCTCTTCGGCCAATGCGCGCAGCAGTGTCTGGCGCACGCGCGTCGCCAGCTCGGCGCGGTCGTAGGTCGTGGCCACGTGCACGTCGGCGGCGGCACCCGAGTCCTCGCGTCCCGGATCGGCGGCGCGGTGAGGCAGCTTGTGGGACTCGCGCGCGATCACCGTCTTGGCCTGCGCCACCAGGTCCGCGATGTTGGCGTCGCGCCGCGCGATGATGATGCCGCCGACGGCGCGCGATCCCGCGACGTCGGCCATGCCGGTCGGCATGTCCTCGGCCAGCCGCACCAGCGCCACATCGCCGAGCCGTACCGGCGCCGCGGCGCCGCCTTTGACGATCACGTTCGCAATGTCGTCCGGCGTTGCCTTCGACAGGGCGCCGCCCTTGCCGGCCGTCGCCGATGGCGACGTCAATAGAGGCCGCAAAGCGCCGAGCACGTCCGACAGCGCCAGCCCCTGATCGCGCAACAGGCGCGCCTTGACGTCGACGCGCACCTCGCGCACCTCGCCTCCGACGGTGGCGACCTCGGCGACGCCGGGGATCGCGGCCAGCGCGGGCCGCAGCACGTCGTCCTGGAACCGCCGCATCTCCAGCGCCGACGACACCAGCGCCGGATCGGTGAGCGCGTATTCGAAGACCCAGCCGGTGCTGGACGCCGCCGGCCCGACATAGAGGCGGACGCCCGACGGCAGCTTCGGACGCAGCACGTCCACACGCTCGACGATCGCTTGCCGCGCCTGATCGAGCCCGTCGGCCGACGGGAAGACCACGTCGACGTAGGCCATGCCGGACATCGTCGTCCCGCGGATCGCCTTGACGCCAGGCACGTCGGCCAGCGCTCGGGTCAGTTGCCTGGTCACGCCCTCGGCGACGGCCGGCGCCGGGTGGCCCATCCAGTCGGCGACGACGCCGATCTGCGGGTCGGCGAGATCCGGGATCACGTCGCGCGCGAGCCCGCGGCGCGCGAGATCGCCGGCGATCGCCAGCAGCACCGTCGCGACCAGCACGATGCGGTTGTGGCGCGCCGACCAGGCGACCAGGGCTGCGATCATGGCGTCGTGCCTCCCGGCGCGGCGCCCGGCATCGCGCTCGGCATGCTGTCGGCGGCGAAGGCGTTGCCGCCGAGGCGCCGATCGGCGTCGAGAAAGAACGTGGCGCGCGAGACCACGCGATCGCTCGCTCGCAGCCCCGAGAGCACGACCGCGAAGCCCTGGCGCGAGAAGGTCTCGCCAATCTCGATCGGCCGCTTTTCAAACTGCCCGCCGGGCTTCCACGCCAGCACGTAGGGTCCCTCCGGCGACTGCAGCACCGACGACACGGGGACGCCGATGACGGCGCGCGACTTGCTCGCGAGCTTGAGCCACCCGACTTCCCCCGACGGCAGGGCGCCCGCCGCCGCCGGCGCCGCGTCGACGCGGAATCGGATCACCGACGTCGATCGATCCCAGCGCACGGCGGGGTCGCCGATCCGGGTCACCGCGATCGCCGTCTGCGGCGACGCCGTCGGCACGAACGTGCCCGGCTCGTCGGGCGCGAGCGCGTCGATCTGGTCGTTGTACAGCACCGCGGAGATCTGGTGGTCGTCGTCGACGCGTGCGGCGCCGCGGATCTCGCGCAGGTTGGGCAGCAGCGAGCGAACGCGCACGAAGTCGATGATCTTGTGCTTGCGCACGTTGTCGACGGCGGTCATGTCGGGCATCGCCATTCCGGCGTGCCCCTTGCCGCCGGGCGCGCGCCCCACTGGCTCGAGGGCCATCTGACAGATCGGGCACGACCCGGGCGCGGTGGCGCGCACCTCCGGGTGCATGGGGCAGGCGTAACGCACGCTGGACCCGCCTTCGCTGCGATCGCGGACGGCGATGACGACGGCGACCAGCACCGCCGCGGCGGCCAAAATCAACAAGAACAAACGCAGCAACAACAAGCGCTGCGCCACGGCGGAGGACCCGGCCGGCGCGGGGCGCTCGGATTCCGAGGAGGGCGACGATGTTTCGTGGGGCTCGCTCACCGGCTTTTGCAATCGCTGAGGAGGGTTACGACCCGATCAAGCGAAGTCACCAACCACGCCACGACAATTCATTCATGTCGTTTGCGTAACAAACAATCAAGGAGAAACAACAACTGCTGCGACGAAACGACCACCCCGCGTCCGTTGGCACATGCTCGATCGTGCCGTTGGACGCGGGGTGGCTCGGGCCGCTACCTCGTGATCAACAGAGGACGCATGAACTCGTTGTCCTCGTGGTCGAGAATGTGGCAGTGCTCGACGTAGCCCGGACCGTTCGTCGGGTCGAACGAGAACGGGTTGGTGCCCGCCCTGGTGCTGCCCGCGGCCGCGGTGGTCGGCGCCCAGCGCAGCGCGATGCGGGTGACTTCACCCGGGAACATCTTGATCGTATCCTTCCACCCCGCGTCGTTCGGATCCGGCGCGCGCGACGGGCAGGCGCCGCCGGCGCACGCCCCTTGCGTCAGGTACTTCCCCGCGTCGAAGTTCAGGTTGCCGCCGACGGCGCCGGCCGAGTTCGGCGTCTGGTAGTTGGCCGGCGGACCGAAGCCGGGGATGTAGACGCCGGGCGCGAAGGTGAAGCCGTTGAAGGTTCCACCCGGGAACGACCCGATCCAGTCCGTCAGGTAGGCGGTCTGGTCGAAGGGCTGGCGCGAGATCACCTGGAACTGGATCAGGTGGATGTGGATCGGGTGCGCGTCGCCGGTGAGGTTGGCGACTTCCCAGACCTCGGTCGAGCCCTCGCGCGGCGTCTCGGTCGCGAGCAGGCCGCGGCCGTTGGACGTCGAGCCGGGCACCGGGATCGTCGAGCCCTCGCGGTTGCCGTTCCACTTGGTGTTGTTGATCAAGCTCTCGACCGGTTCACCGTCGCCGTCGGGCGAGCCGGGGCCGTCGACGTCGGCGGTGTTCCCTTCTTCCTCGACGAGGATCATCTGGCGCAGCTTGTCGCCGCGTCCGTTGGCCGGCTTGACGTTGACGATCGGGGCCGCGCGCAACGGCGGGTGCGTCGCCGCGGGGTTGAACGTCGTGTCGACGCTCGTGGTCGACGGCTGGCTGACGCGGAACTGCATGACCAGACCGTCCGACGTGGCGTCGGGCGCGCCGAAGCCGACCGGGCCGCCGCTGGGGAACGGAATGACCGCGAAGTTCTTCATCGTGAACGTCTTCCCGAGCTGGCCTCCGAAGTCGATGATGATGTCGGCGCGCTCCGCCGGCGCCAGGAACAAGCACTTCTTGCCAGCTTGGATGTCGGCCGCGGCGCCGAGCGCGCCGTTGGCGGTGCCGTCGCAAGCGTGGATGCCATTCGCCGGATCGCCGAGCTTGACCGGCGTGTTGAAGAAGCCGCCGTCCGAGCCGATCTGCCAGATGGCCGGTCCAACCGGACCATTCTGGTGCATGTCGACGCCCGCCTGGTTGAAGAGCTCCATCGACAGGAAGCGCGCGTTGCTGCCGTTGAGAACGCGGAAGCGATAGCGCCGCGCTTGCACGTCCATGACCGGCCACGCCTTGCCGTTGACAGTGATGACGTCGCCGAAGAACTCCGGAATCCAGAACGGGTGCTTGTCGGGGTTGCCGGGGCCGCCGTTCAGATCCGCCGGATCGTCGGAGTCCGGGAAGAAGAGCTGGCCGTTGGTGTCGAACTGGCGATCCTGGATCATCAGCTCGACCTCCTGCGTGCCGGCCGGCAGGGTGATCGGGTTGTTCGCGAGGCCGGTGTCGCGATTGTCGCGGACGAAGTAGAAGCCCGCGAGGCCGGCGTACACGTTCTCGCGCACCACGCCCAGCGAGTGGTCGTGGAACCAGAGTGTCGTCGCCTCCTGGGTGTTGACGTAGTTGTATACGTTGGAGACGAAGCCGGGCCCGCGCTGCGCGAGCCCCGGCGTGAACCACGCGTCCGGGTTGCCGTCGAACTGCGACAGCACCTCGGCGCCGTGCAAGTGGACGACGCCGGGGATCGGACCGGCGTACGGCTGCGTGCACGCCGCCGCGAGCGGTGGCCCGTTCACGCAGTTGTTGTGCGCCGTCGTCCCCAGCGGATCCGCCCAGTGCAGCGACTGGTCGACGGTGAGCAGGCTCTGCAGATGCGTGTTGACGAGGTTGTTGGTGTAGTTCGCGGTCGTCGCCGTTCCGCGCTGCGCCTCGATGGTGCGCGCCGGCCAGCTGGGCCCGGTGTTGTTGATGTTGTATCCCCACAGGAACGTGCCGGCGTTGAACGGGGCGTGAAGCCCGGCGTAGAACGATGCCGGCAGGACCTTCTGCTGGAACTCCTGCATGGAGACGTTCACCGTCGTCGTGCCGTTGATGCGCCGCCCGTTGAACGTGGGCAGTGGGTCGACGAACTTCGGCAAGTTGTTGCCGATGAGCGCCGTCTGGGGCGTTCGGACGGACGCTTGCGTCGTCGTCCCCGTGGTGTCCGCGGCGGGGCCTTGCCCGCACCCCGCGGCAAGGAGCAGTGACGCCCCGATGGACGTCCTTGCTAACAGTTGGTGGGAACTTCGCATGGTTCTTCCTTTCTTCACGACCTGGGTTGGCGCCCGCACGGCCCACACGTCCCATCGACACCCCCGGCGGACTGTGTGGCTTGCGCTAGTGAGAGGCTGCGCACGCTTCGGTGCATAAATATTTCGCAGCTCGCGGAGTAGGTGCCCGGGCCCCAGGTGAGTCATCCATTTTTTATTTTTTTATGCACAAAAAAAACGCCGCGAAGCGCAGGCGCGCGTCGCGGCGTAGGTCGTGTCGACGGAGTTTTGTCTGATCGAGTCTCGATTATCGGCGGCGCTGTAACACTGGCGAATTCGTCATACGACTTTGCAATCCAATTTCAAATTGGACCGCCCGACGCGTTCGCTGTCGTTTGGCGCCGGCTACTTGGCGACGAGATAGGGCCTCATGAACTCGTTGTCTTCGTGATCGAGGATGTGGCAGTGCTCGACGTAGCCTGGGCCATTCGTCGGATCGAACGAGAACAGATCCTGGCCCGGCCGCGACGCGCCCGCGGCGACGGTCGTCGGCGCCCAGCGCGCGGCGATGCGCGTGATTTCGCCGGGGAACATCTTGATGGTGTCCTTCCAGCCGCTGTCGCTGGCCTCGGGCGCGCGCGACGGGCATGCGCCGCCGGCGCACGCACCTTGTAACAAATATCTCGCGGCGTCGAAGTTAGGATTGCCACCCACAGCTCCCGCGCCGTTCGGGGTCTGATAGTTGAGTGGCGGCCCGAAGCCGGGGATGTACACGCCAGGCGCGAACGTGAATCCGTTGAAGGTCCCGCCTGGGAACGCAGCGATCCAGTCGGTCGTGTATTGAGTCACGTCGAA
>CAZNCQ010000406.1:0-5718 GCA_964571275.1 uncultured Myxococcales bacterium
TCTCGTTGTCGTCCAGGTCGTCGGTGCGCTTGTCGAGCGACACCTCGGCGGCCTTGAGGATCTCGCGCGACTTGGCGCGGCCGATCCCATAGATGTACGTCAGCGCAATTTCCATGCGCTTGTTGCGCGGAAGATCGACACCTGCCAGACGAGCCATCGATTAACCCTGCCTCTGCTTGTGGCGTTGATTCTCACAGATCACGCGCACGACTCCGCGCCGGCGGATGACCTTGCACTTTACACATACCTTTTTGACAGACGCTCGAACCTTCATGAGAACGCTCCCAATACCTCGAAATCCTCGCGCGATCTACAGATTCAACACTCAGGGCCGCGACAGCACGATCGGCCCATCGTCGGTGATCGCCACGGAATGCTCGAAATGGGCCGAGAGGCTACCATCTCGCGTAACCGCCGTCCAGCCATCTTCTTTGATCACGACATCCTGAGCGCCGGCGTTCACCATGGGCTCGATGGCGACCACCAGGCCGGGCGAGAGGCGCTTGCCCTTGCCGGCCTCGCCGTAGTTCGGCACGTGCGGCTCCTCGTGCATGGCGCGGCCGATCCCGTGCCCCACGAATTGCCGGACGACCGAGTAACCCTTGGGCTCGACGTGCGATTGCACCGCCCAGCCAATGTCGCCCAGGCGGTTGCCGGGGATGCACTTCTCGATCGCCAGCTCCAGCGACTCACGCGTCGCGGCGATCAGCGCGGCCGCTTCCGGCGACACCTGCCCCATCGGCACCGTACGCGCCGAGTCACCGCACCAGCCATCCTTGAACGCACCGAAGTCGATGGAGAGCAGGTCGCCCTCCTTGAGCACCACGTCCTTGCGCGGGATGCCGTGGACCACGACCTCGTTGACCGAGGTGCAGAGCACGGCCGGATAGCCGTGGTAGCCCAGGAACGCCGACTCGGCCTTGAGCTGGCGCAGGCGGGTCGCCGCGATCTCGTTCAACTCCCAGGTGGTCATACCGGGCTTTGCCGAGCCCTCGAGCAGATCCAGCACGTCGGCCACGATCAGGTTGGCCTCGCGCAGCTTGGCGATCTCGGTGGCGCTCTTGAGACGAATCGACATTCCGCCGTCCTAGCTCAGCAACACCGCGGAATAGATCCGGCCGAAGACTTGGTCGATGTCGCCGATGGCGTCAATCGGCAGCATCGGCCAGTGGTGGGCGCGGAAGTAATCGAGCACCGGCGCCGTCTTCTGCGCGTACTCGTCCAAGCGGAAACGCACGGTCGCCTCGGCGTCGTCGGCGCGCTGGATCAGCGTACCGCCGCAGCGATCGCACACGCCCTCGACCTTGGTCGGTCGCGAGACCACGTGATAGGTCCACTGGCAACTCTCGCAGGTGCGCCGGCCCGCAATGCGCGAGACCAGCGCCTCGGCGGGACCGTCCAGCACGATCACGGCGTCCACCTTGCCCCGCTCGCCCTGCCTGGCGAGCTCGACGCCCAGCGCCTCGGCCTGCGCCATCGTGCGCGGAAATCCGTCGAGCAGGTAGCCGCCCGCGGCGTCGGGCTGCGCCAGACGGGAAGTCACGACCTCGACCATGATGTCATCCGGGACCAGGTGGCCGTTCTGGAGGAAGCCGCCGACGCGCAGGCCGAGCGGCGTGTTCGACTGGATCGCGCCACGCAAGATGTCGCCGGTAGCCACGTGCGGGATGTGAAAGGCGACCGAGAGACGCCGCGCCTGGGTCCCCTTCCCGACCCCGGGAGGACCGAAGAGCAGGAGCTTTTCGCCCAAAAATCAGCTTCCAATGGCGCCTGTGGCCCGGGAGCCGCGACCCCGGATGCGGGGCCCGCGCGGCCCGGTGAATCCTTCGTAGTTGCGGGTGATGAGGTGCGACTCGATCTGCTGGACCGTGTCGAGCGCGACGCCGACGACGATCATGAGGCCGGTGCCGCCGAAGTAAAACGGGACTTTCATCTTCTCGTGCAGCAGCGAGGGCAGCACGCAGATGGTCGAGATGTAGAGCGCACCGCCGAAGGTGATGCGTGTCAGCACCTTGTCGATGTACGCCGCCGTGGCCTTGCCGGGACGGATGCCCGGGATGAAGCCGCCGTACTTCTTCATGTTGTCGGCGACGTCGACCGGGTTGAACGTGACCGCGGTGTAGAAGTAGCAGAAGAAGACGATGAGCGAGACGTAGAGCGTGTTGTAGCGCCAGTCGCCCGGGTGCAGCGCCTCCGAGATCCGCTGCATCCAGGGCGTCTGCACGAACGACGCGATCTGCTGCGGAAACATCAGGATCGAGGATGCGAAGATCGGGGGAATGACGCCGGCCGTGTTGACCTTGAGCGGCAGGTGCGTCGACTGGCCGCCGAACATCTTTCGCCCGACCACGCGTTTGGCGTACTGGACGGGTATTCGTCTCTGCCCGCGTTCGAAGAAGATGATCGCGGCGACGACCAGCACGATGATCACGCCTATGATCGCCAGGTCGAACGCCGTGATGTCACCGGTCCTCGCCTTCGAGAACATGCGCACGGCAGCGTCAGGCATGTCGGTGACGATGCCGGCGAAGATGATGAGCGAGATCCCGTTGCCTATGCCTCGCTCGGTTATCTGCTCGCCGAGCCACATGATGAAGGCCGTGCCCGTGGTCAAAGAGACCATGGTCAGCAGGCGGAAGCCCCAGCCCGGGTTGATGACGACCTGGCCGAACTGGGCGTAGTTGCGGTTGTTGCCCTCGAGCCACTTCGCGATGAAGAACGACTGGATCAGCGACAGGATCACGCACCCGTAGCGGGTGTACTGATTGAGGCGTCTCCGCCCCATCTCCCCTTCCTTCTGGACTTGCTCCAGCTTGGGGACCACGACGGTGAGCAGCTGCAAGATGATCGACGCGCTGATGTACGGCATGATGCCGAGCGCGAAGATGGACATCTGCTCGAGCGCGCCGCCGGAGAACATGTTGAAGAGGCCGAGGAACGTCCCCGACGCCTGGTTCACGATCTTCGCCATGATGGCGCGGTTGACCCCGGGGGTCGTGACGAACGCCCCGATGCGGTACACGGCCAGCAGCGTGATCGTGTAGAAGATCCGCTTTCTCAGCTCGGGGATCTTCCCGATATTTTGGAAACCGGACGCCATCGCGTTTCCCCTCTTCCGACTAGCCGACCACTTCGGCCGTGCCGCCGGCCTTTTCGATCTTTTCTTTCGCCGCGCCCGAGAACGCGCTGGCCTTGACCACGAACTTCTTGGTGATCTCTCCCTCGCCGAGGATCTTGACCGTGTGCGAGGTGCGCGGCACGAGTCCGGCCGCGTGCAAGCCCTCGACGTCGATCGTCCCGGAGGGGAAGCGATCCTCGAGGTCCTTGAGGTTGACCGCGAAGACCTCCTTGCGGAAGTGGTTCTTGAACCCCTTCTTCGGGAAGCGCCGCTGCATCGGCATCTGACCGCCCTCGAACCCGAGGCGCGCGCCGTGGTGGCCGGTGCGGGCCTTCTGGCCCTTCACACCCTTGCCCGACTGCTCGCCGGTTCCCGACCCGGGGCCGCGGCCGATGCGCTTGCGATTGCGGGTCGCGCCGCGCGGGCCCTTCAACGTATGGAGCGTGGTTCCCATTTCGTTCGATACCTTTTGAGTGAGTTGGCGTGAGTGGTGGGAGCGCTTAGTCGGCCGACTCGACCCGGACCAAGTGCGAAACGGAGCGAATCATGCCACGAACGGCGAGATTGTCCGCCAGCACGACGGCCGCGCCCATCTTGTGCAGCCCCAGGCCGTGGATGGTGCGCTTGTGCTTCTCGGGGCGGTTGATGCCGCTACGGATCAAGGTGACTTTCAGCTTCTTGGCCATTGTGGGTCTCTCTTTCGCTGCTCGCGTGCGCGCGTACGCGCTAGTCCCGGATCTCGTCCAGGCGCTTGCCGCGCAGCGCGGCCGCGTCGTCGGCGCTGCGCAGCTGCTGGAGCGCGTCGATGGTGGCGTGAATGACGTTGTGGGGATTCGAGGTGCCGATGCACTTCGTGAGGATGTCCTGAATGCCCGACACCTCCAGCACCGGCCGCACCGCGCCACCGGCGATGACGCCGGTCCCAGCGCTGGCCGGACGCAGGATCACCCGCCCGGCGCCGAAGTCGCCCTGGACCTCGTGCGGGATCGTGCCGCCGGCCAGCGGGATACGGAACAGGTTCTTCTTCGCCTGCTCGGTCCCCTTGCGGATCGCCTCGGGCACCTCGTTGGCCTTGCCCAGCCCCGCGCCGACGTAGCCGCGCTGATCGCCGACGACCACGAGCGCCGAGAACGAGAACCGGCGCCCGCCCTTGACGACCTTGGCCACGCGGTTGATGAACACCACGTTGTCGACGAGCTCGCCGACCTCTTCGTAATTGATTGCCATTCTGGTTCCTTTTGCCGCCGCTTTAGAACTTGAGCCCGGCTTCGCGCGCGCCGTCCGCCAGCGCCGAGACCCGTCCGTGATACTTGTAGCCCGCTCGATCGAAGACGACCTTGTCGATCCCCTTCTCGAGACACTTCTTGGCGATCGCCGTGCCGACCTGCTTGGCGCGATCCTTCTTCTTGCCCGTCGCATCCTTGGGAGCGTCGACGTCCGACGTCGAGACCAGAGTCTTCCGCGACAGGTCATCGATGACCTGGGCGTAGATATGCCGTGAGCTGCGGAACACCGCCAGGCGAGGCCGCTCGCTGTTGCCCTCGATCCGCTTGCGGATCGACCGGTGCCGCTTCTTCCGGCTCTCGTTCTTGCTGTTGGTAAACATGTCCGATCCTTACCTCGACGCTGACGTTGACTTTGTGACGTTTGTCGCGAACAACGGCTAGCCGCCGCCGCCCGAGCCCGTGGCTCCCGCCTTGCCGACTTTCTTCTTGATGACCTCTTCGACGTACTTCACGCCCTTGCCCTTGTACGGCTCGGGAGGGCGGAGCTCGCGCACCTTGGCCGCGGTCTGACCGAGCAGGTCGCGATCCGCGCCGCTCAGGACGATGCGGTTCTTGTCGACCTTGGCGCCCACGCCCTTCGGCAGCTTGAACACCACCGGATGCGAGTAGCCGAGCGCCATGGTCAGCGTGTCGTTGGCGACCTCGGCGCGGTAACCGACGCCGTTGATCTCCAGCTCGCGTGTCCAGCCGTCGGTCACGCCCTTGACCATGTTGGCCAGGTGCGCGCGCATCAGGCCGTGCTTCGCGCGATTCTCGCGCGAGTCGTCGGCGCGCTCGACCTGCAGCTTGTCGCCGGTGATCTTGAACGTGATCCCCGAAGGCATCACCTTGGCGAGCTCGCCCTTCGGCCCCTTCACGCCGACGGTGCCGTTCTTGCTGCTGACCGTCACCCCCTTGGGCAGCGGCAGAATCTTTCGACCAATGCGTGACATGACGTTTACCAAACCTCGCAGAGCAGCTCGCCGCCGACGCCGGCCTTGCGCGCCGCCCGATCGGTCATGAGACCGCGGGACGTGGAGAGGATCGCGATACCGAGACCCGAGCGGATCTTGGGAATCTTACCGTGGCCGACGTACATGCGCTGGCCGGGACGCGAGCGGCGGCGCAGCCCGGTGATGGCGTTGGTGCGCGGGTCGGCCCAGCGCAGCCGCACGACGATGTTGCTCATGCCTTCGTCCTCGCGCAGGTCGTAGCCGGCGATGTAACCCTCGGCCTTGAGCAGCTCGGCGATGCGATGCTTGAGCTTCGACGCGGGTGCGATCACCTCCGCGTGGCGCGCCATGATGGCGTTGCGAATTCGGGACAGGAAGTCGG
>CAZNCQ010000407.1:0-5677 GCA_964571275.1 uncultured Myxococcales bacterium
TTGGTGTTGATGTCGTCGCCATAGTGACTCTCCCAGATGGTCTGCGGGAACTTCAACAGATGGTCGGCGGTCGCGCCGAATTGTCCTTCAGGCGCGGCCACGATGAACGATTCGTTGCTGAAGATCGTGGCGTTGGGCAACGAGAACAGGACGTGGTCGCTGCCGAAGTAGCCACCGAAGAACTGCGAGTAGACGCCGCTGAACGGATTGTCGCCGACTAGGAACAGCGTGCCTCCGGTCGTGCCGACAGCCGGCCGCGTGATGACGCCCGTGCCGCTCAGGATGCCGAGGTGCTGGACCGGTCCCGACGGCAGCACCAGCGTGCCATCGATCCGCATGTTGTCGAGGTTGATGGTGGTCCCGTTGGTGCTGGGGATGTAGTTGCCGATCGTCCCGCTCGTCGATGCTGGCGTGCCGAGCTGCAACGTCACGCCGGGATCGACCAACACCGCCGGCGGAGCGGGATTCTCGATCGAGAAGTAGTGCACGTGATTGGGATCGGTCGGGCTCTTGGTTTCGGTCGCGGTCTCGATCTGCTGAGCGGCGGGCAGCGAGAAGGTGCTGTCCGCGGTGAGAATCAGCGCGCCGGCTCCGCCGAGCCCGCGGAAGCGCAGCGTGCCGGCGCCCGAGATCACGCCGTCGTACTGGGTGCTGCCCGCGGGGACGTCGACGCACGAATCGCCCGCGAGCACGATGCTCTGGTTGGCCAGGATTGCCGCGGTGACGTTCGCGCCGCACGCGGGCGTGCCGCCGCCGTCGTCGGCATCGCCGTCGATCGCGTCGCCAGCGCCACCGGTCGCGCCTGCAGCACCAGCGCCGGTGCCTCCCGCGCCGCCGCCGGGCGCCGGCGAGCGCCCCGCGCAGCTGGCGAGCAGGCTCAACGCGGGCGCGATGAGACTCAACGCCCACGGGATCGCGCAGGTGTGTCGCCGGTGCATCGTCTGGTGGAGTGGCGTGAGGGCGGTCGAATGGTTCATCTTTATAGGGGCTGCAGACACTATACGGGGCCACAGGCGTTGTATGAGGCCGCACGCGCTGAACCGGCGCACGCGCCCGGTGCTCGGGTTACACTGCGTGTCGATGGAATTGCCGTGAGCACGGTGGCGGTCGATCTCGCCATTGCCGCTCCGCCGAGCGATGGTAGTGCAGACGCGCGCGAAACCGGGACGATGTAGAACGTTGCCAGCGAGACGCGCCTCTTTGGTATCCGTCGCGATTGCGGCCGGGCTAGTTGCCGGGCCGGTGCGCGCGGAGATCGCGCAGCCAGCGCCCGCAGGTCTGCGCGTCTCGGTGCGGATCGACGTGTCGATCACGGTGGCGGCCGCCGGCCTCTGGATTGCGTCCGAGGCGCTGAAGAGCCAGTTCGCGCCACTGACCTGCCGCTGGTGCGCGTCGAACGCCCTCGACACCGCGGTGCGCGACAACCTTCGCTGGACTGCGCACGGCGGTGCCGCCGCGACGATCAGCAATGCCGGGGCCTACGTGGTCGCGCCGCTGGTCGGCGTGGGGATGCTGGCGGCGGCGGCCGTGAAAGAGGGCGGCGCGCGTCGTTTGTGGATCGATCTGTTGATCAGCGCCGAGGCCGTCGCGCTGTCCGGCGATCTCGACCAGCTGGTGAAATACAGCGTCGGACGCCAGCGGCCGTACGCCCACGCTGGCGTCCCCAACCCCGACACCGGCCCGGGCGCCGACGACGCCAACCTGTCTTTTTACTCCGCGCACACCAGCTTCACGTTCGCGGTCGCGGCCGCCACCGGGACTGTCGCTCGCATGCGCGGTTACCGCTGGGCGCCGGTCATCTACGTCGCCGGCGGCCTCATCGGCGCGGCGACGGCATACCTGCGGATCGCAGCCGACCAGCACTACCTGACCGACGTCGTCACCGGCGCCGTGCTGGGAAGCGCCGTCGGAGCCGCCGCGCCCTATCTCCTTCATCGCCCGCGTGACGCCACGGGCGCGCCGTCGTTCGTCATCACACCGATGGCGATCGCGAGCGGGCGCGGCGTAGGCTGCGCGCTCGACTGGTAGCGATGCGGCCAACTCGGGATGCAGCCCGCATCGCGACTCCGAGGACGATCCAGCGCGCGCGCGGTCTGTTCTTACCGCTCTGGTTGCAAAGCGGCACACGTCGTGCGGCGGTCGAGCGCGAGCCGGCGCGCGGTCACGCCGGTCCGATCGATGGGATCCGCCGCGAGGAGCAGGCAGACCTGGACGGGGCGCGTGCCGTCGAGGCGGAACGCACCCGGTAGCGGCACGCGGTTGCCGCAGGTGATCGGGGCCGTGGAAGCGAGCGGGAACGTCGTCGAGGCGCCGTCGAAGACCAAGACGTCCCAGAACACGACCCGCGCCGCGGGGCAGGTGACCAGGGCCTTCCAGCGATCGCGCTCGGTGAACCTGGTCGCGTCGTGGTCGATCGCCCCGTCGCGCTCGCGCACCAGCGACAGGGCGACGCCGCCGCCCTTGATGCCGGGCAGCGCTCCGTCGGCCAGCGTCTCGTCGAGCGGTTTCGGGCGCGCGAAGAGAAAGACGCCGGCCCATATGACGAGGCCGGCGACGGCGGTGGCACCTGCGGGCGCCCAGAGGCGCGCGCGAGCCGTGCCCGCCAACATCGCGCGCAGGCGTGCCCGGAAGGTTGCGGGCCGCGCCGTCTCGGGCAACGCCGGCAGGCGCAGGGGCTGATCAATCTCGGCCAGGCACGCCGCGCAGGCCGCGCAGGCCGCGAGATGTTCCTCGACGGCGCGGCGCTCGGCCGGGGCCAGCTCCCCGAGCCGGAGGCGTTCGAGCGCCAGCCACGACACCGGCTCGCCGACGCAGCGGAGCGCCGCCGCGCCGCCCTCGCGCGCGCTCACGGTGCGCCCCCCGTCGCCGCGCGCGCCTCGATCAGCGCCTGAACCGCCTCGCGCACGCGCGCGAGCCGCGCGCCGACGGTCTTGCGGCTGACCTCCTGAACCTCGGCGATCTCGTCCTGGGTCAGGTCGTCGCAGTAGCGGTAGACCAGCACCTCGGCGCACGCCGGGTCCAGGCGATCGACCAGCTTCGTCAGCAGGTCCATGCCGATGACCTGGTCGTCGCAGCGCGTGCGCGCGAGGGCGCGCAACGCCGGCTCCTGGCGTTCGAGCAGCCGCGCGCGGTTGCCGCGGTCGCGCACGTGGTTGAGGCAGCGAGAGGTGACGGCGCGAAAGAGATAGGGCAGGTCGGCGCCGGAGTGACCGCGGCGCACCAGGTCGACGAACACCGATTGCACGACGTCCTCGGCGTCGGCGGCGCTGCCGAGCATGCGGCGCGCCTTGCGGAGCAGCGTCGGACCATAGCGGGCGTAGGCGTCCATCGAGTCGTTACTGACATTGTCCACCCGCGACGCCGATGGCGATGCACGGATTCCCGGGCGGGCCGGTGGGACAGTCGGCGTCGGAAGAGCAGCTGCGGCCGTCAGCGCACACGTGGAGCACGCCGGCGCCCGCGCACGCGCCGCTCGCGCAGTCGTCGTCGGCCAGGCAGGGCGTGCCAGCCGCGCCGCTGCCGCCGTCGGGTGCGCACTGCCAGGCGGGGCGCGCCGGCTTCCCGTCGGCATTCTTCGCGCGCGCCGCGCAACTTCCGCCCGCGGCGCAGGCGGCGGCGCCCCCGGTTGCGCCCGCGCAACAGGTGGAGCAGACCCCCTGGCAACAGGTGCCGCCGGCGCACTCGCCGTCGGCGAGGCAGCGACTCCCCAGCACCAGCGCCGCCGGCGCGAGGCACGACGGAAACGGCTCGATGAAGGCGCCGCTCCATGCGAGGCCGCAGATCTCACCGGCGGCGCAGTCGGCGCTGGTGCTACAGCCGGCGCACACCGATCGCGTCGTTCCGTCGGGAAAGAGCTCGGTGTCGACCGGGCGCACCACGCACGCGCCGGCGGCGCACTGGCTGGTCGTCTCGCAGGTGGCGCCCGCCGGTCGCGACGCCGGCGTTCCGGCCGGCGGCGGCCCCGAGCAATCCGAGGCTTTCGATGCCTGGATCTGCGCCAGCTCGACCCGACCCGCGCCCGTCTTGCGGATCGAGATACGCAGCGACGGGAAGTACGTCGGTGTCACCAGGTGATAGCTGAGTGGCCTCCACGCGCCGCTCGGGATGGTCTCCGCGGTCGCGGGGGCGCCGTCGCCGAAGTCCATCGACAGCGTGACGATGGCCGCGTCATCGATGTTGGCGAGCAGATCGAAGTGGATGCAGGAGACTTCGTCGCTGGTGAAGGGCAAGCTCTGCGAGATCGCCGCCGGGTCCCCGACCAGGCCGACGCCGTAGTCCTGCGCGTTCCACGTCGGGACCTTGGCGACGCCGCCCGCGTCCACCTGCCAGTTGCACAGCGTGTCGCCGCACCAGACGTCGAAGCCCGAGTCCTTCACCAGCGGTTGTTCGCACTCGCTGCCCATCAGCATCGGCGCCGCCGCCAGGCAGAGCAGGCCGCGCAGCGCGCGCCTGGACGTTGTCCTTGCCGCCGTCGTCTTCGCGTTCGCGTTCGCGTTCGATCTCACAGCTCACCTCGCAATCCCAGCAGCGCGCCCGGGCCGCCGCTGTCGTGCACGTCGCCCAGCAGGTTGCTCACCGTCGGTGCGTACGTGACGTTGAGCTCGCCGAACAAACCGAGATGGCGCCAGGGCATCAGCGCCACGCCCGCCGCCGCGCGCAGGGCGTAGCCGAAGCTCGAGGTGCTGTCGTCGCTCTTGACGGCGTTGGTCGCCGCGTCGATCTCCTGGTAGCTGGTGCGGCCATAGGTGAGCGCGATGCCGGCGCGCGCGTACGGGATCAGGCGGTCGCGCCAGAGCGGCAGCTCGCCGCGCGCGTCGGCGCCCAGCGAATAAGCCGCCCACCAGAAGCGTTCGTTCTGTCCAGACAGCGTCGTCGTCGAGTCGCGGCGGAAGACGCGCTCGTCCAGGCTCGCGAGCTCGAGGCCGAGCACCAAGTGGCGCGTGAGCGGTCGCGCCGCCTGCACCGAGAAGCGAGGGATGCCGAAGTAGATCGTGTCGTGGAAGCCGAAGTCCTGCAGCCGCTGGATATAGGCGTCGTTGCGCCCCGCGATCGCGCCCAGCGCCGCTTGCACGATCCAGCGCGCGCGCGGCGGCGCGCCCGGTCCCTTGGCGGCGACCGCGACCGCTTCGACGTTGCTGCACCCCGCGGTGTCGAGCTCCGCCACGTGGTGGTCCGCAAGCGCCAGCTCGCAGCGCCGCGCGATGGTGCCACGGCGGTGAATCACCTCGTAGCGCCCCGGCGCCAGCGCCAGCCGCACCGCGCGCCCCGCCGCCTTGTGCATCTCGACCAGCACCGCGCCGCTCGGCTCGGCGCGCACCAGGAGCTCGCCGTCGAGCGCCGACGGCAGCTCCAGCTGCGCGCTCGCCGCGGCCGGGTAGGTCAGCACCACCTCGCCCTTGCCGCGCAGCCCGGTCTCCAGCGTCGCGTGCTGGCTGCCGACCGCCGTCGCCGCCGTCGCGCTCAGCGTCTGGTTGTAGGCGTAGCGGTAGGCTTCGACCAGCGTGACCCGCCCGTCGCGATCCGCGTCGCCGGCGCCGCGCAGCCCGGCCAATAAATTATTCGTGAAGTACGACGAGCGCAGCGCCTCCGACTCCTGGCTGAGCTCGGTCCCGCTCGACGACGCCATCACCGCGATCCCGGTGTTGGTCAGTCGATTGACCGAGTTGAACGAGAAGTC
>CAZNCQ010000408.1:0-5626 GCA_964571275.1 uncultured Myxococcales bacterium
TACGTTTACGTCTACGTGTGGGCGGGAGCTACGGTATTCCCGTCGCGGTGATCGTGAAGTCGCCGCAGGGAACTTGCGCCGCGGCGAAGGTGTCCAGGAACAAGTAGTGAATCCCCGCAGCCAGCGTCGTCGCGATGTGGCTCTGCACCGTATTCCCGTCCGGCTGGCACGCTCCACTCGCGCGGCAGGAATCGTCGTCGCACACCGTCTGCGCGCTGTTCTCGTTGCACACGTCGCGCACGTAGAGCACCGTATCGATGCAGGTGTTGTCGCAGGTACTGAACGTCACGCTCGTCTTCTGGTCGAGCACGAAGTAGTAAACCTGATCCAGGCCGTTGGCCCCCGCGACAGCCATGCTGCAGCCGTCGGGTGGGCTGTAGTCGTCCTGGAAACCGCAGGTATTGCCGGTCGTGGCGCCGGCGGCGAGCGGCAGCGGGTTGCCGCAGGTCTCGGCCGCGTTGGTCGCCGCGGGCATCGCGTAGATGTCGACGGTGAACGCGCCCGCGTCGCCGCTGGTCGCGCCGTCGACGTAGATGTAGTACGTGCCCGGGTCGAGGCCGCGCTGCGAGATCGCGCTCGTGCTGTGCGCGTCGGCGTCGTCGTTGCACGCGATCTCGGGGCCGCAGCAGCCGTCGCGCACATAGAGCACGGTGTTGAAGCCAGTCCCGTGCGTCGCGACGAACAGGTCGCTCTTCGTCGTCAGCTCGAGCTTGTACACCGCCTCGGGTGCGTCGCCCCCGCCGCAGGATCCCTGGTTCGTGGAAGCGCCGCTGGTGGTTCCCGTGAACCGGCCGCCCGGCAGGGTCACGAACGTCGCGGCGCTGTCGCACGGCTCACATGCGAGGTCCGGGCCGGTGTCGACCACCGGCACGCGTTCGATCGCCAGATCGGGCGCGGAGTCGGGCGTGCCGTTCAGCCCGTGGTTGTTCACCGAGCAACCGGCCGCCACCGACGTTGCCAGCCCAACGACCAGTGCAATCGTCCAGCGCAATAGTCCCGTGCAATAGTCGCCAAACCCCCGGCTCAGCTGCCGGAGCATCGCGGATCCTCGGCACTCTGGCAGGTCTCGCACAGCACCGTGATGTTGGTCCGCGGCGGTGCCGGTACCGAGCCGCGGTCGACGATGACTTCGCTGCCGGTTCCTGGACAGGTGCTGTCCGGCTGAATGCGCCAGCATGGGGCTGGGGCATCGTCGCATGAATCGATGCTGGTGCGAATCGGACCATCGCTGGTCGTCGTCTCTTGATAGACCTCGCAGTTCGCTTGCAGGCCCGGGCGCGTGGGGTCGCGGTCGACCGGCGGGTTGTCCAGGCACTGGTGCCGGATGCGGCCGGCGATCTTGTCGCCGATGCGCGCCATCGCCGGGCTGAAGTCGCCCTCGCAGATGCTCTCGAACGTGCCGTTGTCGCCGAACGCGTTGATGAACTGCTGGATGCGCACCGACGGCGCCGCCTCGCCGTTGGTGGACGTGCACGACGGCACGATGCGCGGCTCGTTCTCGACGGTGCCGGTCGTCCGTTCGCGCACGCGCTGGAGCGTCACGCTGTACGGCGTCGGCGGGCCGGTGATCGCCGCGACGATCACGTCGTCCGGGTTCGCCTTCAGGCCCTTGAAGAAGGTCACGAAGTCGGCGATGCGCATCAGCTTGCCGTTCTCGTTCGACGTGCAGTTCTGCAGATTCATCGCCGCCATCGTGCGCGGCGGCGGCACGCCGTCGCACAGGTGCCCGAACTCGTTGCAGCGGTAGCTGTCGATCGGCCCCAGCGGATCGGTGACCAGCGTCTGGCTCGGGTCGAAGAGATCCGTGTCGGCGGGCGCCGAGCAGTCGTCCTCGTCGGTGATGAGCACGATCGCGAGGAGCGCGTCGTCGCGCAGGAAGCCCGCGTTCGCCGCCGGCACGCCGCCGACGTCGCCGCCCAGCGCTTTCCAGACCGACGCGATCTGGTGCTCGAAGCCGCAGCCGCGCGTGCCCAGCGCCGCGATGCACGACATCGCGTCCGAGATGCTGCCGCTGAAGTTCTGCTTGTTGCCATTGATGCTGAGGTAGCTCTCGGGCTTCGGCACCGACGTGCAGGTCCCGCCCAGGCCGCGCGGCAGCGCCTGAAACAGGCCGCCGTCTCCGCCGATGCGCGTGCAGCCTTCGACGTTGGCGCCGCTGAATGGCCCCGCGCCCAGGTCCGACGAGACCACGCCGAGGTGCACGTTGGGCAGGCCTTCGGGCAAGCTCTCGAGCGCGCTGATGAACACCGGGAAGTTGCGCGCGATGTTGTCCTGCTCCTGCTGCATCGAGCCCGAGTTGTCGATCATGAACACGATGTCGAGATCGCTGTTCACCGATTCATCGAACGTGGGCGCCGTCGAGATCGGGCTGCCCATCGGGAGCGGCGTCGCCGCATCGAGCTCCGTCCGCCCGCAGCCCACAGCCGCCAGGATGGCCACCAACGCGAGACGTGAGTCAGATGATTTGATCACGCGATGGCCTCTTGTGATTAGGCTAGCCGATCGAAACCTTGCTCGACTTTTTATATCACGATGAAGCCCTGGTCGCTCTCGCCAAACCGGCGGGACGCATCGTCGTCCCCGGGCGCGGCGCGGCCGCGAGCGAGCGCACGCTGCGCGAGGACGTGGCGGAGGCGCTGGGCCGCGACGTGCTCGTCGTGCACCGCCTGGACCGCGGCACGTCGGGCGTGTTGTTGTTCGCCATCACGGCCGCGGCGCACCGCGCGCTGTCGATGGCCTTCGAACGCCACCAGGTCGACAAGCGCTACTGGGGCTTGTGCCGCGGCACGCTGGTCGGAGCAGGGGAGGTTGACCGCGCGCTGGTCCCGATCCGCGGCGGCAAGGTGCGCCCCGCGCGGGAGGGGGAGGGCAGCGGCAAGCCGAGCGTCACCGCCTGGCGCGCATTGGAGCGGTTCGGAGCGGAGGCCGGCGGCGGCGGTCGTGCCGGCGCGCCGGCGTTCACCGCGGTCGAGCTACGCCCGCGGTCCGGCCGCCTTCATCAAGTGCGCGCCCACCTGGCCGTGCTCGGCCATCCGCTGGCGGTCGATCCTGACTACGGCGGTGCCGAGCGCTTGACCGCAGGTGATCTGGATTCGCGAATTGTCGGCGCCGCCCGCGACGAGCTCGTCCTCGATCGCGTCCCCCTGCACGCCGAACGCCTGCGCTTCCGCCACCCGACGGACGGAAGGACGATCGAGATCGTCGCCCCGCTCACGCCCGACCTTGCGGGTGCCATCTCTTTGCTGCGCCGCTAGTTTCAGGGGACCATTTCGGGTTTTTCCCCGCGACTGTCGTAAGAAGAACGGATGGGAAGACAAGCAGGCGTCGCGCTTTTTGTGCTCGTGCTGGTGGTCGTCGTCGTGGGCGTCGACCTCTTGTTCTTCAGGAACCGCTTCTGGGAGCGACTGATGGTGAACGTCGGAATCGTCCTCATCTTCGCGGCGTTCTACTCGAGGTTCCTGAAGCGTCCCTGAACGCTCCGGCTCCCCGCGTCCCGACCGCGAGGCTCGCGTCCACTTCGCGGTCGCGCTCGGCCCCCCGTCCCGTATACTGCGCGCTTTCCGAAATGGCAGCCCCACCAAAAATCACCCGCGTCCGCAACATCGGCATCGTCGCCCACATCGACGCTGGCAAGACCACCGTCAGCGAGCGGTTCCTCTTCCATTCAGGCCGCATCCACAAGCTCGGCGAAGTCCACGACGGCGAAGCCCAGATGGACTGGATGCCCCAGGAGCGCGAGCGCGGCATCACCATCACCGCCGCCGCGACCACGATCGCCTGGAACGGCTTCGACATCCACCTCATCGACACCCCCGGCCACGTCGATTTCACCATCGAAGTCGAGCGCTCGCTGCGCGTGCTCGACGGCGCCGTCGTCGTCTTCGACGGCGTGTCCGGCGTCGAGCCCCAGTCCGAGACCGTGTGGCGCCAGGCCGACAAGTTCCGCGTGCCGCGCATCTCGTTCATCAACAAGATGGACCGCGCCGGCGCCGACTTCCCCGGCGCCATCGAGGAGATCCGCACCCGCCTGGGCGCCCGCCCCATCCCCATCCAGCTCCCCATCGGCGCCGAGGACCGCTTCACCGGCGTCGTCGATCTGGTGCGCATGCGCGCGCTCTACTTTTCCGGCGACGAGACCGAAGCCCCGCGCGAAGACGACCCACCCGCCGCCATGGCCGACGAAGTCGCCGCCGCGCGCGAGAAAGTCATCGAAGCCGCCGCCGACTTCGACGACGCCATCGCCAACTCATTCCTGGAGGGCCAGCCGATCGAAGAGAGCGCGCTGAAGGCCGCCCTCCGCAAGGGAACCATCAATTGCGCGATCGTCCCCGTGCTCACCGGCGCGGCCCTGCGTAACAAGGGCGTGCAGCCGTTGCTCGACGCCGTGTGCGATTACCTGCCGTCGCCGATCGACGTGCCGCCCATCAAGGGCGTCGTCCCCGGCACCGAGGAGCCCGCGAGCCGCCCGCCCGAGGATAGCGCGCCCTTCTGCGCCCTCGCGTTCAAGGTCGCGATGGACGAGGGCCGCAAGGCCGTCTATTTGCGCATCTACTCCGGCGTCCTCAAACCCAGCGACGAGATCCAGAACGCCCGCACCCGCCGCAACGAGAAGGTTGCGCGTCTGTTCTCCGTGCACGCCAACCGCCGCGAGCGCATCGAGCGCGCCGGCGCCGGCAGCATCGTCGTCGCCATGGGCCTGCGAGACGCCGGCACCGGCGACACCTTGTGCTCGCCGAAAGCCCCGATCCTGCTCGAGCGCATCGACATCTACGAGCCCGTCATCGCCCGCGCCATCGAGCCCAAGACCCAGGCCGAAAAAGAAAAGCTCGACTTCGGCCTGGGCAAGCTCGCCGACGAGGACCCGACCTTCCGCTTCGGCGAGGACGCCGAGACCGGCCAGATGATCATCCGAGGCATGGGCGAGCTGCACCTGGACATCCTGGTCGACCGCCTGCGCCGCGAGTACGGCGTGGACGCCAACATCGGCAAGCCGCAGGTCGTCTACCGCGAGACGCTGGCCAAGCCCGCCGACGCCGAGGCTCGCTTCGAGCGCGTCGTCGACGACGAGACGTTGTTTGGCCACGCCAAAGTGCACGTCGCCCCGAGGCCGCGCGCGTCCGGCAATTCGTTGCGAATGGCCGTGGTGAAGCCGCCCGTGGTGTCCGGTGCGGCGAGAATTCCAGAGACCCCGCAGGTGATCCTGGATGCCGCCATGGAGGGCGCGCGCGAGGCGATGCGCTCCGGCCCGCAGGGCTATCCCATCGAAGACATCGAGGTCGCGATCACCGGAATCGAATACCGCCCCGACGCTTCAACCGCCGCCGGCGAGAAGGCCGCCGTCGGCGAGGCCCTGCGCCAGGCCTGGCGAGACGCCGGAACGCGCCTGCTCGAGCCGATCATGAAGGTCGAGGTCATCTCCCCCGAGCCCAACGTCGGCGACGTCTTGGGGGATTTGAACGCCCGGCGGGCTCAGATCGAAGACGTCGGCTTCAGAGGGCAGCAGCGGGTGATCATTGCGAAGGTGCCGCTGCGAAGAATGTTCGGCTATTCGACCGACCTGCGTTCGGCGACGCAGGGGAGGGCGACGTACTCGATGCAGTTCGAGGCGTACGACGCGTGGGAGTAG
>CAZNCQ010000409.1:0-5546 GCA_964571275.1 uncultured Myxococcales bacterium
ATCGCGCGCGCGACCAGCTCCTTGCCGGTGCCCGACTCGCCGGTCACCAGCACCGTCGCCGTCGAGGCGGCGACGCGCGCCACCAGCTTGTAGACCTCGAGCATCACCGCGCTCTTGCCGACGATGTCCTCGATCTGGGTCTTGGCTTCGCTCTGTACCGTGCGGTTCTCGGCGACCAGCCGCCGCCGCTCGAGCGCGCGCGTGACCGTGAGCTTGAGCTCCTCGATGTTGAACGGCTTCGACACGTAGTCGTACGCGCCGCGCTGGATCGCCTCCATCGCGCCGGTGACGTCTCCGAACGCGGTGATCAAGATGACCGGCGTGCCGGGCGCCTTGTCGGTGAACGCCTTCAAGACGTCGAGGCCGCTCGACCGCTCCATGCGCACGTCGGAGACGACCAGGTCGTAGCGGCCCGCGGCGGCGCGCTCGATCGCCCCCGCGCCGTCGTCGACCGCATCGACGTTGAAGCCTTCGCCGCGCAGGATCTCGCACAGCAGATCGCGCGCGACGCGGTCGTCCTCGGCGACCAGCACGCGCACGTGCGGTTCAGGGGTTCGGACGGTGTCGGTCATGCTCGAGCTTCGCCTTTGCTCATGCGCGGACTCCTCCGGTGGCGACGCGCGCGCGCGGCTCGGCGCCGGCGGGCGCGCCCTTGCGCGGCAAGCGGACGAAGAACGTCGACCCCTGGCCGGGCTCGCTCTCGACGGAGATGTTGCCGCCGAGGGCCGCGGTGAGCTGGCGGCAGATCGCCAGGCCGAGGCCGGTCCCCTTGCCGCGGCCTTTCGTCGTGTAGAACGGCTCGAAGATCCGGCGCAGATCGTCCGGCGAGATGCCGTGGCCGGTGTCGCTGACCGTGATGAGCACGTCGTCGCCGGCCGCCTTCGCCGCGATCGTCACGCGACCCTTGCCGTCGACGGCGTCGAGCGCGTTCGAGAGCAGATTGACCACGATCTGCCGCAGCAGGCCCGGGTCGGTCACGACTTCGCCCAGGCGCGGATCCAGCTGCACCTCGACCGGCGCGCGCCCGGTCGGCTCCACGCCGCTCGTGAGGTCGATTGCCTCCTCGAGCAGGCGCGGCAGCGCGGTCACCACGCGCTCGGGCTCGAGCGGGCGCGTCGAATCCAGGTAGTCGCGCACGATGCGGCCGATGCGCTCGACCTCGCGGCCCGCGACCTCCAGGCGCTCGCGCACCGGGCCGTGCAAGTTGCGGTCGATCAACGCCAGCTGGATGTGGCCCGAAACCGATGACAGCGGTGTGCCGATCTCGTGCGCCAGCTGCGCCGCCAGCTGCCCCAGCGTCGCCAGGCGCACCTTCGACGCGTTCTCGAGGCGCATCTCGTTGAGCAAGCGGTTGAGCTGCGCCAGCGTCGCGTTCTTCTCCGAGAGATCGCGCGTCGCCGCCTCGATCTCGCCCGCCAGGCGCTGGTTGAACGCGCGGATCTGCGCGTCGGCCTGCGACAGGCGTTCGAGCATGCGGTTGAAACCTTGCGACAGGCGGCCGACCTCGTCGACCGTCTCGACCGGGACGCGGCGCGAGAGGTCGCCGCCCTCGACGTCGCGCATCGCGCCCGCCAGCACCTCGAGGGGGCGGCCCACCACCTTGTCCGTGATCAAGCCCGACAGCAGCGTCAGCGCGACCAGCAGGCCGGCGCCGAAGATCAGCGAGATGCGCTCCTCGGTCTCGAGCATCGCCTCGACCGGACCGAGCGTCCAGCGCATGACCAGCGTCGCGCCCCACGGGCCCTTGAGGTCGACCGGGATCTCGATCGGCGTCTCCTGCGCTTCGCTGGCGGCCTGCTTGGTGATGGTCAGGGGCTGGCGGTTGAACGGCACGAACCGCGTGATCTCCGGCCGGTCGCCACGCGGGGCGGCGATGCGGCTCGACGGCGTCGAGGACTCTCGATAGACGTAGAGATCGAGGCGCACGATCCGGCTGTGGCGGTTCAGGTAGCCGAGCAGCTTCTCTTCGAGGTCGCGGTCGTCGGCGTCGGCCTGGACACTCTTCAGATCCTCGGCGATGTCGTGTGCCAGCTCCTCGGCCGAGGTCTGCGCGTCCTTGATGATTCGCGTGCGCGTCAGGTAGAGCCGGCCCCAAGACGCCACGCCGACCGCGGTGGCGACGCTCACCGCGATGAGCCAGATCTTGGTCCGGATCGTCATTCCTGGGTGAATCCTATCCGAATGAATGGAAAAAGCCCCCGGAGCACAGGGCGCCGGGGGCTTTGGCCGATCCACCGCGCGAAACCCAGAGGGCTTGCCCCGATGGGTTTCATCGCGGGAGGTCTGGAACCCTTTGAGGGTTCCAGATCTGCGACCGGGGAACGACTACTTCTTGTCGTCGGCTTTCTTCTCGCCCTCGGCGCCGTCGGCCTTCTTGCCCTTCTTCGCCTTCTTCTCCTTCTTCGCACCGTCGGCGGGGGCCTCATCGGCCGCGCGGGCAACGGTCCAGCTAACGGGGAGGAGCAGCGCGAGCGCGAGGAAGATCGAACGAATCATGAGTGACTCCTGATTGGGGGTTTGCCGGTCTCGGAGCCATTCAGCTCCGAACGCCGACCACTGGTGCAGCGCTCATGCCACGAAAGATCGTGGCGCGACTGTGATCCAGATCGAAGGATTTCAGCAGCTTAAGAAACAGCTCTGTAACACGGGGTGGCCGGAGTGAGGCGGTCTTGCCGAACAGGCCGTCCGAGGTGTAGCGAACCGCCTCACTGGCGCGACATCGATCACTCAAAGATCCGCCCTGCGCTCGGCGTGCTGGCTTACTTCTTACTTACCGGGCGCGGTCAGGATCGCGATATGGCTGGCGCCGGCCTTCTTCGCCACCGACATGATGTCGACGGCCGCGCCGAGCAAGACGCTCTTGTCTCCGCGGATCAGTAAGGTCTCCGAGCCGACGTCGGTGAGCGCCTTCTTGATCTCCGTCTCGAGGTTCGCGATCTCGACCTTCTTCGAGCCGAGGTAGATCTCGTTGCTCTTGGTGACCGTCAGCACCGGATCGCTTCGCCGCTGCGAGACCGGCCCGGCGGTGTTGGCCTTGGGCAGCACCACCTTGACCCCGGCGCGTGACGCCGCCTCGGACTCGACCAGCGCCGTCGAGGTCACCATGAAGATGATGAGCAGAACCAGGAACACGTCGGTGAGCGGCGTGATGTTGATCTCGGCGACGACCGTTTCGCCACCGCCATCCCCTTCTTCGCCGGTGGCGCTGCCGCCCTCGTCGAGCTGAACGTTCATTCCCATGCGATTGCGCCCGCCGTCCTAGCTCGTCGCCGCGGCTGCCGCCGCCGGGTTCGTGGTGCTGCTGCCGTCGCTGGTCGGCGCCGGTGTCGACGTGGGCGTGCTCGGCGCCGGCCGCGTCTTTGCGTACTCGCCGAGCGCGGTCAGGAACTCCTCACCATAGAGCTTGTACTGCATGGCGATGCCGTTCACGCGCGAGACGAAGTAGTTGTAAGCGATGACGGCGTAGATCGCGACGAGCAGACCGGCCGCGGTGGCCACGAGCGCGGCCGCGATCCCTTGCGACACGACCTTGAACCCGCCGGTGCCCGCGACCGACATCGACTGGAATGCTTTCAGGATGCCGACGACGGTGCCGAACAAGCCCACGAACGGCGCCGACGAGCCCACGGTGCCCAGCGCCCACAGGTAGCGCTTGCACGACAATACCGCCGCTCCGCGCTGCGACGTCACCGCCTCCGCCGTCTTGTGCGGCGTCTTCTGGAACACGTGCAGCCCGCGCTCGAAGACCTCGGCGAGCGGGACCTGAGACATCTCGCACAGCGCGGCCGCCTTGCCGATATCGCCCGCCTCGAGCGCGCCGATGACGCGGTTCTTGAACTGCTCCGACTTCGGCAGGATGTTCCACAGCGCGTAGAGCCGCTCGCAGATGACGGTGAGGCCTGCCAGCGACCAGACGAGCAAGAGAGCGAGGATCACCCACTCGTCTTTGACCAGGTTGCGAATCATCTCCCAGGACATTGGTCTTCGATGATAGCGCGCAATCCGGCGCGCGCCGCGCCGTTTTCGCGCGGGAAGGGGGCGGTAAAACACCGGGGGCGGCGCCACGGGAGTGCTCCCGATCGCGGCGGGGTTCGTGAATGGCGCGCCGATCCCGTAAGATTCCCCCGGGTCACCTCGATGTCGGCGTCCTCGACTTCCGTGTCGCAATCGCCCGCGTCCGCGACGGCAACGCCGCCGGTGCCGTCGCCGGCGGCTGGCTCTGGCTCTACCTCGGCCTCGGCCTCGGGACCGCCGGCGCGGCGATTGACGCTGGGTGTGGGCTTCCTTCTCGGCGAGACGGTGCTGACAGTGGCCGAGTTGCTGATGGTCGGCGCGCCGCTGGTGGAGCTGGCGAGGCCCGCGTTGCGCGTCACCGGGCTCGCCTACCGCGTCGGCCCGATCGTCGCGGCGTTGCTGCTCCTCGCGGCGGTGCGCGCGGCCGATTCGTTGCGTCCGGTCATGTTCGCGCGCGCCGCGAAGCGGGCCGGCCGGACCGTCACGGCGGCCGAGCTGGAAGCGGCGCAAAGAGCGATGACGCGCGCGCCGCTCGAGGCGGCGCTCTGGCGCTGGCTGATCTGGCTCGGGGCCGCCGTGTACATCGCGCTGCGGTCGGTGCAGCTGGGCGTGCTGGCGTGGCCGTCGGCGACGGGCCTCATCACGGAGGTGCTCCTGCACACCGGTGCGGTGGCCGCGATTCGCGCCCTGGCTTGGCAGCGCATTCTGGGCGGCGCCCGGCGCGAGATCCTGCCCAACGTCGATCCGCTGCGCGACTTCGCGGGCAGCTACCGGCGGTGGCTCTGGTCGACGGCGGCGGCGCTCTTCGGGGTGACCTTCGCCGTCAACGCGGCGCTGGTCTCGGTGTTCACCGACCTGTCCGCGCGCCAGGCGGGCACGCTGCTGTCGCTGGTCTTGCCGGCGATGATCGTGCCCGCGTGGCTCTGGTATCGATC
Organism: uncultured Myxococcales bacterium; assembly: GCA_964571275.1. GTDB lineage: Bacteria > Myxococcota_A > Polyangia > Fen-1088 > Fen-1088 > DASRQZ01. The sequence continues at coordinate 4,950 of CAZNCQ010000409.1, forward strand.
GCTCGCGCGGCGGAGCTTGCCCATCGAGCGCTACCTCGACGTGGCGGTGCGCCACCCGGGCGTGCGCGGGCCGGCGCGAGACGACCCGCGCGCGGTCGCCGCCTTTCGGGCGGCGCAGTCGATCCCGTACCGACTCGCCGTCTACCAGGGGCTGGCCGCGACGTTCATCGCCGTCGCCGTGGTTGCGGTTGGCCGTTCGCTCGCTCACCTGGACACCGATTCGGCGCGCCGCCTGCTGGGCGCGATCGCGCTCGACGTGCTGGCGATGGGACTCTACGAAACGTTGGTCTTGCGCGACGTGCTGCGGCCGTTGCTGGGCCAGCTGGGCGCGCGCCACCGCTTGCCGGTGGCAGAGGTGCGCTCGCCCGTCAGCCTGCGCACCAAGCTGGTGCTGTTCTTCTCGGGCATCACCGTGTTCACCGCGGGCCTGGTCCTGCTGTTCACGTTCTCGCCCACGCACGCGCTGGAGAAGATCATCGGCTCCGTCGTGCTGGCGTTCGCGCTGGCGCTCGGGCTGGTGCTGCTCATCGTTCGCGACATGGTGACGCCGATCCGCGCGCTCGAGCAGCGCGCGGACGAGATGGCGCGCGGCGAGCT
>CAZNCQ010000410.1:0-5546 GCA_964571275.1 uncultured Myxococcales bacterium
GGTTGCCCGCGCCCAGGTTCTGCCCGACCAGCGTCGCCGCCGCGTTGCCGAGCCCGAACGCCGGCAGCAGCGCGAACAGCACCACGCGGATCGCCACGGTGTAGCCGGCGAGGGCCGCGCTGCCGAACGTCGACAGGATGCGCACCAGGCCGACCCAGCTTGTCATGCCGATGAACATCTGCAGCATCGCGCTGCGGGAGATGCGCAGGATCGTCTTCAGCGTCTCGAGATCGATCCGCATCTCCGATCGCGGCATCGACAGGCGCCCGCGCCCGCGCCGCAAGTTGTGCAGCTGGTAGAGCACGCCGATGCCGCGCCCGATGGTCGTCGCCACCGCGGCGCCGGTGACGCCTAGGCGCGGCGCCGGCCCGAGGCCGAAGATGAACACGGGGCCGAGCACGATGTTGATGCCGTTGGCGAGCCAGAGCGTGCGCATGGTCAGCGCCGCGTCGCCGGCGCCGCGAAACGCGGCGTTGATGAGGAAGAGCAGGATCACGCTGGCGCTGCCGGCGAAGATCGTGCGCGTGTAGCCAGAGCCGATCGCTTGCACCGCCGGCGACGCACCCATGAGCGCCAGCAGGCGCGGCCCGGCGAGCGTGCCGAGGCTCCCGACGACGATCGAGACGCCGACGCCGATCACCACCGCTTGCACGGCGGCGCGCGAAGCGCCCGCCGGGTCCTTGGCGCCGGTCCGGCGCGACACCACCGCACCGACGCCGATCGACAGACCCATCGCGCCCGCGTAGACGATCGTCATCAGGCTCTCGGTGAGGCCGACCGCGGCGATGGCGTCGGCGCCCAGCATCGACACCCAGAAGATGTCGACGACCGCGAAGATCGACTCCGCGATCATCTCCAGGATCATCGGGATGGCGATCAGGAACACCGCGCGGCCAAGCGGCATCGCGGTGAGATCGCGGCGCGAGCCGGCCAGCGCCTCGCGCACCATCGGCCAGAATCGAGACCTTTCCACGCGACCGCTCAGGCCAGCAGCGGCGCCAGCTGATTCATCAGCGCCTCGCTGCGCGGCCCGCTGCTGCGCATGACGATGCGCCGCATGCCCTCGCCCCCGCCGTCGGCATCGAACGTGGGGGTGATCTCGACCTCCAGGTGGTCCGCGGGGGCGACCGCGGGAAAGCGGTCCAGCCATTCGATCGCCGCCGCCGCGTAGTCGTACGCCTCGGAAAGCCCCAGCTCCAAGAGCTCGGCCGGCTGGTTGATGCGGTACAGGTCGGCGTGCACGAACGGCACGCGTCCCGGGTGCTGGTTCACGAGCGCGAACGTCGGGCTCGCGACGTGTCGATCCGCCGGCACCTCGAGCCCGCGCGCCATGCCTTGCGCGAACGTGGTCTTCCCCGCGCCCAGCGGCCCGCGCAGGCCGACGACGTCGCCAACCTGCATCAGCCGCCCGAGGCGTTCACCCAGCTCCTGCATGTCAGCCGCCGAGGCGGCAGGAAAGACGCGCTGCCAACCGCTCAGTCGCTCACCCCACGAACTTGCGCGCGACTTCGGCGATGCCGGCTGCGTCGAGCTTGAAGTGCTGGTAGAGCGCCTCGGGCGTGCCCGACTCGCCAAACACGTCAGGGATGCCGTGGCGCTTGATGCGCACCGGCTCCAGCTCCGACACGGCCTCGGCGACCGCGCCGCCGAGCCCGCCGGTGATCTGATGATCCTCGACGGTCAAGATGCGCTTGGTCTCCTTCGCGGCCTTGGCCAGCAGCTGCGCGTCGATCGGCTTGATGGTGTGGATGTTGATGACGCGCGCGTGGATGCCGTCCTTGGCCAGCAGCTCCGCCGCCTTCACCGCCGGGCCGATCGTGCCGCCCGAGCCGACGATCGTCAGATCGTTGCCGTCGACGATCGTCGTGCCCTTGCCGAACTCGAACTTGTAGCCGTCCTTGTTGATGCGATCCAGCTTCTGCCGCGTGGTGCGCAGGAACGCCGGTCCCTTGTGCGTCATCAAGTACTCGACGGCGCCGTCGGTCTCGAGGTCGTCGCCCGGCTGGATCACCGCCATCGTCGGCAGCGTGCGCATGAGCGCGATGTCTTCGAGGCCCTGCTGCGAGTACCCGTCCTCGCCGATGCCGACGCCGGCGTGGCTGCCGACGATGCGGACGTTGGCCGCCGAATAGCAGACCGACATGCGGATCTGATCGAACCGCCCGGTGATGAACGCCGCGAACGAGCAGCAGAACGGCACCTTGCCGCTGAGCGCGAGCCCGGCCGCCGCGCCGAGCATGTTGGCCTCGGCGATGCCCATCTGGAAGAACCGCTGCGGGAACTTCTTCGCGAACTTGCCCGACCGCGTGCTCTCGGAAAGATCGGCGTCGAGCACGACCAGCTCGGGGTGGGTCTCACCGAGGCGCAGGATCGCCTCGCCGAATGAATCGCGACTGGCCTTGGACGTGCCCGTCGACGGCTGTGCCGGCGCTCCCATTACACTTTCTCCTTCGCGGCGCGCAGCTCGGCGACCGCCTGTTCCAGCTGTTCCTTGTTCGGCGCCATGCCGTGCCAGCCGATCTTGCCTTCCATGAACGAGACGCCCTTGCCCTTGACCGTGTCGGCCAGGATGAACGTCGGCTTGCCCTTGGTCGCGCGCGCCTCGTCGAACGCCGCGCCGATCTGCTGATAGTCGTGGCCGTCGATGCTGATGACGTGCCAGTTGAACGCGCGCCACTTGTCGGCGATCGGGTCCAGGTCCATGACGTCTTTCACGAAGCCGTCGATCTGGCCCTTGTTGTGGTCGAGGATCAGGACCAGGTTGTCGAGCTTGTACTTGGGCGCGGCCATCGCGGCTTCCCAGATCTGGCCTTCCTCCGATTCGCCGTCGCCGATGATGGAGTAGACGCGGAACTTGTCGCCCTCGAGCTTCGACGCGAGCGCCATGCCGATCGCGACCGACGTGCCCTGACCGAGCGAGCCGGTCGACGCCTCGATGCCGGGCAGCATGAAGTTCGCCGGGTGACCCTGCAGCGGGCTGCCGAGGCGCCGCAGCGTCGGCAACAGATCGCGCGAGAAGTACCCCGCGTTCGCCAGCACGGCGTAGAGTGCCGGCACCGCGTGTCCCTTGGACAGCACGAGCCGATCGCGCCCCGGCCAGTGGGGCTCGGTCGGGCGGTGCTTCATCTCGGCGAAGTAGAGAGTCTGAAGGATGTCCATCACCGACAACGTCCCGCCGGGGTGGCCGTTGCCGGCCGTTGCGATGGCCGTCAGGTTGTCGATGCGGAGGTCGAACGACCTCTTTCGCAAGGAGTCAATTGTCGACTTGTCGAGCATGGCGATGGGAGTGTCCCGGGGGCGGTCCAACGGTTCAAGCGAAATCTGTGTGTCCAGACGATCAGCGACGACTTTCAGTCGGCCGGGGGCTCCACCCGGCGCCCATTCGGCGGAAACTGGCGCTTGCGGCCGCCGTCCGCCAAGTTGAACCGCGCGGGGCAACGTGCGACGGTGGGGACAAACTCGATGACCTCGGAGGTCGACACCAGGCCCCCGCGGCCCGCGCCGGAGATCGAAGTCGCGGAGCCCGCGGGCCGGGGCGGCGATCGGGGGGTGGGGCACCTCGGGCCCCTGCTGGCCTGGGCGGTGGTGTTCGCCGACCTGGGGACGTCGGTCTTCTATGTCCCGGGGATCTTGTACGCCCAGGTCGGGCCGATTGCGCCGGCGTTCGTGCTCATCGCCACGATCGCGTTCGTGTTCGTCGCGGTCGAGCATCTTGAAGTCGCCCACCGCTACCCCAAGGGGGGCGGTGGCGTCGCGGCCGCGGTGGAGGCGTTCGGGCCGCGCGTCGGCGTCATCTCGGGCGCGCTGATGGTCAGCGCGTATCTGCTGACCATCACCATCTCGGTGGTCAGCGCGCTCAACTACATCGCGGCGCTGCACCCCTGGCCGCACGAGATCCCGATCCTGTCGCTGGTGGCGATTCTGGCCATCGGGGCGCTGCAGTGGATCGGCATTCGCGAGCTCGCGCGGCTGGCGCTGTTGCTGGGACTGGCGACGCTGGTCGTCGAGGGGACGCTGGTCGCGGCGGTCGTCGTGCAGTTACAGCCGTCGGACTGGGCCGATCTGTGGGGCAACTTCGGCCACCTGAAACAATTGAGCTGGTCGGGCACGGCCAGCGGTTTCGCGGGCGCGTGGCTCTCGTACTCGGGGCTGGAATCGCTCGGGCAGCTCGCGCCGGCGGTGCGCGAGCCGCGCCAGAAGGTCATTCGCATCGCCGCGGCCCTGGTCGTCGGCAGCGTGCTGTTCACGGTGCCGCTCTTCACCGCGCTGGCGGTCGAGGCGGCGCGCACCAGCCACATCGCGCCGCAGGGGGCGCTGCTGGCGCCGGTCGCGCTGAAGTACGGCGGCGTCGGCCTCTTGACCGCGCTGTCGCTCACCGGCGCGGGCTTGTTGTTCGTCGCCGCGAACCTGGCGTTCATCGGCTGCTACAACGTGTTCAAGGCGGTTGGCGAGCACGGCTACCTGCCCGCGGCGATCTCGCGGCGCAACCCGCGCTACGGCACGCCGCGCGGCGCGATCATCGCCATCACCCTGGCGGCGATCATCATCCTGGCGTCGGTCGAGGGCGATCTCCTGCGCCTGGGGAAGATCTTCGCGTTCGGTCTGCTCGGGTCGTATTCGATCACCTCGCTCAGCTTGAATGTGTTGCGCTGGCGCGAGGGGCGGCGCGGGGTCGCGTTCGTCAACGGGCTGGTCGCGACGCTGGCGCTCATCGTGCCGTGGGTGATCAGCTGCGTCAGCAAGCCGCACGCGGCGGCCTACGCGGCGACGGTGGTCGCGGTGCAGGCGCTGATCGCGTTCATCACTCACCGCGGCTGGATCGAGTCGGGGCGCTTCGGTTTCATCCGCGCGTCGTCGGCCGAGCGCGCGGCGTCGGAGCAGCCGTCGTGCGGTGAGGTCGTGACGCTGGAGGAGGCGGTTTCGTTGAAGCAGGCGTATCCGTCGACGACGCTGATCGCGCTGCGCGGTCCGAACCGCAACCTGTGCGCCGAGGCGGCGCGGCGCGCGCGCGGCATGGGCGACGCCGCGGTCTACGTGGTGTTCGTCGACGAGATGCCGGGGCTGTTCTTTCCACCGCGCACCGGGCCGTCCGATGACGCGCAGGACGTGCTCAACGCCGCGGTCTACGACCTGAACAAGGAAGGCGTCGAGGCGGTGCCGGTCTGGCGCATCGCCCACGACGCGGGCGCTTCCATCGCCGAGGCGGCCGAGGAGCTGGGCGTCGGCTGCGTGATCATGGGGACGACCCAGCGCTCGACGGTATGGCAGTTCCTGCGCGGCGACGTCCTGAAGCGCCTGCTCGCCGAGCTTCCCGAGCCGATCCACGTGGTGATCTGTGAGTGAGACCGGTCCGCCGGCGCGGCCGCGCGCGCCGACGCGCCCGATGCACCAGATCCCCGATCACCTGTTCGAGCGGCAGAAATCATCCGGGAGGCTCGGGCCCTTCCTCGCCTGGTCGGTCGTGTTCGCCGACATCGGCACGTCGATCTACTACGTGCCGGGCCTGCTGTTCCGCGAGCTCGGCGGCCACAGCCCGTCGGCGGCCG
>CAZNCQ010000411.1:0-5542 GCA_964571275.1 uncultured Myxococcales bacterium
CGCGCGAGCGCGGGCGCGATGGTCCAGGGATCGTCGGTGTTGGGGAACGAGACCAGGAGCCCGCCGTAAAATCCCGAGATCTCCGCGGCGCGCGCGATGTCGGCGACGTGATCGGCGAAGGTGGTGCCGTCGGACGCGCCGCTGGCGAAACCGGGCGCGAGGTTGCCGGCCTGGGGCGGCGACCAGTCGCCGCGATTCGCGCGTCCGATGCCGAGCTCACCCTTGCAGCCGTGCAGCGGCAGTCGCCAGTAAACGTCGATGGCCATGTGCGATTGCTCCTGTCAGGCGGCGCGCACGGCGGGTCGTGCGGCCGCGGTCAACCTTGGAAAAATGTGCTCGCCGATGCGAAGCGCCTCTTCGACGTGCGGAGTCCCGCCGAGAATGAAGTGATCGATGCCAAGCCTAGCGAGCTCATCGAGGCGGCGCGAGACCGTCGCGTAGTCGCCGACCAGCGGATCGCCTTTGACGGGAGTGACGGCCTGCCGCGCCTCTTCGTCGGTGTGGCGCGCGATGATCTCGAGCCGGAGGCCGCGCTGGATCGGCCGCTCGGAAAGGCGCGCGCCCGATTCGGCGGCGCGTGCGGCCGCTCGGTCGAGCTCGTCGATCTGCGCGCGGAGCTCATCGCCAGTTCCCTCGAGCAAATGAACGTCGGCGTGTTTGGCAGCGAACGCCAGGGCACCTTCGGATCGACCGGCGGTGTAGATTTGCGGCAGAGGCCGGCCGGCGAGCGGACCCTTGAGGCCGCCCTTCTCGACCGCGAAGAACCGGCCCTCGAAGTCGAACGACTCCCGGCTCAACGTGCCCTTGGCCGCGGCGACGAACTCGTCGGCGCGCGCGAACCAGTCGGCGCCCTCGACGATATCACCGTGGGCGCGGCGAATGGCGGGGTTGCGCTCGAGATCGATCTTCCAGGCCAGTCGATCGCCCGACAGCCGCTGGAATGACGACGACAGCTTCGCGAGATAGACCGGCGTGGTGAAACCGGGCTCGAGCTCAGGCAAGAAGGTGAGCCGCCGCACCTCGCGCGCGAGCGAGGCGGCGACGATCCAGGAGTCATCGCCGCGCTCGCTCCACGGGACGAAGGCGCCGGCGAAGCCCGCGGACTCCGTGGCGCGCGCAACCTGCAGCAGATAGTCGTAATAGGTGAAGCGATCGCGGCGCTCGTCGCGTAGCTCGCGAGCGAATGCGCGCTTCCGCGCTGGTTCGCGCTCTCCGCTCTCGACCGGCAGTGTCCAGAAGAACGAGGCGCTCATGAGTCGACTTGCCTCTGAGGTTGATCCGGTCGGTAGAAGCCCTTGAAAACGAAGGTGCTCGTGCTCCGGCGCGCGCTCGGCACTTCGCGTTCCGCGACGTCGGGCGGCAGGTCTTCGCGCGCGCCCGGGTATCCGATCGCGACGCCGGCCATCGATTCGTAGAGCTCGCGCGGGACGCCGAAGGTCTCGTAGGCCGCCTCGTGGTTGATACCGCCCATGGCACGCGTGGACAGGCCCAGCTTGTGGGCCTGCAAAGCGAGCGAAAACCAGGCAGCGCCGGTGTCGAACGCGCCGGTGCGCAGCGGGCGTCCGGTCTCAGGGTGGTTGCGGCGCGCGAAGATGAAGACCAGCAGTGGCGCGCGGTCCGCCCACACGCGGTTTCGGTCGTGAACGATCGGGCGCGCGCGCTCCAGCGTCTCCTGGTCGTCGGCGAAGATGAACAACCACGGCTGCGCGTTCGACGCCGAGGGCGCCCAGCGCGCGGCCTCGAACAGGGTGCGCACGTCGCCGGCGGGGATCGACCGGGTCGACATCGCCCGCCGCGACCAGCGGGTGAGGAAGACGTCGTCGATCGGGGCTTCCGCGCTACGAGCGTGTGCCACGGACTTCCCCTTCCCGCGTGCGCTGCGCGCGCGGCCGTCGGCGGCGTAAGAGCGTCGCCAGCAGCAGGCCCGAAGCCAGCACGCCCAAACGCCCCTCTGACCCGCCGACAACGGCGCCTCCGACCGAGCAGCCGGGATCATCGCGGAGGAGCAAACCGGCGTCGGGCCCGACAGTGACGTCGGTTGCGCCACCTTCCCTGGGTCCGTCCTTCGCGCCGCCCTCGCTGACGCTGCCGTCGGTGAGAACCGTTCCTCCGTCGGCGCCGCCGTGGTCGCTGGCACCGCCGGCCCCCGTGGCGCCGCCGGTTGCCGCGGACCCACCGGAACCGGTCGCGCCGCCGGTGGCAGTGGCACCGCCGGAACCCGTCACGCCACCAGCGCCGGTCGCGCCTCCAGAACCCGTCACGCCGCCGGCGCCTGTCGCGCCGCCGGAACCCGTCACGCCGCCGGCGCCTGTCGCGCCGCCGGAACCAGTCGTGCCTCCCACGCCAATTGGTGCGTCCGCGGCTCCGTCTACCGACCCGATGTCAGCCGGCACGTCGGCCGAGACGCTGCCGTCATCGGCGCCGTCGAGCGCGTCGTCAGCCGCATCTTGGGCCTGGGCTCGACCGGCCGCGAGCATCAGAACGATTCCAACGTAAGCAACGGTCCTCAGTTTCATCGAACGATCACTCCTCACCTGTCATTGGGATGCTTGGTGGTCGAGATGCCACGGTTTCCAGTAGTTCTGCAGGCCCAGCTCTTTCAGCGCGGCGTTGACGAACCGGGCGTCGACCAGGTCTTCGGGACGCAACGGATTGCGAATCAGCTTTCGGTCGACCGCGAACTTCACGACGTCACGGTAGTGCGCGAGCACGACCTCGTCTGGCAGCGGGTTCCAGCGATCGCGCCAGCTCAAGGAGGGATCCGCGTACTGCCGCCGCACCACCGACTCCGGCGTGCCGTTGCGGGATCCGATCTTGATGACGGTCTCGCGATTCGCGTCCTGCGACGCCCAGTGTGCCGCGCGCACGTACGCGGTCGCGACCAGCTGGGTCAGCTCCGGGTACTTGCGCGCGAACTCCGACGAACCCCAGAGCTCGGCGCGCATCTTGAAATGCAGCGGCTTGCCCTCGGTCGACCAGATGATCTTTCCGATCCCCTTCTCCTCGAGCTGGTAAGCCTGAATCGCGAAATGAGCGTCGACCTTGCCCGCCGCCAGCGCCGCCGCGCCCGCGGTGGGATTGAGGTTGATGATCTTGAAGTCCTTCTCCTCGAGGCCGCTGGCTTCGATCAGCTTCTGCAAGCCCAGATCCCACGGGCGCCCGCGGTGTACGCTGATGCGCTTGCCCTTCAGATCCTGGATCGACCGCGCCGTCGACCCCACCGGCACCATCAAGAACATGTCGGATCCGCGCCCGCTGGGCACGATCACCTGCGTGCGAAAGCCGGCGGCATTGAGCGTCACAGACGGGAAGTCGCCGTAGTTCGCGAAGTCGATCCGCCCGGTGGCGAACGCTTCGTTCGTGAGCGTACCGGTGTCGCCGATGATCGGGAACCATTCGAGCTTCACGCCCCGGCGGGCAAGCTCCCGCTCCAGCCACCCTTCTTCGATCACGCGCGCGACCAGGCCCGATCCGCGGACCGAGATCTTGCCAGCGTCGTTGAAACCGCCGGCCGCAATGCGCACTGCGGCCGGCAGCGGCGTTTGCGATTGGGCGCGCGCCGTCTCGCTGAAACCGGTCACCGCCAGGACAGCGCCCATGGCGATGACGGCGGCGCGCAGGAGCCAGCGGAGCGTGGGGTGTTTCATGATCTTCGTGGCTTTGATCTGCAGCCTGCGTGCCATCCTCTGGTCCCCGCCGATTGCCGCCGGACCGCGCGACGGCGAGCAGCCGGTTGCTTCGCAGCCAGCAATTCCCTGGATCACGCTGCTGTCGGCGCAGCAACCGCCCGGTTGGCCGAGGCATCGGGCGGCCCGATCAGTTGCGACAGGATCTCTTCCTCGATCTCGCGCAGCGCGGGAAGCGCGCGATCGCGCGGGTGGGGCAGCGGCACGCGCGCGCGGCTCACGATCCGTCCGGGCGATCCGCCCATCACGATCACCAGATCGCTCAGGTAGACCGCTTCGCGCACGTCGTGGGTGACCATCAGCATCGCGCTGCGATTCCGCATCCAGATACGCTGTAGCTCACCTTGCAATCGAAGGCGCGTGAGCGCATCGAGCGCCCCGAACGGCTCGTCGAGCAGGAGAACTTTCGGAGCGTTGATCAGCGCGCGCGCAATCGCCGCCCGCTGCGCCATTCCGCCGGAAAGCTGGTGAGGGTAAGCCGACTCGAATCCCTGCAGCCCGACCAGCGCCAGGTGCTCGCGGACCAGGCTGGCCGCATCGCCGGTGCTGATCGGCCGGTTGAGCAGCGCGATTCGCACGTTGTCGGCCACCGTGAGCCAGGGCAGCAAGCGGTGGTCCTGGAAGACGATGCCCCGCTCCAGCCCCGGTCCGGTGATCGGGGCGCCGTCGATGTGGATCTCTCCCGCGTAGTCTCCCTCGAGCCCGGCGATCAGCCGCAGCAGCGTCGACTTTCCGCAGCCACTGGCGCCGACGATGCTGACGAACTGTCCCCGTTCGAGATCGAGATCGATGTCCGCCAGCACCGGCAATGTCCGGTCATGTAGCCGGTATGTCTTTGCGACGCCGCGAATCTGCAGCGCCGCCCGCGACCCACCCGCGGCCATTGTCACTTCTGTGCCACCGCGTGCCAGGGCAGCAGCCGATACACCGCACGGTTCACCAGGCCATTCATCGCCAAGCCGACCAAGGCGATGGCAATCATCCCCACGATCACCAGCTCCATGCGTCCGTTGGCCTCTCCCTGCTGCATGAAGCTGCCGAGCCCGGCGCTGGCGGTGAACAGCAGCTCGCTGCCGATCGTGGCCAGCCACGCGAACGCCAAGGCCTGCAAGAAACCACTGACGATCGCGGGTGCGGCCGCCGGCAAGAGGATGTGGCGGAAGACCTGGCGGCGACGGAGCGTGAGCGCGCGTCCGAGCTCGAGGTGAGCGCGCTCGACGTTGCGCACGCCGTCGCCGGTCGCGAGCGCGACCGGAAAAAAGGCCGCTAGCGAGATCACCAGCAGCTTGGCGCCGGCGCCATTGCCGAACGCCAGGCCGATGAGCGGCGCGAGGCCGAGCAGCGGCACTTGCCGCAAGCCGTGGAAGAGTGGTCCCAGGATCCGATCGCAGATTCGCGAGGTGCCGAGGCACGCTCCCAGCAAGACACCGGCGAGGCTGCCCGTGACCAGACCCAGACAAGCGTGCTGCGCGCTGGCGAGGAGATTCCCCGCGAGCTCTCCGTTGGAGAGCGCGGTGCGACCCGCCGCGACGATCTTGCCGAGCGGCACGAACGCGTACGTCGCCGCCGCGCCGCCGCGCGAGAGAAACTCCCACAGCCCGAGCAGCGCCGCCGGCACCAGCAGTGCCCGCACGGCTGCCCAGAGCCGCCCCCGCACCGTCATGCGCGTCTCCAGCGGGCGAGCCGTCGTTCGACGAGGCGCATGCCCCGCTCCAGCGCCAGGCCGGCCAGGCCCGTGAAGAGCACGCCCACCAGCACGACGTCCAGCCGCAGCATTTGACGACCGCGTTCCATCATCTGGCCCAGGCCCGACTCGGCGGCCAGGATCTCGGCCGCGACCAGCACCATCCAGGATC
>CAZNCQ010000412.1:0-5527 GCA_964571275.1 uncultured Myxococcales bacterium
TGGAGCTGGCGCAGCCCGAGCCGCGGCTGCGCTTCGTCGATCTGCCCGGCTACGGCTACGCGCGGGTTGCGCGCGACGAGCGCGAGAGCTGGCAGGGTTTGATCGAGGGCTACGCGGGGGGCCGTTCGACGCTGGCGCTGTTCGCGGTGCTGGTCGACGCGCGCCGCGGAGTCGACGACGAGGAGCGCCAGCTCTACGAGTGGCTGGGCACGATCCACGTGCCGGCGCAGATCGTGATCACCAAGGTCGACAAGCTCTCGGCGACCGAGCGCGGCCGCCTGCGCGCGGAGATGCAGAAGATCTTCAAGCCGCGCGGCACGAACTCTCGGCGCGGCATGCCGATCTTCGCTTCGGGCGAATCCGGCGAAGGGGTGGGGGAGCTGTGGGCGGCGATCCGCGACGCCGCGCGCGCGATCACGGTGGGGGCGGGCGAATTTGCGGGCGCCCGAGGCCCCGCATAATCTGGCGGTCTGTCCTCGAACCGCCGCGCGGCCCTTTCAAGACATGGCTCTCAACAAAGCGCCCCAGCCGTTCAGCATCGACGCGATGCGGGCCGCCGACCTGGACGCGGTCATGGAGATCGAGCGGCTGTCGTTCCGCTCGCCCTGGTCGCGGCAAGTCTTCCTGGAAGAGCTGTCGCGCGACTGGGCGCACGTCGACATCGTGCGCGAGCAGAGCACGCGACGCGCGGTGGCGTTCGCCAACTACTGGCTGGTCGCCGACGAGGTGCACGTGCTGAATCTCGCGACGCATCCGCAGGCGCGTCACGGCGGCCACGCGTCGCGCCTGATGGCGCACATGATCGAGTTCGCGCGCCGCGAACTATGCCGGTACGTGACGCTCGAGGTGCGGCGGTCGAACGCCGCGGCGCTGCGTCTCTACCGCCGGTTCGCCTTTCGCGCGGTCGGCGTGCGGCCGAACTACTACGCCGAGGACCAGGAGGACGCGATCGTCATGCTGCTCGACCTCGGCTAGCGATGAGCGCGCTGCGTGCGTCCGCGCTGCCGGTCATGTTGGTGCTGCCGGCGCTGCTCGACCTGCCGCTCGGTGGCGGCCCGGAGCAGCCGATCCACTACGTCCCGATCGACGCCACCGCGGTCGCGATCACCTTCGACGCGTGCGCGACGCGCAGCCAGGCGTACGAGTTCGATCGCCCCATCTTCGAGACGCTGAAGCGCGAGGGGGTGCCGGCGACGATCTTCGTCTCCGGGCGGTGGGTCGAGGGGCACCCCGACGCGATGGAGGAGCTCGCGGCGAGCCCGCTCATAGAGTTCGGCGATCACTCCTACGACCACCCGCACATGCCGGAGCTGACGCCGCCCGAGATGGCGTTGCAGATCGACGAGACCGAGGCGGCGCTCGCGCGCTTCGGCCAGCACAGCATCGCGTTTCGCCCGCCGTTCGGCGAGTTCAGCGTCGACGTGCTGGAGATGCTGGCGAGAAAAGGGTTGCCGCCGGTGCTCTGGGATGTGGTCTCGGGCGATCCGAGCGCCGGGTCCACCGCTGCGAGCATCGTGCACACGGTGCTGAAGAAGACGCGGCCGGGATCGATCATCGTCTTTCACATCAACGGGCGCGGCTGGAAGACGGCCGAGGCGCTGCCGTCGGTGATCAGCGGGCTGCGCATGCGCGGGTTTCGTTTCGTGCACCTGTCGGAGATGCTGGCGGCGCGGCCGGGCGCGCGCGGCCCGCAGCCACCGCGGCCCCTCGGGGTGTCGTTCGACCCGCTGGCGCCGGCGCGATGACCGCACGCGCTGCAAGCGGGGTCCCAAGTCAGGTCCCAAATCAGGTCAGAAGTCAGGTCAGAAGTCAGGTCCGAATCGCGCGCGCGACGCCAGCGCAGGCGAATGCGCAGGCGCGCTGGATCGTGAGTCTCGAGCCGTGGCTGGGCCTCGGCTACCGCGCCGCGCCGCTCGGGCGCTGGCTGGCGCGCGCCGCCCGGGCGCGCGGGGTCTGGGTCGCCCGCGGTGCGCGCGCCGGCACCGTCGACGGCATCATCGTCATCGAGACGCCCTTCCTCCTCGGCGGCTTCATCGCCCTGCTGGCGGTGCGGCCGGAGGCGGCGGGGCGCGGGATCGGCCGCGCGCTCGTCGGCGAGGCGCGGCGGCAGGTGTTCACTGTCGCCGAAAAGCGGTGGTTGTACGTATCGGCCGACAGCGGCAACCGCGCGGCGCTGGCGTTCTATCGCAAGCTCGGCTTTTCGCGCGTGGGGCGCCTGCCCGACCTGATCCGCGCCGGAAACACGGAGCTCCTGCTGCGCCAAGGCCGGGAATCGATCCGGGAATAGCGGCCGGCATTCAGCGTATTACTTGTTACTGTCGGAAATCGCCGTGTCGGTTACCATGATCACTTCGATGATTGGTCAGTTGTTCGGTAACTATCGCGCCGTCTCCGTACTGGGCGAGGGCGGGATGGGTGTGGTCTACCTCGCCGAGCACCCCGAGATCGGCCGCAGGGTCGCGGTCAAGGTGCTGCACGCCGACTTCGCGCGCGACCAGTCGGTCCTGACGCGGTTCCTCAACGAGGCGCGCGCCGCGAACGCGATCCGCCACCCCAACATCATCGAGATCCTCGACTCGGGCGTGCTCGCGGATCGCACGCCCTTTCTCGTGATGGAGCTGCTCGAGGGCGAGCCGCTCTCGGGGCGCATCAAGCGCGTCGGCAAGCTGCCCCTCAACGAGATCTTCGACTTTTCTTACCAGACGGCGTCGGCGCTGAGCGCGGCGCACGCCAAGGGGATCGTTCACCGCGATCTCAAGCCCGACAACCTATTCATCGTGCCCGACCCGCACGACGAGACGCGCGAGCGGATGAAGGTGCTGGATTTCGGCATCGCCAAGCTTCAGCAGCAGTCGACGGCCGATTCGCTGAAGACCCGCACCGGCACGCTCATGGGCACGCCGATCTACATGTCGCCCGAGCAATGCCGCGGCATCCGCACCATCGATCACCGCACCGATATTTATTCGCTGGGTGTGATCATCTACGAGATGCTCGTCGGCCACCCGCCCTTTGTCTCGGAGGGCTTCGGCGATCTGGTGAACATGCACATGAACATGCCGCCGCCGCCGCCGAGCGGGCTGCGGCCCGACGTGCCGCCCGCGCTGGAGGCTCTGATCCTGACCACGCTGGCCAAGGCGCCCGAGGACCGCTTCGAAGCGATGCCCGCGTTGCAGACGGCGCTGAAGGCGGCCGGTGAGGGATTTTTCACGGCGCGTGGATCCTCGCCGGACCACTCGACGGGCGTCCCACGCACGCGTATCGCCTCGACGGGGGCGCCTTTGCCCTCGGCCTACGGCACCAAGCAGACCACGCTGACCGCGGCGGGTTCGGGCGAGCAAATTCCGCTGAATCGTCCCAAAGGGCGGTTGGTCGTGGCGGCGCTCGGCATTGCGGCGCTGGCCGCCGTCGGGTTGTTCGTGGCGCGCTCGCGCGGCGGCAAGACCGACGGCGCCGGTGTCGTGACCGGCGACCACGGGTCCGCGCCGACGACGGCGCTGGGCGACTCCAGGACCAGGGCCGACCCGGGGCCATCGGCGGCGACCAAGCCGCTGACGCCTCCGGCACCGGCCGAGGTCACCGTGGTCGTCGAGAGCGAACCTTCGGGGGCCAAGGTGATCGGCAGCGACGACCAGGTGCTGGGCGCGACGCCGCTGACCCTCACGCGTCCCGCGCGTGGGGCCGACCTGACCCTGCGCATCGAGAAGGACGGCTACGTCACGGTGTCGCGCTCGGTAGCGCTGGTGCGCGACGAGACGCTGTCGCTCACGCTCGAGCGCAAGCCGAAGCCCGCCTCCAAGCCGCGGCATCCGGTTGTCGACGAGCCGGCCCGGCTGTGAGCGCGCGCGGCGGAGCGCCGTCACGGCGTCCGTCGTCGTCTCGCTGGCCGTAGCCCGGCTGGTGGTGGGTGCCGCGCGCGCCGATCAAGCTCTCCCGCCCCCGACGCTGACGCTCCCCTTCGTTGGCGTCTGGGGCGTCGTGCAGGGCTACGGCGGCGACACTCACCGTGGTTACGCAACCTACGCGATCGACTTCGCGCCGCCGCAGGACGTCGGAGCGTTCGCGCGCCTGGTGCATCCGCGGCTCGAGGACTTCGCTTGCTATGGCCGCCCGGTGCTGGCGCCCGCGGACGGACGCGTCGTGCGCGTCGCCACCCGGTTCCCGGATCTGGCGCCCTATGCCCCCGAGCCGCGCCGCAAGCCGCGACCCGGCACGCACGAGACGCTGGGAGGGAACTTCGTGATCATCCAGCACGCGCCGCACGTCTATACCGAGCTCGTGCACCTCAAGGCCGGCTCGGTGCGCGTCACCAGCGGCCAGCTGGTGCGTCGGGGTGAGCCGGTCGGCGCCTGCGGCAACTCGGGCAACGCGCGCACCCCGCACCTGCACCTGGGGCTGCTGTCGTCGATCGATCCGATCGCGACCGCGCGCCTGCCGCTCACCGGCTACGAAGTCCGCGGCGCCGACGGCCGCTGGACCGCGGGCGACGGCGAGCCCCAAACGGGGCAGTGGGTGCGCCCGTCGCCGCCGTCACCCGCGCCGTCTCAATCCTCGGGACGATAGACCAGGCGGTCGACGGCGCGGCCGCCGACGAGGTGGCTCTCGACGATCTCGGCGACGTCCTCGCGACGCACACCGACGTACCAGGTTCCCTCGGGATAGACGACGATCGTCGGGCCTTCGAAGCAGGGGCCGAGGCACCCGCTTGGCGTGATGGCGACGCGCCCCCAGATCTCGGGGTGCGCGCCCAGGCCTTTCTGCAGCGCGGCCAGGATCTCGCCGCTGCCGCGAGCGGCGCACGACGGCTTGCCCGCCGCAGGGCGCTGGTTCTCGCACACGAAGAAATGTCGTTCGATCTTGACCATGGTCGGGGCGCGCCGGCCTGTGCAATGCTACGGGCCAAGCATGTTCCGGCAAAGCTCGCGCATCTCGCTGATTCTGGCGCTGGTGTTCCCAGCGATTATCAGCGCCGCGGTCGCCCTTGCCTACTACGGATATCGTTACGCCGTCGCCGCGTCGGTGCGCAGCAAGGCGTCGTTGATGGAGGGGAACCAGCAGCTGGCGCAGCTCCTGATCAGCCAGGTGCAGGATCGGATCGACTCGGTCGACTACGACTTCTTTCAGGAGGTCGAGTGGGAGGACCGGCTGTCGCGGCCGATCCCCGAGGTCGAGCTGTCGCCGGCGATCGAGTCGTTCGTGATCCTCGACGAGAGCCTGAAGATCCGCTCGGTGTCACCGCCGCCCGATCCGCGGCGGCGCAAGCAGGAGCTCGACCGCTGGCAGAGCTACGTGCGCGGGCTCGAGTGGAAGTCGCTGCAGCCCTGGTCGGGCGATTCGGCCGGCAACTTCCGCCACCTGCACCAGCTGTTCGACGGGCGGTCGGTGCTGATCGCCTACGCCGCCAAGGAGACCGCGCTCGGTACGCGCTACTACGTCGCCGCGAAGCTGAACCTGGGCCTCATCACCAAGGACTGGATCCCCGACCTGGTCGAGGGGCTGGCGAGCAAGCGGCGCATCGTGATCCTCG
>CAZNCQ010000413.1:0-5525 GCA_964571275.1 uncultured Myxococcales bacterium
CGATGGGGCAGTGCCAGCTGGTCGACATGCTCCGCAAGGCGCCGCACGACCTGGCCGAGATCCACCGCCGCATCCTCAACGCCGGCGACGCGTCGACGGCGGGGCGAGACGACGTCGCGCTCCTCGGTCTCGAGCTGACCGAGTAAGATGGCGCCGGGCGAGGGGCCCGTGCCGACGGAGCGGGCGCGCGAGGTCTCGGGGGTCGGCGCCAGGGGGGCGGCATCGCCACCGTCCTGGATCGACGATGAGGGTCCGATCCTCCCGATGATGTGGAGGACGCTGAAGCGCCTGGCGCGGCGCGCCCGCGCGTCGGGGCCGATCTGGGGGCTGGTGGCGCTGGCGGCGAGCGGCGCGCTGATCTGGCGTCAGAGCCGCATGCGGGAGCACTACGAGGTCACGGTCGTCGTGCGCGTCTCCGACGGCGGCTCCGGTGCCAAGGGTGCGGCGTTGAACGGCGGCGCGTTGCGCGGCTACATCGACGAGGTCGCGTTCACCGCGGCCAATCTCCAGACCCTGATGCGGCGGCATGCTCGAGAATTTCCTGACTTGGCCAAGGACCCGATCGCGGCGCTCGCGCACCTGGACGAAAACATGGAGGTGATCTACGCCGACAACGAGTTTCTGGAGGAGCGCGGGCCCAACGATCCACCGCGCGCGGCGCGTATCGGCATCGAGTACAACGCGGGCGACCCCGACACGGCGTGGACGATGGCCCACGAGCTGGCGGATTTGATGATCGGGTCGACCGTGGCCGGGCAGAAGGCCGACCTCGAACGCGAAGCCGCCGGCGCCGCCGTCGCTTTGCAACAGAGCCAAGCCGAGCTGGCGCAGCTGGTTCGCAACGCGGGGCCGGGCGCCGCGCAGTCGATCGCGGCGGCGCGCGAGCGATGGCGCGCGGCGCAGGAGGCGGACGTCGCAGCGCAGCTGGCACTGCGCGCGGTGGTCAATCGGCAGACGCTGCGCTTCGAAATCGATACCCCCGGGCGCAAACCGGAGCCAATCAATCGCACGACGGCCCTCGTCTCCGGTTTCGTGACTATGCTCTTCGTCATGTTGGTTGCCGCCGCTCTCCTCGCAGGAGCCTTCGACCCTCGGGTGCTGGAAGCAGATGACCTGGCCCCGACTGGCCTCGGGCTGCTCGGCACGTTTCCAAGGCTCCCGGCCGAGGTCTCGTTCGGGGAGGGCGGGGGAGCCGGACGACGTGTATAGTCGAGCCAGATGACCGACGAGACGTCACCCCGCGAGTACCTCTCGGCGCTGATTGCCCTGGCGCCGCGGGCTCTTCGCGCCTTGTGGATCGGCGGCATCGTGCTGGTGATCGGCCTCGGCGTCACCGTGGCCTGGACGCTGTCGACCGACCACCTCTATCGCTCGGAGGCGGTGGTCGCGTATGACCACGGCGTGCGCACGTCGACGGTCGGGACGGTCGACGGCGACTCGCCGCGCGAGATCGGCGGGCGGCTGCGCGACATGCTGACGTCGCGCCAGCGCTTCGAAAAGATCATCAAGGACTTGAATCTCTATCGCCGGATCGCCGAGCGGCACGGAATGGGCGAGGCGATCGACGAGATGAAGAAGCACGTGCTGGTCTCGAGCCGCGAGGACATGGCCTACCGGGTCTCGTTCGACGCCCCGGGGCGCGAGCTGGCTCAGCGCGGCCTCGAGCTGCTGGTCAACGGCGTCGTCGAGGAGGACTCGCAGCGCCGCATCCGCGAGGCCGACGAGACCAAGCACTTCCTCGAGGCCGAGCGCAAGCACGCGGACGACGACCTCAAGATCAAGGAGAGCGCGCTCGCCGGATTCCTGGCCGCGCACCCGGTCTACGCGCACGAGGCGGTGGGCACGGCGGCGTCGGCGGGCGGCTCGATCCGCGGGCGCACGGAGCCCGGTTCGTCGGCGTCGACGGGCGAGGTCGCGCAGCTGGAGCTGCAGGCTGCCCAGATCGAAGAGGCGCTGGCCGCCGCCGGTGTGCGCGTGACGCAGGGGACGGGGCCGGTCGACGCTCCGCCGCTGGTCGCGGCGCGTGATCGGGCGCGCGCCGAGCTTCAGCAGGCGCAGCGCGCCTTGACCGAGAAGCAGGCGATGTACACCAACGAGCACCCCGATGTGAAGGCGGCTATCCGACACGTCGCGGTCGCGGAAGGGGCGCTGCGTCGCGCCGAGGCGGCGATGGAAGCTGACCGCGCGGGGCAAGCCGCGCCGCCCACCGCGGCGACGGGCGAGGACGACGGCCAGGACACGGCGCGCACTGCGGCGCTGAAACATGCCCTGGCGGCGGTCCGAGCGCAGATCTCCGCGGTCAAGAGCCGTGCAGCGGTCGTTCGCGAGCCGGTTGCCCCCGAGGGTGGTTCACCGGTCACGACTGACATCGAGTGGACGCGTCTGAACCGCGAGCTCGCCGAGGCGCGCGAGCGGCAGACGCAGCTTCAGGGCAAGCAGTTTCAGGCAGATTTGATGGCGACCCTGGCTGGCGGAGGGCAGGGGGGGCGATTGGTGGTTATCGACCCACCGTTCCGTCCCGTCCGTCCCATCACCGGTGGGCGTTTCAAGATCGCTGGGGCCGGGCTCGCGGCCTCGATAGTGTTATCTTTGCTGACCATCGTGCTCTTCGCGGCGTTCGACGACCGGCTCTACGGGGACCGGGATATCAATCGGATCGTCAAGGATGGAATCGTGGTCGTGATCCCCAAGCTCACAGGCAAAAGTGGGTAACAACTCGGGCAACAACTCGGGTCGGGCCGCGAACGGCGACGCCACGGCGCTCGTCCCCCAGGAAGAGGACGGGGGAATTGCGTTCGTGCGTTTCGCGCCGTCGCCGCCGTTCGACGAGCGGCTGGTGTTCTGGCAGCAGAGCGCCTCGGAGACCGCGTCGAGCTTTCGCCTGCTGCGCCAGCGGCTGCTCGAGCGCGGCGACCCGCGCACCGTGCTGTGCACCAGCGCCGTGCGCGGCGAGGGGACGACCACGCTGGCGGCGAACCTGGCGCTGGCGTTCGCGGAGCTCGGCAAATATCGCGTGCTGCTGATCGAGGCGAGCTTCCGTCGCGCGGCGATCGCCGAGGTCTTCGGGTTCAAGCCGCCCAAGGGTTTCGCGCTGCAGCTGGCGCGGCACCGCGGGCGCCCGATGGAGCCCTGGGTCGTCGTGCAGGTCGGCTCGGCGCCGCTTTACGTGCTGGCCGTCGAGCCGCGCTGCTGCCCGCATTGCCAGGCGGTGATCGCGCTCGAGGCGCGCTTCTGCGGCATGTGCGGCAAGGACGTCGCCGGCACCGGGACGGCGTCGCTGGACGCGGTGACGTTCTCGACGGCGATCAAGCGCTTTCGTGCGGCGTTCGACTACATCGTCGTCGACGCACCTCCGGTGCTGGCCAGCGGCGACGTGAACCTGATTCAGGACACCGCCGACGCGATCGTGATCGCGACGCGCAAGGGGCGGTCCGAGGCGCGGAATCTACGCCGCGCGCTGAACCAGGTGGCGCCGGCGCCGGTCGCCGCGGTCGTCTTGCTCGACGCCTAGGGGAGAGCCCTACTTGGCGCCTTGCCGCTCGGCGTACCAGGCGGTCGTGCGCTTCAGGCCCTCGGGGAACGTCACTGCCGCGCGGTAGCCGAGGCGCGTGCGTGCCTCGGTGATGTCGGCCAGCGAGTGCTTCACGTCGCCGACGCGCCCCGGAGAGTAGGTGATGTCGATGCGCTTGCCGAGCAGCTCGCCCAGCTGCTTGACCACGTCGTTGAGGCTGGTGGCCGCGCCGCAGGCGACATTGAACACGCGCCCCGACACGTCGGCCGCCGGCGCGCTGGCGGCCGCCAGGTTTGCCTCGACGGTGTTCTCGATGAAGCAGAAATCGCGCGACTGCGTGCCGTCGCCGTAGATCGTGACGCCCTTGCCCGTCAGGCCTGCCGTCACGAAGCGCGGGATCACCGCCGCGTACTCCGACTTCGGGTCCTGGCGCGGGCCGAACACGTTGAAGTAGCGCAGGCAGACCGTCTCGAGGCCGTACGCGCCCGCGAACACCTGGCAGTAGTGCTCGCCGGCCAGCTTCGACACCGCGTAGGGCGACAGCGGTGCCGGGCGCATGGTCTCGATCTTCGGTAGCGTCGGCGTGTCGCCGTACGCCGACGACGACGCCGCGTACACCACGCGCCGCGCGCCGGCCGCCTTCGCCGTGTGCAGCAGCTTCAGCGTCGCGGTCGCGTTCGCTTCGTGGCTGGCGATCGGATCGACCAGCGAGCGTGGCACCGACGGGATCGCCGCCTGGTGGAACACCACCTCGACGCCGGCGAGCGCGCGCTGCAGATCGGCCTCGACGCGCACGTCGCCCTCGATGAGCTCGATGTCGCCGGCGACCTCGGTCAGGTTCTCGCGCTTGCCCGAGAAGAAGTTGTCGATCACGCGGACCCGGTCGCCGCGAGCCAGCAGCGCGCGGACGATCGAGGATCCAATGAAACCGGCGCCGCCGGTCACCAGGCAGGATGAGCTCATGGTCGCCGAAGCTACTCTACGGTGACGCTCTTGGCGAGGTTGCGCGGCTGATCGACGTCGTTGCCCTTGGCGAGCGCGATCGCGTAGCTCATCAGCTGCAGCGGCAGCACGGTCAGGAACGGCTGCAGGATCGGCGGCGCGTCGGGCACGAAGAGCACGCGATCGCACAGGCTGCCGATCTGCTTGTCGCCCTTGGTGGCCACCGCGATGATGTGGCCGTTGCGCGCGCGCACCTCCGCCAGGTTCGACAGCACCTTTTCGTAGCCCGGGCCGCGCGGCGCCAGCACCACCACCGGCACGCCGTCGTCGACGAGCGCGATCGGCCCGTGCTTCATCTCGCCGGCGGCGTAGCCCTCGGCGTGGATGTAGGAGATCTCCTTCAACTTGAGCGCGCCTTCGAGCGCGATCGGATAGTTCGTGCCGCGGCCGAGGAACAGGAAGTCCTTGGCGTCCTTGTACTGCGCGGCTAGATCGCTCATGTCGCCCAGCGATTCGAGCGCCTCGCTCATCTTCGTCGGCACACCCGACAGCTCCTGCACCATCCACTTCGCCGCCTCGGCGGCCAGCGTGCCCGTGCGGCGGCCGAGATAGATCGACACCAGCGCCAGCGCCGCGAGCTGCGCGGTGAAGCACTTGGTCGAGGCCACGCCGATCTCCGGTCCGGCGTGCGTGTAGAGCGCGCCCTGCGACGCGCGCGGGATCGCCGAATCGACGACGTTGCAGATCGCCAGCACCTGCGAGCCGCGCTGGCGCGCCTCCTTCACGGCCGCCAGCGTGTCGGCGGTCTCGCCACTCTGCGAGATCGCGATGATCAGATCGTCGGGGCCGACGACCGGATCGCGGTAGCGGAACTCGCTGGCCAGATCGACCTCGCACGGGATGCGCGACGCGCCCTCGATCAGGAACTTGCCGACGAGGCCGGCGTGATAGGACGTGCCGCACGCGAGCAGCACGACCCGGCGCAGCTTCTTGACGTCGACGTCGAAGCCCTCGAGATCGGCGTCGCTGGTCTCGAGGCGCAGGCGCGCGCGCAGCGTGTCGGCGATCGCGC
>CAZNCQ010000414.1:0-5517 GCA_964571275.1 uncultured Myxococcales bacterium
CGAGGAAGATCGGCAGGATCTCGATCCCCGGCACCTTGCCCAGCGTCTCGTCGACGCCCTGCTTGCGATCGATCGCGTTCTGCATCTCGATGCGGCCGACGAAGATCGCGACCTTGCCCTTGGTGACGCCGGCCGCCTTGAGCGCCTTGATCGCCGCCTCGCCGGCGGCGTGCCCGGCCTCGACGTTGTTGGTGCCGACGTAGACCTTGCGCTTGGACTTCGCCGCGTCCCCGTCGTGGCACACGACCGGCATCTTCTCGGCAACCTTGTCGATGAGCGGCGTCATCGGATCGGGGCTGATCGGGGCGATCGCCATGCCGTCGAAGCCCTGCACCAGGATGTCCTCGATGAAGCGCTGCTGCTCGCCGACCTCGGTCTTGAGCGGCCGCATCACGACCGCCTGGATGCCGAGATCCTTCTCCGCCTTGTGCACGCCCTTTTCGGCGATGTTCCAGAAGTCGGACGAGTTGTTGGTGACGAACGCGAACTTGTAGGTCTTCGCCGCGGGCGTGGCACCGCTGGGCGCGCCCGGCGTCTCACTGGATTTCTTGCAACCGGCGAATCCCGCGACCCCGAGAGCGATCACCAGCGCCGCGATGCCGCATCGATGCTCAGTCACTCGCATTGTGATTGTGCCTCCGTGAACGTAAGAAGCCTGGACGCCCCAGGCCGGCGCTCGTCTCTCCCGCCTCCGGCGATCCATGTGTACCATCAGTCTCCCGGCGCGTGGGCGCCGGGTCGCAGTCCAGATATCGGCTCAAGGGTTGACGAAGCCGGGCAGCGGCCCCGACCACTGGGTCGCGTTGCCCAGCGAGGCCATGTCGTTGATCCCGAAGATCGGCGCCATCGCCAGCCACGCGTCGTTGAGGGGCCGGTTGGTACCCGGTCCGTCGAGACCAGGCTGTGGCCCCGAGCTGATTTTCAAGAACTGGCCCCCCTGAATCTTCGTGTTCTTGCCGCCGAACACCAGGAACGGCATGTTGCGCTGGTCGTGGTCGTAGGCGCGGCCGACCTCGGACACGTACGCGACCACGGTGTTGTCGAGCAGGCTGTTGCCGTCGACGTCCATCATCGCCTGGAACTTCTGCAGCGCCTCCGACGAGCGCATCGCGTACCAGGCGTCGATCTGCGCCAGCCAGGCCATGGTGTTCACGTCCGTGGTGTGGCTGGGCGGGTGGTGCGGCGATGACTGAGGCGAGCCCGCGAGCGCCTGGCCGTTGAACGTCCCGGGAAACACGACCCAGTTGGTGCCCGCCGACCACATGAACGTCGCGACCCGCACCAGATCGCACGCGAACGCCGTGCGGATCATGTCGAGCTGTAACATCCCCAGCTTCCAGTGCGGGTGGTCGTCGGGGTTCGTGGGATCGTTGTCCAGGCTGGGTACGTAGTAGTCGAGGCCGGAGAGCTGGCTGCCGCCCGGCGGCGCCGCCGTGCCGGTCGGGCCCATGCCCGTGTTGACGAACGACGGCGGCTGGTCGGGCTTGAGGCACGCGCCCCCGGCCGCGCCCTGCGACACCTGGATGCTCGACTCGAGCTGGCGGATCGCCTCGCCCTGCGCGTCCAGCTTCACCGTCTCCGCCGCCGGCACCAGCGTGCGCAGCCGCGCCAGGTCCGACCGCATGAAGTCGAGCACGCTCTTCTTCTGCGCGATGAAGCGCTTGACGTCGGCGCTGGGCATGCCGCCTCCGAAGATGCGCGTGAAGACGTTGAGCGGCTGCGTCTCGGCGTAGAGCGGCTGGCGCGCCTTGTTGAGGTCGGTCTGTCCCGGGATCGGATCGAGGTACGACAGCACGCGCGGTGCGACCTCGTCGCGGTCGGAGCGGATGTCGGCCGCCAGCTGCAACGACCCGAACGGCGTCTGCCGGGCGGAGCTTGGCCCGCCCAGCACCGGCGACCTGGCCAGGAAGATCTGGTCGATCGAGGCGCCGCCCGCGACGTGGTCCTGCTGGCCGACCTGCCCCAGCGTCGGCTGGCCGGTCATGAGCGCGACCATGCCGCCCTCATGGGTCTCGGGGCCCGCGGTGCCGCCCTTGTTGTTGGCGGTGACGATCTTGAGACCGTCGATCATCACCATCTGCGACTGCAGCGGCGCGAACGGCGCGCTGTTGGTCGGCAGCGTGTAGCTGCTGGTCGTCGCGCCGACGTCGGTCGGACGCCAGAGATCGATCTGCGTGCCCAGCGGATGGTGCAGCACGAAGAAGCGCAGCGGCGCGGGCGCGCCGGCGGCACGCGCCTCGATACTGCGCAGCATCGGCAACAGCAACGCCGCCGACCCGCCGCAGCTTCGCAGGAAAGACCGTCGCGCCATCTTGTAAGAGATCACGGTGTGCCCCCCGCGCGCGGCCGCAGGAACGAGGCGGTCGCGACTTTCTTGAACAGGCTGGTGATCGATCCGTCGGTCTGCTCGAACTGGTCGTGCAGATCCATCGTCTGGCAGGTCTGGTTGACACGGATCATTCGCCCGAGCGCGTAGCTCGACATCTTCTGCACCGCGCACTGGCTGAAGAGCTTCTTGTCGTTCACCTTGTGCGCGAACGCCGGCGCGCCGGTGATCGACGGCGTCGCCAGCGGCGTGTTGGTGAAGTCGGCCGTCGGATCGACCGGCACGTCGTCGGCGATGGTGCGGTAGTCGCCGGCCGCGCCGAAGCTCTCGAGCACGCGGGCGTACGGATCGATGAGCGAGTGGCAGGAGCGACAGGGATCGTGCGAGAGGCGGTAGTCCGACTTGTCGATCTCCGTCGGCAGCGTCGCGAGCAACGCGATGATGTCGGGCTGGCTGAGAAGATTTCCCGGGCTCGGCGCCGGGTCCTCGCAGATCATATCGTCGTGGACGAAGCGCCCGCGCTTGACGATCGACGTGTTGGTGGGGTTCGAAAGCCCCCAGAGCACGTCGGGATAGGTCAGCAGACCGGCGCGGATGCTGGCGTCGGGTGGCGTCACCGGGGTGAAGACGTCGGGATCGCCGGTGAACGGGAAGCCATAGAGCGTCGCCAACCGCTGGTTGACGTAGACCTTGGGCGTGATGATGAGATCGGTGATGTGGCGCGAGCCGGTCCAGAGCACGTTGTCGATCAGCAACTGCGCCGAGGCATAGAGGTCACCCTGGATGTCGGGCTGGAAGGCTTGGTCGGGCGACAGCGCCGCGAAGTAACTGTCGGCCTTGGTCGTGCTGAAGACCTGGCGGATGTTGAACCACTCGCCGACGATTCGATTCAGGTTGGATTTGACGTCGGGCAGCGCCAGCAAACGGTCGACCTGCTGCGAGATGCCCTGATCGGTCGCGAGGCTGCCGTTTGCCGCCGCCTGCATCAGCGGCTCGTCGGGGATCGAGTCCTTGAAGAGAAAAGACAGCTGGCTCGCGGTCTCGTACGGCGTCAGCGTCGTCGCGTCAGCGCCGCCGACGGCGTCGGGCGGCCCGAGCTCGGTTCTGAAGAGAAAAGACGGCGACTGCAGCAGGGCCTCGATCATGAGCGAGATGCCGGTGTTGAAGTCGGTGGTCACCCCTTCGTTGAAGGGGCCCATCAGCGCCGCGACCTCGTCGTCGCCCAGCGGCCGGCGGAACGCGCGCGCGCCGAACGACTGCGCGAAGCGCGTGGCGCACGCCACCTGATTCTCGCCGGCGTTGCACACCGCCATCTGCGGAATCTGCGGCGCGATCTGCGCCATCGTCGCCTCGACGGTCTGGAAGATGCTGAACTGGAAGTTCGCGTCGACGCTGGCGGCGTCGTCGCTGAAGAAGGCGTACTGCGCGGTGCCGCCGTTGTTGCTGAGCACGGGCGCGGCGTCGAGGTTCAGCAGATCCTTGAGCGCGTTGCCGTACTGCATTGCCGACAGGCGCCACAAGCGGCGCGGGATCGCGTCGAGCTGCGTGCAGTTGGTGTTCGGCGTCAGCGCCGGTTTGTCGTCGCCGCAGCCGCCACCGAGACCGATCGCCAGCAGTCCACCGACGACGGCGCCGAGACGAGCGGTCGCCCTCTTGCTCTTGCTTTTGCTTTTGCCCTTGCCTGGGGGTTGGTGCATGGGAAGGGGGCAAGACTCCGTCGGGGCAGTGACGCCCGAAGACCAAAGGGGTCCAGGTATCCGCTGACAGGACTTTGGCCCGATTCGCTGCCCGAGCCAAGGAGGGATCTGTGTCTTTTTTGGAGAGATCCGGCCGGCACGGCGTGCCATATACTGCGGCCTCGTGCGCCGCCCGCCGGTTCGTGCCGTTGCCTCGGTCCCGGTGTCATCGTCGATGTCGTCGTCGATGTCGTCGTTGCCGTCGTCGTTGCCCCCTTGGCCGCGGGTCGCCCTGATCGTCGAGACGTCACTGGCGCCGGGCCGCGAGATTCTCCGCGGCGTCGCGCGCTTCGTGCGTGAGAAAGGGCCGTGGTCCATCGCGCATGAGCCGCGCTCGCTGGAGCAGTCCGTGCCGCGCTGGCTTCGTCGCTGGAAAGGCGACGGCATCATCGCACGCGTGCAGGACCAGCGCCTGGCGCGCGCGATCGCGGCAGCGCGCGTGCCGACCGTCGACGTGCTGGGCGTCATCGACGGGCTGCCGTTCCCGCTGGTGCACGTCGACGACGAGGCGATCGGGCGTCTCGGGGCCGAGCACCTGCTCGACGTCGGGTTCCGCCGCTTCGGATTCTTCGGTATCGAAGGAGAAAACTGGTCACACCGCCGCAGCGACGCTTTCGCGCGCCGTGTGCAGGCCGCCGGCTGTTCCTGCCTGACGTTCACGATGTCGCGCCAGACCGCGCGCCAGGAGCGCTGGGAGGACAGCGAGCGCGACCTGGTGGCGTGGCTGGCGGCGCTGCCCAAGCCGGCGGGCCTGATGATCGCGTCGGACCAGCTGGGGCCGCACACGCTCGAAGCCTGCCGCAGCGCCGGCGTGGTCGTCCCCGACGACCTGGGCGTGATCGGCGTCGACAACGACGGCCCGCTGTGCGAGGTCAGCGACCCGCCGTTGTCCAGCGTCTGGCCCGATCACCGCCGCGTCGGCTACGAGGCGGCGCAGCTGCTGAGCCAGCTCATGCAGGGTGCGCCGGCACCCAAAAAGCCGGTCTTTCTGCCGCCGCGCGAGGTCAAGGCGCGCAAGTCGACGGGCGCGCTGGCCATCGAGGACCGCGAGGTCGCGCAGGCGCTGCGCTTCATCCGCGAGCAGGGCTGCGGCCCCATCGACGTCGAGGACGTGGTGCGCGTCGTGCCCTTGTCGCGCAGCGTGCTGCAGCGGCGATTCCGGGCGCTTCTGGGCCGCAGCGTCCACGACGAGATCGTGCGCCTGCGCCTGGCGCGCGCGCGCGAGCTGCTGCAGGAGACCGACTTGCCGCTCGCCGAGATCGCCGAGCGCGCCGGCTTTCGGCACCAGGAGTACATGGGCGCCGTCTTCCGCCGCCGTTTGCACGTGACGCCGGGGTCGCTCCGCCGCTCCCGCTGGGGCCGGTAGTCGCCGATTCACCCGTCCTCGTCCTCGTCGCCGTCCGCGGCCGACGGTCCCTCCCGCGGCCGACGGTCCCTCCCGCGGCCGACGGTCCC
>CAZNCQ010000415.1:0-5515 GCA_964571275.1 uncultured Myxococcales bacterium
GCGGCGATGCGCGCCAGCTCGGCCGCCACCTGCAGCGCCAGCTCGCGCGTCGGCAGCAGCACCAGCGCCTGCACGAACTTGTCGGCGGCGTTGGCGATGCCATTCGCGAACGGGATGCCGAAGGCGGCGGTCTTGCCGGAGCCGGTGCGTGACTGCACCATGAGGTCGCGCCCCTGCATGACGAGCGGCAGCGTCTTCGCTTGCACCTGCATCGGTTCGGTGAAGCCCATCTCCTCGATCGCGCGCAGGACCTCGGGGCGCAGCCCCAGCTCCGCGAACGACGGTCCCTTTTCTTTCACCACCGATCCCGGCGCGCCGATCCCGGGAGCGCCCGGGTCAGCAGCCAGCGGCGCCGGCGGCAGCGGCGACGTTGGATCGCTGGCGCCAGCGGGCGCGCCGATCGTCGTCGTACCGGCCAGCGTCGTGCCACTCGGCGGGGTCACACCACTCACCTCAATTACCTTCTCGGTCATGGGATGCGTCTCCTCGATCTTGCGAATCCTGCGTTTTCGGCTGCTCCCCCGAAAGGCGCGCGCCGATCTCGTCCAGGCTCTTGCGAATGCGGTCCAGTTGGGGGGCCTGGTCGTGTCCGAAACGAAGCAGCTCCTTGGTGTAGCTGGCTTCGGTCTCACGGAGCTCTTCGTGAACCACCGCCAGGTGGTCCCATTCTTTCGCCAATCGGCCAGCCCGCCGTTCCTGGAAGCGGCAGCGGCTGCCGGCGGCGCGCCACTGGCCGAGCCAGAACGCCTGATCCTCGGCCCACCGCTGCGCCTCCTCGGCGTCGTAGTGCGCGACCAGGTGGTGGAAGTTCTCGAGGTGCTTCTCGAGGCCGTCGGCGACGTCGTTCAGCTCCTCGTAGCAGCTCTCGATCTCCGCGACCGACGTCTCGGTGCCGACCGGCGTCCCCGTCGAGACCGAATGCTGGCGGCGGTAGATCGTCACACCGACGGAGATCAGCAGGTAGAGACTACCCAGCGACACGAACGTCAGGATGAGCAGCGAGACGAATCGCCGATAGGGGCGGAACTCTCCCGGCGTCTGGGCGGGCTCAGCGGGCACGGGGGGAAGGAGTCAAAGGAGTGGATGGGGCATGGGCATCTGCGACCGACAGCGAGACGGGCGGCGCGGCCTCACGGGCGAGCGGAGCGCCGCTCGCCGAATCCGCCGGAGCGCCGGGGGAACGCGGGACACCTACGGGCCGTCCGCGGTGCTGTCAACAAAAGTCTAGGATTTTCCGGGCCGATCGTCTGGTCGAGCCGCCGAGCCGACATCCGGCGCGGCTAGGGGCGGAGCGGCATGCAAGCAAGGCCGGCGGGCTGGCAATATCCGACGCCGAGCGCCTGGATGCAGCAGCTGGGTGCGACCTTGGGACACAGAATGTCGCCGCTGCAGAGGACCACGCCGTCGAGACAGCCGGTGGGGTCGGTGACGTCGATGCAGGATTGCATGGCCTGTCCGCCCGCGATGCGATTGCAGCAGGACTGCCGGCCGGCCACGCACGCGCTTCTCCCGCAGGTCACCATCGACCCGGCGACGATGCCGCCCTGGCCGCCCCCGACCATGCCACCCAGACCGGCGCCGGCCTGTCCGCCCGTCCCGCTTCCTCCCACGCTCGAGCTGCCATCGGCGGTCCCGAACCCGTCGTCGAGGCTGGTTCGCCCGCAGCCGTGGGCGAGCGCGGCGACGACCAGGACCAGACCGAGAATCAAACGCGTGGGGGACGCCATGGCAGGGGCTCCATGATCTCGGCTTTGCGACGAAAAATCAAAGGCGGGGACGTGGCGGTCAGGGCGGCGGCAGCTGAACCGGCACGACCGCGCGGAAGGTGCCGTCGGTGTCGGTGTGCGTCTCGGCGCGCAGGATCGGCGCGACCCGCATGGTGCCATAGCACGCGGCGGAGCCGTTGCAGTCGACCTCGAAGAACCGCACGTCGACCGACGGCAGCGGCTGGCCGTCGGAGCCCTG
The DNA here is from genome assembly GCA_964571275.1 of uncultured Myxococcales bacterium. GTDB lineage: Bacteria > Myxococcota_A > Polyangia > Fen-1088 > Fen-1088 > DASRQZ01. The sequence continues at coordinate 1,966 of CAZNCQ010000415.1, forward strand.
AACCACGCCCTTCACCAGCTCGCCGGCCAGCATCTGGATCGGCCGCGTGCTGTTGTTGCCCGTCGTGGTCACGACAACGCCGTTCTCGGTCAGACGCGGGACCGCCGCCCCGGCCGGCGGATCGAAGTCGAGGCGGTACGTCCCCGGGTCAACCATCAGCTGAAAGGTGCCGTCCGGGTTGCTGCTGGCGTTCGCGGGCGGCGAGACAATCGAGCTCGCGCAGTTGGTAGTGGGGTCGACGGCGGTGCGCGTCGCCGCGATGGCCACACCCGGCACGACCACACCGTCGGCGCTGATGATCGTGCCCGACAGCGTGACCTTGTTCGGCAGCGACAGCTGCGCCACGACTGGCGGATTGCCGGTCGCGCCCGGGGTCTGGCCGCCGCTGATCATGACCGCGTTGACGCAGGCGATGCCGAATGCCGAGCTGGGGGGCGGGATCACCGAGACGTCGTAGCTCTGGGTGCCCCCGTTGCTGCCGGGGAGCAGCGCGAGATCGACGTTGCCGTTCGCGTCGGTGGTTCCGTCGCGTACCAGATCGGAGGCTCCGCTCTCGTCGCTGGCGATGATGGTGCGCGCGCGGACGATCGCTCCGACGACCGGCTTGCCGTCGGGACCGGCGACCTGGAAGCGGAAGAGGGTCGCGAACCCGATCGCAGGCAGATTCAGGTTTCCGAGGTCGACGTCCGCGGTCAGTGTAATCGGCGGCGTCGTGAACCGAGGCGTACTGTACTGGCTGCCCGCCGGCGCGATCTCGACCGTGATGGGTTGCCCCGACGGCGCGGCGGCGGCTTGCGCGACCTGCTTGGGGATCTGAAGGCGGAACGTCCCATCGGTGATCTTGACGGTTCCGACGTTGCTGACCAGCTGGCCGCCTGAAAGAGCACGCGCCAGGAAGCCGCCCGACAGGGTCAGATCCGGCGTCACCAGCTGCCCGCTCACGAAGTACGACATGTTGTCGGGGACCAGGTGATTCGCGGTCGCAAGCTTGCCCTGCAGCGTCATCGGCGACTGTGCCTGGTCGCGCGGCGGCAACGGAATGATCCGAAAGGTCACGCTCGCGCCAATCGTGCTCGCCGGGACGGTGAGCGAAAACGGCGGCGTGGTGCCGGCGCCGGCGGGCGTGAGCCAGTCAGCCTCGAACTGGAAATCGTCGTGACCCGGGATGGGCGTCTGCACGTTCGCGATCACGTGCGCGTCGCCGGCCAGCGACGTGCCCTCTGGAAGATCGCCGGTGATGGTCGTCTTGGAGTCGGCGGTGAGCAGGTTGGGCGACTGGTCCGAGAAGCTCACCGATGCGATCTCGGTCTGCGCGGCCGACGAGTCGCTGGTGGGCAAGAGCTCGATGGCCCAGGTGCCGCGCGCCGCGCGCGGGATGCAGGCGCCGTTGGTGCACGCGGCGCTGGGATCGCACTGGTTGTCGCTGATGCACCCGGTGGCGGGCGCGACGGTGTTGAGCTTGCAGCCGCCCGCCACCGCCAGGCCGAGCAAGAAGGCCGCGAGGATGCGCGCGCGCGACAAGGCCGCCGTCAGTGACATGGCAGGTTGAGCAGCCAGTTGGCTTCCGCCGTGACTGACTTGGCGGTGTTCTGCGTCAGGAACTGCTCCGGGTCAGTCGGCGCATCCGGATCGGATGGGTCCGTCCAGAACGGCTGATCCGAGATGAAGACCGCAATGGCGTGCTGGTTGGTGAGCGCCAGCGGATTCAACACGCAGCTGACGGTGATCATGTTGAGCGTGTCGACCGGCTGGCGATTCAAGGGGACCGGGTAGTCCTGGTCGGACTGCAACACATGACTGCTCGACGTGTAGGGCGGATATTCACCGACCCAGCGGACGTGGAGGGCGTCGGCGTTGAGGTCGGTGAAGGTGACGCTGAACTGCGCGCTACTGGTCCCCGTGACCGTCGACCCTTGCACCGGCATGGTCGATTTGATGAAGGGAGGGACGTTCTCGACGGGGGCCGGGTCCTCGAATCGAGGCCCGACGGGGAGAACGCAACCGGCACACAAAGTCATGAAAAAGCTCAGGCTCAGGATAGAAATAGTCTGCTGCAAGTGAAGCACGGGTCGTGCCACGGTGCAACGGCGCGGGATCACGACGGCAACCCCCAGCGGCCAGCCGGCGACCGAGACATTGGTGTCAGCGCCGGTGCAGTCATTGCGAGGGCGCCGTGATCCTTGCCGTCATGACACTTCGGGCTTGCCATCGTCATCGGGGCGGAGCTCACCGCCGTCCTCCTTCTCGAGATGCCGGAAGATGGTCCGCGGATCCACGCCCAGATCGCGCGCGGTCTTGGTGCGGTTGCCGTTGTTGAGCAGCAGGATCTCGTTGATGTAGTCGCGCTGAAACTGCTCCTTGGCTTCGGCCAGCGGCAGGATCGGCGGCAGGTCATCGGGCGTCAGGTCCAGGTCCTCGGGACCGAGCAGGGCCTTGTCGGAGAGCACGACCGCCTTCTTGATGCGGTTCTCGAGCTCGCGGATGTTGCCCGACCAGCGGTGGCGCTTGATCGCCGCGATCGCGTTGGGCGTGAGGCCGCGCACCTTGCCGCCATACTCGGGCGCGTAGCGGCCGACCATGTAGCGCGCCAGCACGACGATGTCGTCGCCGCGATCACGCAGCGGCGGCAGGTGCAGGTGTACGACGTTCAGGCGGTAGTAGAGATCCTCGCGAAAGCGCCCCGCCTTGATCTCCACTTCGAGGTCGCGATTGGTCGCGGCCAGCACGCGGATGTCGACGGGTTCGGCGTTGGTGTCGCCGACGCGCACGACCACGCGCTCCTGCAAGGCGCGCAGGATCTTCACCTGCAAGGCCAGCGGCATCTCGCCGATCTCGTCGAGGAAGAGCGTGCCCCGATCGGCGGCCTGGAAGCGCCCGGCCTTGCTGGCGACCGCGCCCGTGAACGCGCCGCGCACGTGTCCGAACAGCTCCGACTCGAGCAGGTTCTCGGGGATCGCGCCGCAGTTGATGGTGACGAACGGCCCCTTCACGCGCGGCGAGCGGTTGTGCAACTCGCGCGCGATGAGCTCTTTACCGGTGCCGGTCTCGCCGGTGATCAGCACGGAGATGTCGGTGGCGGCGACCTTCTGCACCTTGCGAAAGACCTCCTGCATCGGCGGGGACGAGCCGAGGATCTCGCCAAAGCGAATGCGCTCGATCCGCTCCTGCAGCGATCGGTTGTCGAGCTGCAGCTCGTTGACCAGCAACGCGTTGCGGATCAGCAGCGAGGCCTGCGAGGCGAAGATCGTGAGCACCTCGAGGTGCGACTCCTCGAACAGCTGGGCGACGTTGTCGTTGCCGACGTAGATCACGCCCAGCATGTTGCCGCGCTCGAGCAGCGGCACGCACATCACGGACGTCAATTTCAAGTTCACCACCGACAGCGAGTTCTTGAACTCGGCGTCGCTGAGCGCGTCCGAGATGATGAGCGGCTTGCGCGACTTGACCACGCGCGCGAGGATCGAGTCCGACATCTGGCTGACGGCGTCGGAGATCGTCTCGCGGCGCAGGTTGCGCGCCACCTTGACCACCGGCTCGCCCGACTCCATCA
>CAZNCQ010000416.1:0-5489 GCA_964571275.1 uncultured Myxococcales bacterium
CTAGTGGTGAATCGTTGACGGATCCGCGTCGGCCTGTCGACGCCTCGCCGCGATCGGCGCGCAACTGCGCGCTGGATCACGCTGGCCGCGATCTTGCGTTGGGTGCGACGCATGGTCTCTCTTGCCACCCTTGCGCAGCTACTCGTTCTCGTCTTCCAGACTGAGTCGCCGCCTCCTCCCGCCATCGAGCCGTCTTCGACCTCGTCCTCATCCTCGTCGGAGGCCGACACCGCCTGGATGCGGCGCTACGAGGCCGCGCGCGCCGCGATGCTCGCCGGCCGCTTCGCCGAAGCGGCCGCGCAGTTCGGCGCGCTCTCTGCCGGCGCGCCCGGTCCCGCGCGCGCCGACCTCGCGCGTGAGCAGCACGACATCTGCGAGCGCTGGGCGCGCGGCGGCTTCGTGTTGGTGCGCGCCGCCGATCTCGCTGGTGCGCGCGACAATCCGCGGCCGGAGCTGATCGACCGCCGCTCCGCCGACGAGCTCGGCATCCTCTATACCGGCGCGGTGCTTTACGGGCTGGGATCCGGGGTCGCGCTGGATGCCTGGACGGAACCGTCATCGGCGGCCGGCGCCATTCTTCCGGCGCTGGCGCTCGGTGGCGCCGCGGCGGGCGTGGTCTATTTCCTCGATCATCCGCGACCGCTGCGCTACGGCGTCGCGCAATCGATCATATCGGGGATGTGGGTCGGCTTCGAGGAAGGGCTGGCCTGGACGCTCTGGAACCAGGCGCGCAGCGCCGCCAGCGACGAGTGGTCGTCGCGCGCCGTCGCGACCGCGCTCTGGGGCACGGCGACGGCAGGTGCAGTCCTGGGCGGCACGCTCGGGACTGCCTACGGAACCACGCCGGGCCGCGCGTCGTTCATGGGCTCGGCGGCACTGTGGACCGGTCTGGTCTCAGGCCTCGTCGCCGCGTCCGCGGTCAAGGAATCGCCGACTTCCGACGACGACTTCATGCTCGCGAGCGCGATCGGCCTCAACGTCGGCGCCGTCGCCGGCGTGCTCGTCGGCAAGACGGTTTCGCCATCGATCGCTCGCGTGCGCTTCCTGGATCTTGGCGGGCTGGCCGGCGGCATCCTCGCGGGTGGCCTCTACATCGCGGTGGCCGGAGAGCACCCGGACCAGCGCGCCACCACCGCCGTGCTCGCCGCCGGCGTCACCGGCGGCCTGATCCTCGCGTGGAACCTCACGTCTGGAATGGAGCCCGACCATCCGCGCGCGGGCCGGCCGTCGACGGGGATGCTCGACAGCGTGACTCCGACGGTGTCCCCGAGCGCCCATACCGGACATGGCATCGACGGTGCGGTGGTCGGCGTCGGCGCCGCCTTCTGACACGTCGGAATGCCCGGACCCTCCCTGCGCGCGCTGACGTGACTAGATTCGGAAAGCAGCGGGTAGCCCCCGACGGGAGAGAACCATGGACGCAACCGAAATGCTGGAAGAACAGCATCGAGACATCGATGATCTCTTTGATGCGATCGACGATGCCGACGACGGCGAAAGGGCTGAGCTGTTCGGGCACCTCGCCGACAAGCTTGCGGTCCATGCCGCGATCGAAGAGCGGCACTTCTACCCGGCGGTCCGCAATAGTGGCACGGATGAGATCGTGCTCGAGTCGGTCGAGGAGCACCTGGCGATGAAGCGCATCCTCGGCGACATGCTCGATCTCCTGCCCGGCGACGCGATCTTCGAGGCCAAGCTCGCGGTCCTGCGCGACGAGGTCGAGCGCCACATCGAGCGCGAGGAGACCGACCTGTTTCCCAAGGTCCGCCGCGTGTTCAGCGAGGACGATCTCGAGGCGCTGGCGCAGGAGATGAACACGACGCAAGCCGGCCTGATGCAGGCGGGCCGCCCGCGCGAATCGCTGCGCGTGCCGTCGTCGATCGGCGCGGCGATGTCGATGTCGACGTAGGTGTCGAGGCAGGTGTAGACGCAGGCGAGGCTACGAGCACGCCGCCCAGCGCATCGAGCGGGTGTTGAAGGCGACGCCCGGGCCGCCGCTGCGTCCAACCAGAATCAAGCCGGCGCGGCCGCCGGTGCGTGCGCCCAATATCGCGATCGCGCGACGCGCGGCCGCCGGGGGCGCCACGCCGGCGGCGAGCAGATCGATCGCGGTCTTGCTGAGCGCGACCTGGATGATGCGCTCGCCGTGGCCAGTGGCGGAAGCAGCGCCCGCGCGATCGTCGGCGTAAGTTCCGGCTCCTGGCAGCGGCGAATCACCGACGCGTCCGGGGCGTTTGCCAACCATGCCGCCCGTCGAGGTGGCGGCGGCGACGTGGCCGGCGGCGTCGCGCGCGACCGCGCCGACGGTCCCGCCGCCTTGCACGCGCGCGGGATCGAGGGTGCGCCGCGCCCGAGTTTGATCGACGGCGCGCCGTCGCGCGAGCACGCGCGCGAGGTCGGCGCGCGCCGCCGGCGTGATGTGGTAGCCGCGCGCGACGCGCGGGAGGCCGCGCTCGCGCGCGAAGGCGAGCGCGCCCGCGCCGACCAAGAGGATGTGCTCGCCGTCGTCGAGCACGGCGCGCGCGAGCTCGATCGGGTTGCGGACGCGATCCACGGCGGCGACCGCGCCGGCGCGCAGGCCATCACCGTTCATGATCGATGCGTCCATCTCGACGGTGCCGGCGCGGGTGAGGCACGAGCCGCGCCCGGCGTTGAAGAGCGGATCGTCCTCGAGAATGCGGACGGCGGCCAGGACGGCGTCGAGCGCCGATCCACCCGCCGCGAGGACCGCAAACCCGGCGCGCGCGGCCACGTCACACCCGGCGCGCGCGGCGTCCTCGCCGGGGCCATCGGGCGCGCGATCGCCGGCGCCGCCATGGACGACGATCAACGGGCGAGGGCGGGCTCGGGGACGCATGCGCGACGCTTCCACTATGTACGCCGCACCCGGCGGATCGCTACTATACCGTGCCACCGTTTCGCAGCGCACCGCGGAGCTTGCTCGAGGCTACTGCCGCAGCTGGCGCCCCCACTCGTAGCGGTACTTGCCGCGCAGGCGCAGGACCGCCATGCGCTCCTCGGCGTCGAATGACTTCGCCGAGTCGGTGCCGAGCAGCGAGGTCAGCGCGTCCTGGCGCGCCTTGAGCGCCGCCGCCGCGTCGGCCGCGCCGAGCGTCGTGCCCGCGTCGGCGCCAGCCTCGGTCCGTCGCCGGTAGTCGTCGTTGATCTGCCGGATCGATGCGCGAGTCGAGTCCGGCAGCGCCAGGGTCGAGAACACGCTCTCGTCGGCTTCCTGCGTTCGCCGGTTGTGGTTGACGACCAGCAGCGCCCGCCGGCTCGGCGCGGGCGGCGGCGTCTCGTCGCCGGGCGCCTGGGCGTCGATCTCGGGCGGCGCTTCCGCCACCGCTTCCGCCGGCGCGGCGGGCGGCGGCGCTGGCGTGGGTGGCGGCGGCGCGATCTCCGGCGCGCGTGGCGCTGGTGCGGGCGGCGCCGGCTCGGCGGCGGTCTCCACCTCTTCCGGCGCGGGCCGCGATTGCCGCGAGTGCACCAACAAGAAGATCGTCCCGCCGAGGACGGCGATCATGATCGCCGCCAGGGTCAATGTGATCGGGCTCAGTCGCGCCATCGCCCTTGCAGTGTCCTCATCGCCGGGCCCAAGACGGCGCCTCGCCGACGACCATCTCGACTGGCACGCCCAGGCGTTGCGCGCGGCGCAGCTGGCTCGTGCGCCAGATCGTGTACAGCACCGGCAACACCTCCAGCGTCAGGAACGCGCTGGTCGCCAGGCCTCCGATCATCGGCGCCGCCACGCGCCGCATGATCTCGGCGCCCGCTCCCTCGGCCCACAGCAACGGCAGCAACGCCGCGAGCATCGTGGTGATGGTCATGATCTTGGGACGCAGGCGGCGCACCGTTCCCTCGGCGTGCGCCTCGACGATGTCGTCGCGGCTCCGGATCTTTCCCGCGCGCACGCGCCGGTGGAACGCTTCGTCGATGTAGACCACCATGACCACGCCGGTCTGCATCGCCAGGCCGACCACCGACAGCAGGCCGACCCAGACCGGCGCCGACATCGGATAGCCGAGCAGGTAGAGCGTCCAGAAGCTGCCGACCAGCGCGAACGGCACCGAGACCAGCACCAGCAGCGCCTCGGTCAGGCTGCGAAACTGCAGGAAGAGCAGGCCCAGCATCGACAAGGCGACGATGGGTACGATCCAGAACAGCCGGCGCTGCCCCGAGACCAGCAGCTCGTATTGTCCGGTCCACTCGATGCGTTCGCCGTGCAGCGGGAGCTGGCCAGTGGCGATGGCGGCGTTGACGTCGCGCCGCGCGCGCTCGACGTAGCCCTGGATGTCGACGCCGTTGGCGAGATCGACGTAGACGTAAGCGCACAGCTCGCCCTTCTCCGTGCGCAACGCCGCTGGCCGACGTACATAAGACGGCTTGCCCAGCAGCGCCAGCGGCACCGGCTGACTCGGCGGCCCACCCGCGGCGGCCGACGATCGTACCGTCGCATCGCGCAGGACGTCGGCCGCGCCGCGCGCCGAGACGTCCGGCACGTCGGGCGCGACGCGCACGCGCAGGCGGCGTCCCTCGTGCTCGATCTCGCCGATCGCGCCGCCTGTGGTCAGCAGCTCGGTCACCTCATGCGCGTCGGCAGGCTCGACACCCAGGCGGCGCATCGCCCCGGCGTCGGCGTCGAAATTGACCCAGGTCTCGCCGCCCAGCGATTCGAAAACCGCGCTGCGCGTCCCGGGGATGCGCTCGACCAGCGCGCGCAGCGCGGTGCCGACGACGTCCAGGCGCTGCGGATCCGGCGACACGATCCGGATCCCGATCGGCGTGCGTACGCCCGTCGCCATCATGTCCATGCGCGCGCGCGCCGGCGCGGTCCACGCCGCGGTCCAGCCGGGCAGGCGCACCGCCTTGTCCAGCTCCTCGATGAGCTCGGCCGTCGTGCGCGGCGTCAGGTCGGGCCACACGTGCCGCAGGATCCGACGCACGGGCTCCGGCGCCCAGCTCGAGTACCAGCGCACGCGCCCGACCTTGGGCCACTCGGACCGCGGCCGCAGCCGGATCGTGGTCTCCGCCATCGCGTACGGCGCCGGGTCGGTGCCGGTCTCGGCGCGGCCGACCTTGCCGAACACCGACGCGACCTCGCCGAACTGGCTCATGGCGCGGTCCTGCCAGAACAGCTGCTGCGACGCCTCCTCAGGCGACACGCCCGGCAGCGTCGTCGGCATGTAGAGCAAGTCCCCCTCCTCGACGCGCGGCAGGAACTCGGCGCCGATGCGCGAGACGATGGGCAAACACGAGATCAGCGCCAGCCCCGCCGTCGCCAGCGTCAGCGCCGGCCGGCTGAGCGCGAAGTGCACGAACGGCCGGTAGACGCGCACCAGCCCGCGCGTGAGCGGATTGCCGAACTCGGGGATCACCCGCCCGCGCAGCAGCTGCGCGCGCAGCGCCGGCGCTAGCGTCAGCGTCACCAGCGCGGCGGCCGCGATGACCAGCGTCTTGGTGAGCGCGAGCGGACGCAGCAGGCGGCCGGT
>CAZNCQ010000417.1:0-5452 GCA_964571275.1 uncultured Myxococcales bacterium
AGCGGGTCAGCTCTTCCCAGCTATTGAGGGCGTACCTGACGGCGCTGGCCATGGGGCTCTTCGGCGCGTACTGGTCCTTTCGCTCTTCGAGCCAAGCATGCAGGCGGTCCATGATCGGCCGCGAGCGCGCGTTGCGCAGCTTCGTGTGCGCGTCGGTGCGGGCGATGCCCTCGGCCTTCGCGTCGTGCTCGACGACGTAAACGTCGCGGATCAGCTCGAGCGGGATCCGAGCCTCGGGCGCGTACGACAGGGCGTCGAAGAAGCGGCGCCGTGCATGCGCGAGATAGGCAGCGCGGGTGCGTCCGCCCGTACTCGTGACCTCGTTGTACCCGGTGTACATGTCGACCACGAGCGTTCCGGCGCTCGCCCCCAGCACCGTCGACGGCGTCTCGCCGCTTCTGCTGCCGGAGAAGACATAGGCGACGAGCTTCTCTGCGAGGAAGGTCCAGACGAAGCCGCGCTTGTTGGGCTTTGCATCTTCAGAGATGTCTCGTCCGCCTGGACGACCTCGGCCGCGGCCACCAACTCGAGGAGGCGCCTCGCCAACGGCGCGAGCTGACCGGCCGCCTGGGGGTCTGCGCCGCGACGGTCTATCGCCTCTGCGAACGTGGCGAACTGCCACACGCCCGGATCGTCAACTCGATCCGCATCCGGCCCGAAGACTTGAGGGCGTTCCTCGAGCGGCCGACCGGTCGACCTTGACGGAGCCTATTCACCATATGCAAAATTCATCAAACAGTGACTTCGCCTCGGATCAGGTCCTATACCTCGCTGGCTGCCGCGGTTGCTGAGGCGAATCCACGCCCTGGCCGGCCGAGGTCAGGTGCGGCTTACGCTGAAGGCCCAGCGCGAGCTGGCGGCGCTCGCTGCCGGGCTCGACATCCAGGACGCCTGCGACGTGCTGGCCACCCTGGCGGCGGACGACTTCGCCGGACGGCTCCAGTCCGAGCACACCGGCGAGTGGATGTATGTCTTCAAGCGGGCCGTGGCGGACCGTCGTCTACCTGAAGGTGGTCCTCAGGGCGGAGTGCTTGGTGGTCTCGTTCCATGAAGACGAAGGCGAAGACGAAGGCGAAGCTTATGAAGAGCCGTCGTAATCGGCAGACCCCTGGCCGTGGAACCGGCCGCGCGCCATCGGCTGACGCCTGCCCGCGATGCGGGACGATGATGGCCGAGCGTCGTTCGGCGCTGAAGCTGCCCGTGAACGGGGAGGAAGTGTCGGTGCCCTCCGCGTTGCACCTCCGCTGCCCGAAATGCGATGAAGTCGTGCTGCGTTTCTCCGACTCGCGGCGTCTGCAGGAGGACGCGATCGCGATCTATCGCAAGAAGCACGGCCTGCTGTCGGCGGACGAGATCCGCGCCATCCGCGAGCGGTTCCGCCTTACGCAGAGCGAGCTGGCGAACCTTCTGCGCCTGGGCGCCAACACGATCTCGCGCTGGGAGTCGGGCAGGAACGTCCAAACACAGGCGATGGAAATGGTCCTGCGGCTGATCCGCGACTTGCCGGGGAGCATCGAGTATCTGCGCCGGCATGCGGCGTAGGGGCGTGCTGCAGGTAGGAACAGACCACGGCCATCACGTGGCGCTGGTTATTCTGGCGTCGCGCTTGCAGCCAAGAGTCATCGTGGGCGAAGCTGATAAACCGCCAGGTGGGGTTCGAGGAGCCGGGGCTCCAGAACCCCAAGAGGGAAATCGACAATGACGCCACGCCTCGGCCTAACTTTTATGGCAGCTGCCATGTTGCTTGCCGGTTGTGGGACGTCGGTCGATCCCGCAGCCAAGGCAGACATCGACACTCGTATTGCCGGACTTCGTGCCCAGACGAGCACTATCTCGGTTCCGGCATCGGATGCGGTCGAGTCCATCGCCCCCGCCGTTGGGCAGTGGGCAGAGTACAAGCTGACACAGACCAACGGGCAGCCGAAGTTTTTGTCGCAAAAGATCGTCGGCGAGGAAGGAGGCGCCTTGCTGGTCGAGATTGTCCACGAGACCTACCAAGGAAGGAGGGTCGAACAGCTCTTGGTGGCGGTTGGCGACACTAGGGATCCCAAGAAGGTCGAGCTCCGCGCCGTGAAAATCAAGGACGAGAAGGGACGCCTGACCAGCCTGTCGCGAGCGGATTTGTGGGTCGCCAGGAACCACATGGGGCCTGCCAACATCTATTGTATCCGTTCGGTCCTACCCGTCGCAGACAGCAGCGGCCTGGCGGGGTAGTTCTGGTGGGCGGTGCGGTGTACTGCCGGTCAGGCCGAGCGCCGTCCCTGCCTTCGTCGCCTACTCTGTGCGGCGTAGTTCCCACATTCGGTTCTTCAGAGCCGCTAGTGCTTCTTCGAAGTCGGCGAGCGAAAACTTCCACGCTCCGTCTTTCGGATTTGGATGGAGTTCCACCTGCATCGAGCTGAAACCACCCTCCTGGGTGAGAACGCAAACGATTACGTCATCGAAATAGAGGTCACCGACCAGGTCCTCGTAATCGGGTTCGCTCCCTACCGTGAAACGGAATCGCGTGTTCATGGCTCCAGACCATCCTATCAAATTGTCCTGCGCGTCGATCGGGCGCCGCCCGCCTTGCTGCCATCAAAGCGTGTAGGCCTTCGGTCTCACGCGTCGCTGACGGCAGCGCGCGGATCGGGTCGCTCTGGTCGCCGATGCGTGGCACCGCCCGAAAGTCCGAGGACGACGCGACGGAGAACGTTGGCGTCCAGGGCCTCCTGATGCTGGCGTTTCTCGAGGGTCTGGCGCCAGTAGGCGGGAGCGAGCTCGAGGACGCGGTGGCTGGGCCAGCGCGGGAGCAGGCAGAGGAGATCGCGCATGTACGTGAACGGTTCGATTTTGTGCAGGCTGCAGCTGGCCAGGAGCGACACGAAGGCGGCGTTGACCGCTCCTCCGTCGTCGCTGCCGACGAAGAGCCAGTTCTTCCGCCCGATCACCTCCCGGCGCAGGTTCAGCTCGGAGATGTTGTTGAGCATGGGCAGGCGTCCGTCGTCGAGGAAGCGGCGAAGGGCGACGCGCTGGTTTCGCGCGTACCCGAATCCCTGCGCCATAGGGGACTCGTCGAGCACACGCCCGGCTTCCTGATCGCACCACTCGAAGAATGCCTCGACGATTGGGGCCGCCCGTGTCTGCCGGATCTCGCGGCGCCTCTTCGCCGGCGTGCTCGCCATCGAGCGCTCGAGTGCGAAGAGGGCGCCGATCCACGCGAGCGCGGTCTTCGCGCGCTCGGGGTCCGACTCGAGGGCCTTGAAGAAATAACGGCGGGCGTGTGCCCAGCACCCGACCTCGATGACGGTCCCATTCCGGTAAAGGTGGTCGTACACCGCGTGCGCGTCGGCGACGAGGTAGCCGGCGTAGCCGGCCAGGAGCTCGTCGACGGCCGCGCTGTCGTGCCGCTTGGAGTAGGCGAAGAGCACGTGCTTGTCCGGCGCAACGGTGACCCAGAAATACCCCGCCCGGCAGCGTTCCTTGGCCAGCACGAGGACGCCCGTAGCATCGACGCACAGATAGGGCTGCGTGAAAGCGTCGGCGCGCATCGCCTCGACGAGCGGCTGCACGAGCTCGGCCACCTTGTCGTGCCACCCGCACAGCGTCGACTTCGCGACCTGCAATCCTTCGCGGGCGTAGATCCCCTCGAGTCGATTGAGCGGCTGGTGGTCCTGCCAGCGACGGACGATCGTGTCGGCGAGCATCCCCGGCCCGGCGATACCGTGCTCGATGGGCATGTCCACGGCCTCGGGCGCGAGGACCTGCGTCGCTTCGCCGCGCTTCCGGTCCTTGCGGACGTACTTCTTGTAGATCAGCGCCACCGTGATGGTGCACGAGGGCCGCCGTTCCAGGACCTCGCGGGTCTCCGACCCGATCAGCTCGAAGGCATCCGGGTCGCGCTCGACTTCGGGCGGGACGATCTCGATCTCCTCGCGCGGTAGATTCGGCGGCAACGGCTTGCGCACCGGCTTGGCGCGCGTGTGCTCGGCTACGATCTGCTCGACGGGCGGCGGCGCGAGCGCGGGCGCGTCCATATCACCGCCAAGCGCGAGGCCCAGCATGAGCAGCGAGAGCTGCGCGTCGTCCTTCGGCAGGCGCTCCGTCTTCTGCCCGATCAGGCCGCGCTTGAGTCGCTCGACCTCTTCGCGGAGGTGCAGCACCAGCTTGCGATATTCGTCGCGCTCCTCCGACAGCGCCGCGACCTGCGCTTGCAGCGCAGCGACGCGCTCGAGGATTGCGCCGTCGCTCACGACGACCACCAATGCCGGCGCGAGATCGATCTGTCAAGCAATCAGTGACGCTGCGCCTTCCTTTCTGCGCGCGAGCGCGGCGCGTGCGCGACTCCGGCGAGCAGCGCGGCCAGTGCTGCGGCGTCGATGTGCAACATGCGCTGACCGCTCGCCGCCACAGGTAGCTCGAATCGCGCCTGATGAAAGCGCTTGTACAGAAGGCACAGCCCATTCCGATCGAACCACAAGCTCTTCAGCCGCGATGCTGCTCGCCCACCGAAGACGAAGACGGCACCACCGTCGACCGGGTCGCGGCCCACGCGCTCTCGCGCGAGCTGCGCGAGCCGATCCGAGCCGCATGTCGACCGGCTCGACGCAGAGGAAGACACGCACGCCCTGCGGAATCACGCCGTCGCTTCCAGGATCGCGAGTACCGCCTTCAGCGCCGACGGATCGAACACACTCGGTACACGTAAACGGCGGCGGTTGCCCAGCTCGATCTCGAAACGGAGATCCTCCGACGCAGTCGCCGGCCGGACCTCCACGATCGACGACACGAGCGGCGCCGGCGTCCCCCTCGCGCGCCGGCGCGTCGATGCCGGCTCCGCCTTTCGCAGCTTGTAGCTCCAGAACTGAAGCGTCCCGGCGTTGATCCCGGTCTCGACAGCGAACTCCTTCGCGGTCAGCCCGCTGTCCCTCCGTAACCGTCCGACCGACGACGTCGTGACGGCAGCCCGGCTCCGGGTTACTCAGGTAGCGTGAGGCAGAGGCCGCCGTCAGCCCGACGGGCGCCACTTGTGGGGCAGCAATTCGTCGAGCGCGGCGGCGGGGTGAGTTCCGATGCGGCCGAGGACATCAGTCAGATACGCGATGGGCTCGACGCCGTTCGCCTCGCAAGTGGCGGTGAGGGAGTAGAGGCCGGCGATGTTGTCGCCAGCTTCTTCATGTCCGACAAACATGAAGTTTTTTCGCCCGAGAGCCACGACACGAAGCGCGGATTCGCTCCGGTTGTTGTCGGGCGGGATCCGGGCGTCGTCGAGAAAGCGGGTCAGCTCTTCCCAGCTATTGAGGGCGTACCTGACGGCGCTGGCCATGGGGCTCTTCGGCGCGTACTGGTCCTTTCGCTCTTCGAGCCAAGCATGCAGGCGGTCCATGATCGGCCGCGAGCGCGCGTTGCGCAGCTTCGTGTGCGCGTCGGTGCGGGCGATGCCCTCGGCCTTCGCGTCGTGCTCGACGACGTA
>CAZNCQ010000418.1:0-5402 GCA_964571275.1 uncultured Myxococcales bacterium
CACCGCGACGGCTTCGTCTGGGACTACTCGGGCCACTTCTTTCACTTCAAGCACCCGGAGATCGAAGCCTGGCTACGCGCGCGCATGCCCGGCCAGAAGATCCGCGCCGTCGAGAAGAAGTCATTCGTCGCTTACGGCGGCCGGCAGATCGACTTCCCGTTCCAGAAAAACATCCACCAGCTGCCGCACGCCGAGTTCATCGATTGCTTGCACGATCTCTACTTCGCGCGCACGCCGCAGGCGGGCGGCGCGCCGGCGCCTGTCGAGACCAACTTCAAAGAGATGCTCTACGCGCGCTTCGGCCGTTCGATCGCCGAGAAGTTTCTGATCCCGTACAACGAGAAGCTGTACGCCTGCGATCTCGCCACCCTCGACCGCGACGCCATGGGGCGGTTCTTTCCGCACGCCGACCTGGCCGACATCATCCGCAACATGAAGGTCGCCGACAACCGCAGCTACAACTCGACGTTCACCTACCCCGAGGGCGGCGCATTCGAGTACGTGCGCGCGCTGGCGAGCGCGGTGCGTGCCGGCGCCATCGCCGTCGGCGAACCGCTCATCGGGCTCGACGTCGAGCGCAGGGTCGCCCGCACGCCGCGACGGGAGATCCGTTTCGAGCGGCTGGTCTCGTCGGCGCCGTTCTACCGCCTCGCGCAGCTCTCCGGCCTGCCGCACGATCCGTCGCTCTTCACCTGGAACAAGGTACTGGTGTTCAACCTCGGCTTCGATCGCAAGGGTCCGCGCGACGTGCACTGGATCTACTACCCGGATCGCGGCACCGTCTTTTACCGCGTCGGTTTCTACGACAACATCTTCGACAGCGATCGGCTGAGCGCCTACGTCGAGATCGGGTTTCCAGCCGGCGCCGACGTCGACGCCGACGCGGTGCTGCCGCGCGTGCTCGCGGATCTCGAGCGCGCCGGCGTCACCAGCGGGCACCGCCTGGTCGCCCACCACTCGGTGGTCATGAACCCCGCCTACGTCCACATCACGCAGCGTTCGATCGCCGAGCACCGGCGCCTGGCCGGCGAGCTGCGCGCGCACGGCGTCCACTCCATCGGCCGTTACGGTGGCTGGACCTATTGCTCGATCGAGGACAACATCGTCGAGGCGCGAGCGCTGGTCGCCGGGCTCGAGGTGAAGACCGCCGCCGCCTCGGCGCCGTAGGTTCCCGCGTCGTCACGGTCGTCCGGCTGGTTCAGGCCGCTGCCACGTAAAGTCCCGCGCGCGATCTGCCGAGAGTCGCGTCGGCGCCCGTGCGGACGCCGCGACCACAACGCCTCAATTCGGCTCAGCGAGCGGAGAAACGACATGACACGGATCGCGAAGATCTTCGGCGCGGCGGCGATCGCCCTCGTCGCCGGCTGCGGCGGCAGCAGCAGCAGCGACGGCAACCCATCGGTCGACGGCACGAAGCAGGTCTCGGCCGTCGACGCCACCGACAAGATGAACCTGTGCAACTGGTTCGCGGGGCTCGCCGGCGGCTACGGCAGCACCTCCAGCTGCTCGATGGCGGTGATCACCGCGCCGCCCAGCGAGGCAGACTGCGTGAGCAGCTTCCCGGATTGCGCCGTCCCGGTCTCGACGTTCGAGGCCTGCGTCCGCACCATCATGACCGCGCAGATGACCTGTACGCAGGCGTCGATCTCGGCGGCGCAGACGGATCCCAACTGCGCGGCGGTTGGTCAGGCCGGCTGCTTCAACTGATCGCACCCCGCTCGTACGCCGACGGCGAGGGCCCCTTCGCGGTCAGCGGTGGCCCTGCTGAAACGTCACGTCGATACGCAGCTCGCGCCCGTCGCGAACGATGCGCGCCGCCACCGTCTCGCCTGGCTTGCTCGCGTTGAGCGCGTACATCAAGTCCTCGACGCTGCCGATGTCGTGCGTGCCCAGCTTGACCAGCAGGTCGCCGCGGCGCAGGCCCGCCTTCTCGGCCGCCCCGCCCGGGCGCACACCCGCGAGGAGCACGCCGCGCGTTCCCGCGGGCGGCCCCGCGTAGTCGGGGATCGTCCCCAGCGACGCGTTGAAGCTGCGCGCGTCGCCTTCTGCGGGCGGCGACGGCAGCCGCTGCAGCGTCAGCGCCTCGGCGCGCGCCGCCACCTCCGTCGCCAGCGCCGCGACGGCGACACCGATCTGAGCGGCGCCCGCGGCGTTGATGCGGCCCGCGATGTCCGACGGTTTGTGATAGTCGCCGTGCGATCCGGTGAAGAAGTGCGCCACCGGCACGCCGGCCGCGTAGAAAGGCATCTGGTCGCTGGGACCGAAGCCGCCGGTCGCCGACAGCGCGCACTCGATATGCGCCGCCTCGCACGCTTCAGCGATCAGCGCGGGCCACTCCGCCGCCGACGACGCGCCCAGGATCGTCGCGCGGTTTTCGCGCAGGCGGCCGACCATGTCGAGGTTGATCATCGCGCGCAGGTCGCCGATCGCCAGGCCCGGCGGCGGCGTGCGCGTGAAGTGGGTCGATCCGAGATCGCCCTCCTCCTCGCCGGAGAACGCGACGAAGACCACGTCGCGCGTGAGCTGCGACGCGCGCGCGGCCAGCGTGCGTGCGACCTCGAGCAGCGCCGCCGTCCCCGACGCGTTGTCGTCGGCGCCCAGGTGCGGCGCGTGGCTGTCGGGCGCCAGTGAGTTGTGATCGCCGAGCCCCAGGTGATCGTAGTGCGCGCCGACCAGCACCGCGCCGGCCGCGCGCGCCGCGCCGGTCGCGCGCAGCCGCCCGACGACGTTGAACGCGGGCCGCGTCGTGAAGCGGAGCGCGACCTCGAGATCGGCGGTGACGGGCTTTCGATTCTCGAGCGCGGCGAACACCGGCTCCAGCGCGGCGCGCTTGACCAGGAACACCGGAATGCCGGCGTCACCCTGCCCTTCGGCGCGCGGCGCCGGCAGCGGCGCTTCGTCGCTGCCGGCCGGCGCCGCCGCGCCGGTCGCCGTCTCGGATCTGGCCGTCTCGGATTTCACCGTCGCGGCCTTCGCGGATGCCGGCCAATCGACGACCAGCAGCGCGCGCGCCCCGCGCTCGCGCGCCAGCCAGGCTTTTTGCCGCAGATCGCCTGCGGCCCGCTGGCGCTCCGGGGTCGCGTACGCCGGATGATCGGGCGCGAAGCGGCGGACCACGACGATCTTGCCCTTCACGTCGAGGGCGGCGTAGTCGTCGATGTGATGCGCCGGATCGCGCAGGCCGTAACCGGCGAGCACCAGCGTCCCCGACGCCTTGCCGCTGGCCGAGAAGCCCGCCGGCTGGAACCACGCGCGCGGGATCTCGGCGCCGTTCACGCGCAGCGTGGTCGCGGGCTCGGCGGTGACGCCGGTGCGCACGTCGAACGGCTGGCGGTAGCCGCCCGCCGCGCCGGCGGGAGCCAGACCGAGCGCGCGAAACCGTTCTTCGACGTAGGCGCCCGCCGCGTCGAGGCCGGCGGTGCCGACGCCGCGCCCCTCGCGCGCTGGATCGGCGAGCCAGCGGATGTCGGCGAGCACGCGATCGGCGCCGAGCTCGGCGGCCGGCTGCACCGGCCCGTCGTTCCAGTCGGCGAGAAAGACGTTGGTGTCGTGCTGGCCCGGCAGCGTCGCGCGGTTCGACGCAAACGCCAGCCGCTTGCCGTCGGGCGAGAACAGCGGAAACCCGTCGAAGGCCGGCGCCGTCGTGATCCGTTCCAGACGCGTGCCGGCGACATCGATGGCCCACAGATCGAACTCGCGCCCGCGCGGATCGCCGTAGTTCGACGCAAAGATCACGCGCTGCTCGCCGAGCGGCGCCGGCGCGCGGCCGTCCGCGGCCAACCGCGGCGGCAACCACGCGGGACCGAACGACGCGGCCTCGAGGTAGGTGATCTGCATCGGATCGCTGCCGTCGGCGCCGGCGACGTAGAGCTCGAGCTTGGTCGGGCGAACCAGATCCTGCGCGAGCAGGCGCCGGTAGTCGTCGAGCTCGCGCCCTGGTTTGGGCCGCGAAGCGCGCCAGACGATGTGCGTGCAGTCGGCGTCGAAGAACGCGCCGCCGTCGTAGCCGATCTCGTGAGTCAGGCGGCGGACGTTCGTGCCGTCGGCGTCCATGCGATAGAGATCGATGTCGCCGTCGCGCACCGAGGTGAACACGATCGAGCCGTCCTTGCCGCACACGGTGCCCTCGGCATCGTAGCCGTCGGTGGTCGTCAGCCGGCGCGCGCCGCTGCCGTCGGCGTTGGCGCGATAGATGTCGTAGTCGCGGTAGAGGGCCCAGACGTAACCCTGGCTGTGATCGGGGCGCGGCGGGCACCCCGGATCGCCGCCCTCCGTCGAGGCGAAGATCACCTCGCGATCGCCGGGCAGGAAATACGAGCAGGTGGTCGCGCCGCGGCCGTCGGAGACCGGGATCGGCGCGGGCGGAGTCGCCGCCGCAAGATCGCGCGGCACCGGCATGCGAAAGATCCGATCGCAGGCCGCGGTCGCGGGCCGCGCCTGGAAGATCAACTGATCGCCGGCCCACGACCAGTAGGCTTCGGCGTTCTCGCCGCCGTGAGTGAGCGCGCGGACGTGCGAGAGGTGCCGCTCCGCGGCGAGCGTGAAATCGGCGGGCGCGGCCACAACCGGTGCCGCAGCCGCCGGCTCCGCGGGCGCCGGAGCCGGCGCGGGCGTGGCGCATCCCCATTCAAGCGCGAGCATGGACGCCAGGACCGCCATGGATGGAAAACACCGCATTGTGCGCAGTGTCGCAAACTCTCGCGCGCGACGACAGCGTCGTAGCGCGCGAGGCGGTTCTGTCATACTGGCCGGATCAACATGACTTATTGGTATCGCGCTCTTGCCATCTCCACGACGCTGGCGACGTCCATCGCCCTCGCGGCCGGCGCCGGCTGCACGACCACCACCCAATCCGGCGGCGGCGAAGGCGGAACGACCACCGCGGCCGGCGGCGCATCCGGACCGAACGGATCGGGCGGCGCGAGCACGGGCGGTGGCGGCTCGCCCACGACCGGCAGCGGCGGCGTCCTGGGCGGTGGCGGCGTCACCGGCGGCGGCGGCGGTGGCGGCGGAGCGGGCGGCATCATGCAGACGTGCACGCTCGCGTCCGTTTCGTCGACGGCGGCGGCGCAACTTGCCGTCGCCTACCAGAGCTGGAAGACCGGCTATGTGATGGACTGCCCCGCGACCAGCAGCGCCGTCGTGCTCAAGGACGGCTCGTCGGTGGTCTCCGAAGGCATCGGCTACGGCATGTTGCTGTCCGTCGCCAACAACGACCAGCCGCTGTTCGACAAGCTGTGGAAGTTCTATTCGGATCACCTCGACCCGCTGGGTCTGATGAACTGGGCGATGAACGCCTGTGCCGCGCCAGGCAACAACAACGCCAACTCGGCGACCGACGGCGATCTCGACGCGGCGATGGCGCTGGTGCAGGCCGACGCGCGCTGGGGCGGCTACACCGC
>CAZNCQ010000419.1:0-5344 GCA_964571275.1 uncultured Myxococcales bacterium
GTGGCCCCCGAGCCCGGGCTGGGGCGCTTGCTGGCGCGCTTGTCGCCGCGACGGCCGGCCGTCGTTGCCGCGCTCGGCGGCGCGGTCGTGCTGGCGGCGGCGTTGATCACCTGGCGTTACCTGGCCGGCGATCCCTACGAGTACGACTGGCAGCGGCTGCGCGCCGACAGCGGCGTGGCCAGCGAAGCGCACCGCTGGATGGCGGCGATCGATCAGGCATTCGGGCGCCAGCTGGTCGGCGGCTTCGTCATCGGCGCCGCCGATCGAGAGCAGGCCCAGGCCATCGAGCGCACCCTGCGCGCGCATGCCGAGGACGAGGCCGGTACGCGTCCGGGTGAAGCGCTCTTCCGCCGCGTCGGATCGATCGAGAGCTTCGTGCCCAAGGACCAGGCGCAGAAGCTGGAAGTGCTCGCCCAGATCCGGCACCTCATCGACGACAAGAAGCTGGAGCTCCTCGATGCGCGCGAGCTCGCCGGCCTGCGCCGCTTCCGCCCCGCCGACGATCTGAAGCCGATGACCGAAGCCGACGTGCCTCCGCCGCTGGCGCGCCGCTTCGTCGAGCGCGACGGCACGCGCGGCCGGTTGCTGTTCGCGAACCAGGCGTCGCGTTTCGACGGCTGGAACGGCCGCCACATGATCGCGTTCGCCGACTCGGTGCGCGCGTTGAAGCTGCCCGGCGAGATGGCGGTGGGTGGCGGCGCGTTCGTGTTCGCCGACGTGCTGCGCGCCGTGACGCGCGCCGGGCCGGGCGCGACGCTGGCGGCGCTGCTGGGCGTGGTGCTGTTCGTGGTCGTCGTCGTCGGGCGCGGGCGGCACGTCGTCGCGACGCTCGCGAGCGTCGTCGCCGGCACGACGGTGATGATCGCGTGCGCGGCGCTGCTCGGCATCAAGGTCAACTTCCTCGATTTCATCGCGCTGCCCATCACGCTCGGCATCGGCGTCGACTACGCCGTCAACGTCGTCGCGCGCGAGCGCGAGGGCGGCCCCGCGGATCTCGGCCACACGCTGGCAACGACCGGCGGCGCCGTGGTGCTTTGCTCGTGGACGACGATCATCGGCTACGGATCGCTGCTGCTGTCGGCCAACGCCGGCATCCGTTCGTTCGGCGCGGTCGCGATCCTGGGCGAGGCGACGTGCCTGCTGGCGGCGCTGACGCTGGCGCCGGCGTTACTGGCGCTGATGGCACCGCGTGCGGAGGAGCGCGTGCGCGGTCCGAGCGCGGCGTCCGTCCCGGCGCCCGCCGCGGCCCAGACGTCCCCGTCGACATCGCGCTCGCCGGAGCCCTGAGCCTGAATCACGCCGATCGGACCCCCGCGCTCCCGTCAGCACGCTGACAAGTCAGCGCGCGCGAGTTCGATGCCATCGAACGACCGGCGAAGGGTATTTGCAGCGACGGGGAATATTGCGATCGGGGGTGCGTTGTCAGGGGCCGACCAGGATTGCGCCGGCACACGCTCGTACGCCACCGGCGGCGCGAACAATGAACCCCAAAGGAGCCTCTCATGAAAGAGACGACGTCCCTCAGATGGTGTGTTCTCCGCAAGGCAACCGAGGTGCTATTGGCAGGCCTATTCTTTGCGTTCATTGGATGTGGCGTTCCAGCCACGACCAATGAACCAGAGACGACCGTCGAAACGACCAGCGCGCTGGCACCGGCGCTCAATCTGTCCGGCATCGCGGAGAGCCTTCACACGTCCGGGACCATCGACCGCACGAATCCATTCTTCCAGGCGCTGGGAACGAACCCGCGCACATGCGAAACGTGCCACTCGTCGGCGGAAGGATGGACCACGAACAACATCACCAACGCCCTGCTGTTCCTCACGTCGCTGGGCACGAATCCGTTGTTCAATCTCGTGGACAACGGCACGCGACCCGACGCGGATATCTCCAACGTCTCCGCCCGGGTCAATACGTTCGTCGATCTGTCGGTCCAGCGCGGGGTGACTCGCTTCACGCGCACCGTGAGCCCGACGGCGGAGTTCACGCTCGCCGCGGTCAGCGATCCGTACGGGTTCTCTACCACCACTCAGTACAGCAACTTTCGGCGTCCGGCGCCCACCGCCAACGAGAGCAAAGTTGCGAGCATTCTCTGGACCGGGAACCCGACAACTACCGTGCTCGCGCAGCTGGAAGGTTTCTTGCCCGGCGCCGCGCGCCTGCATGAACAGCGCGACCCGGCCAATCCGGCGCCGGCCGACGTGGCGGCCGCGGCGGGCGATTTCATGTTCGGCGTGATCTTCGCTCAGAGCGTCGACTTCCAGGCCGGTCGCCTCGATTCTGACGGGGCCAACGGGGGACCTGCGGCTCTTCTCGCTCAGCCATTCTACATCGGCATCAACGATTCCGCCGGCAACGATCCCCAGGGACAGCCGTTCAATCCGAACGTCTTCAACATTTATGACGGATGGTCCAAGTACGCGGGGGCGGGCAATGACGGCTCGGTGGCGGCCGCGCGTGGCGCCATTTATCGCGGTCAGGTCGTGTTCAACACCGCCGGCAAATGCAGCGGTTGCCACGACACGCCCAACGTCGGTGGCCACTCGGTGGTGGCGTTCTTCAATACCGGTACCGCCGAGCCGCCCAAGTGCGGCTCCGATCTGCCGCTGCTCACGTTGCAGAACAAGACCACGGGCGAGACCAAGGTCACGTGCGATCCCGGCCGGGCGCTCAACACCGGCCTGTGGGCGGACGTCGGAAAATTCCGCGCCCCGCCGCTGCGAGGCCTGGCCGCTCGCGCGCCCTACTTCCACGACGGGCAGGCGGCAACGATCAACGACGTCGTCCAGCACTATCAGACGCACTTCAACCTGGGCCTGACGACACAACAGACCAAGGATCTGGAGGCGTTCCTGAAAGCACTCTGAGAATCGCCTCGCCCCCGACACCGCTGACAGGGGGAGCGGTGCCGGCGGCTGATCGGCGACCTCAAATATCTATTCGGGGGCCGACAGCGATGTCCGGGTCGCGTCGCGCGTCCCGGTGAACGATACGGCCAACGCGCTGTTTGGCTCCAGGGCACGGCAATTGCTTGTTTGCGCGAGCGCAGCCATGGCCGACCGTACCTCGATCTCGCCCGAGCGCAGCCGAATCGGCCGCTCACTGCCCATCGCGCCGCGCGCGGGCAACGCTCGACGGAACCTGCCGCTCGCTTCGGAAGCGCGCTCGCAGGACCGCGGCTGGCGCCCGATCTATGCGGTCTGGGAGCTGACGCTGAAGTGTGATCTGGCGTGCCGCCACTGCGGATCGCGCGCGGGCCGGACGCGACCCGACGAGCTCACGACCGAAGAGTGCCTGGACCTGGTCAGGCAGATGGCGGAGCTGGGGGTCCTCGAGGTCACCGTCATCGGTGGCGAGGCCTATCTGAAAGACGGCTGGCTGGCGATCGTCGCCGCGATCCGGCAGGCCGGCATGCAGTGCTCGATGACCACCGGCGGCCGTGGAATGACGGTCGAGCGCGCGCGCGGCGCCGCGGCGGCGGGGTTGCAGAGCGCGAGCATCTCGATCGACGGACGCGAAGCGACGCACGACCGGTTGCGCGGCGTGGCCGGGGCGTACCATGGCGCCGTTGCTGCGGCGGCCAACCTGCGCGCCGCCGGTGTCCCGATCTCGGTGAACACCCAGATCAACAAGCTGTCGATGCCCGAATTGCCCGACGTGCTGGAGGCCGCGATCGGATTCGGCGCTCGCGCCTGGCAGATCCAGGTCACCGCCGCGATGGGGCGCGCCGCCGACGCGCCAGAGGTGCTGTTGCAACCCGAAGATCTGCTGGAGCTGTTCCCCCTGCTCGCGCGGCTCAAGGCTCGCTGCAACGAGGCGGGCGTGATTCTGTGGCCGGGCAACAACCTGGGCTACTTCGGACCGTACGAATCGATCCTGCGCGGTGGCGCCGGCGGGCGCGGGCACACGGCCTCGTGCGGGGCCGGTTGCACGACGCTGGGAATCGAGGCTGACGGCGCGATCAAGGGTTGTCCGTCGCTGCAGACGGAGCCGTGGACCGGCGGCAATATCCGAGACGCGTCGCTGCGCGACATCTGGGAGGGCGCGGCGCCGCTCCGCTACATGCGCGACCGTACCGTCGACGATCTCTGGGGATACTGCCGCGGTTGCTACTACGCCGATGTCTGCCGCGCCGGTTGTACCTGGACGGCGTTCTCGCTTTTCGGCAAGGCCGGCAACAACCCCCTCTGTCACCATCGGGTGCTGGAGCTGCGACGGATGGGTAAGCGAGAGCGGTTGGTTCAGGTCGAGGCGGCGCCCGGTATGCCCTTCGACAACGGAAGGTTCGAGATCGTCCTGGAGGACATCACACCATGAGCACCAGTCACCTGTGTCCCTGCCCAGCCTGCAACCGCCACGTCAAGATCGACGCCAGCGTCTGTCCGTTTTGCGAGACGGCTCTGCCCGAATCGTCTTGCAACGCGCGGCCGCCATCCCCGGCGCGCCCGCGTTTGAGTCGGGCGGCCCGGCTCCTCGCCGGGGCGACGCTGGTGGGTGCGTCGGCCTGTAGCAGCACCGAGGCCATGACCACCCCCGCTTACGGCGGGCCGTTCCCGGTCGATGCCTCGCCCGACAGCGGCACGGGCGGTGCCGCCGGCAGCGACGCCACAACCGGTACGGGCGGCGCGCCCCCCAACGACGCCTCCGAGGAACGCACCGTAGACGCGGCATATGGCGCGCCGGTGACGATCGACAGCGGGACCGGCGGCTGAGTCGCGCCCGCCTCGGACACGACCTCAGTTCATCTTGATCGCGGACGCGGTCAGGACCTTCTTCTTCTTCGCGCCCTTGCCTTCCTCGCTCAGCACGCCGGTCACGGTGGCGGGCTTGGTGCCGGAGCAGACCGCTTCGTGGTTCTGCTCGCTGAGGTCGTTCTTGGCGAGGTAGTACATGACGTCCTTGCCGCCCTCGCTGACCTTGAGGACGTTCTGGCACTCCTTGGTCGTCTTGAAGTTGCACTTGCCACAACCGAGGTCGCCGCTGAGCGTGACCTCCTTGCCCTTGGCCGCGGCGGTGTCGCCGGCCTTGGCGGCGGGCGCCTTGTCGGCGGCGCGGGCGCCGGCCGAAAGCGTGAACGCGAACGCGAGGCTCATGACGAAAGCGCTGAGCTGTTTCATGCGCCCCGTTTACCGCATTCGCCATAAAGGAGCGAGCAAAAGCTATCGGGACAGGCTGTAAGCTGCCTCGAGATGGACCTGTTCGAACGCGACCCCGAGGCCACCTGCGCCGCGCTCGGCCCGCTGCTCCTCGACGGACGGCGCGAGCGCATCGACGAGGTGCTGGCCACGCGGCTCGGCAGCCTGCGCGTCGCCATCGAGAACCTGCACGATCCGCACAACGGCGC
>CAZNCQ010000420.1:0-5344 GCA_964571275.1 uncultured Myxococcales bacterium
GCGCGCACGATGATCTGACCAAGGCGACCGACATCGCGCGCAGCATGATCAAGACGTTCGGCATGAGCCCCAAGCTGGGCCAGATCAGCTTCGAGCGCGACCGCCGCACGATGCTGGTGCAGACCCCGGAGCCTGTCAGCGCCCGGCGCGATTACAGCGAGGAGACCGCGCGAGAGATCGACGTCGAGGTCCGCCGCATCATCGACGAGCAGATCGAGCGCGTGGGCCAGCTGCTGGAAGAGCGAAAGCCGATCCTGATGCGCGCGGCCCGAACGTTGATCGCACGCGAAGCCATCTCCGGCGCCGAGCTGCGCGCGATCGCGGTCGGCGCGGGCGACGGCCACGAGCCCACCGACGGAACGACCACCGACGGCGAGGCCACCGACGGCCGCCCGGTGGCGGCGAACGACGCCTGGCTCGGGCCCTAGCTCGAATGCTGGTCAGTCGGGAACGCCATGGCGCGGCGGACGCCGGGATCCGGACGTCCTCCTATCCGATCACCGAGCCAGGATGCCGGCGCTCAGGACCGGCACGCCGCCGTGCGTGAAGCTGCGTGCCGACATTGCCCAGCCCCATCCGGAGCCCAGCACCAGCGCAAGTCCCCAGCGCCACCAGAGAGATCTCATCGCCCATCCCCATTCTCGAGCGCCGGCCATGCGTCACATCCGCGCGAAGCGCGCGTCGGCGGCCGGCACCTCGACGGTCCCGTACGGCAGGTCGGCGTCGGCGACGCCCCACGCCAGGTGCCGCAGAATATCGCTGGAAGTGACGATGCCGACCAGCGCACCGCTCTTCTCCATGACCAGGATGCGGCGGATGCCTTCGCGCACCATCAGCCGGATCGCGCGATCGACCGACTCCGACGGTTCGAGCGAAAAGAGCGCCGGCGTCATCACGTCCTGCACGTCCTTGCCCGCGAGATCGCCCTGCACCCGCTCGGGGTCGGTCAGGTCGCTCCTCGACAGCACGCCGACCAACCGCCCACGCGCGTCACGCACCGGCGCGCCCGTGAAACCGCGCACACTCAGCTCCCAGGCCGCCGTCTCGGCGGGCGTGGATGCGTCCAGCATGAACACTTCGCGAGTCATCACGTCGCCAATCTTGATCTTCAACATGGAATCTTTTCCTCGGTGGTGGGTGGTGAACGGCCTACTGATATTCACGGCCCATGCCATCGCGAGCGATTACCGAAATGGAAGGATCTCGCTGACTAAGCTCGATTTCGGAAAAGAGAAGGGTTCCGATCGGTAACAGACCGATGTTACCGGTTACCGTTTCTGCCGGCTCTTACTCCGGTGTAGGTGCGGGTTCCGCCCTACGGTCTCTTGCGGGAGCCGTGCCGCGGGCTTATCTGCTTGGGAGGCGAGGCGCTCACAATTACATGGAAGCCACAGAGACGGGCATGGGCACGGTGATCCCTTCGCCGCGCTACCACCAGAATCGAGACCTGCGTGCGCCGGATCGCCCGGATGGGCTCAGCATCCTGCTGGTGGACGATGAGCCCGACTTCAATCTGCTGGTCGCGGAAGCGCTCACCGACGCCGGGCACCGGGTCACGACCGCCGCCAACGGCGAAGAGGCGCTGTCCCTGGTGACCAGCGAGTTGTTCGACGTGATGGTCTGCGACATCCGATTGCCCAAGCTCGACGGGCTGAGCCTGTTCCGGCGCACGCGCCAGGAGTCGCCGGATACCACGGTGATCCTGATGACGGCCTACGCCGCGATCCAGGACGCCGTGGGCGCCGTCAAGGAAGGCGCCTACGACTACCTCACCAAGCCGTTCGACATCGACGAGCTGACGCTACGCATGACGCGCATCGCCGAGCATCGCGCGCTGCTACGCGAGCTGGACGCCGCCCGCGCGCAACTGGCGGCGGCCGACGCCAAGGAGGCGATCATCGGCCGGTCGGTCCAGATGCTGCGGCTGCTCGACCGCGTCAACACCATCGCTACCAGCCACGCGCCCGTGCTGCTGACCGGTGAGAGCGGGACCGGCAAGGAACTGGTGGCGCGTGCGCTGCACGAGCGCGGGACGCGCCGCGACCGCCCGCTCGTGGTGGTGAACTGCGCCGCCTTCCCCGATACCTTGCTCGAGGCCGAGCTGTTCGGGCACGAGCGCGGCGCCTTCACCGGCGCGGTCAAGCGGCGCGACGGCCGCTTTCGCGCGGCACACACTGGCACGTTGATGCTCGACGAGATCGCCGAGATGTCGCTGCCGGCGCAGGCCAAGCTGCTGCGCGTGCTGCAGGAGGGGACGATCGAGCCGCTCGGCACCAACGAGTCGGTGCGGGTCGACGTGCGGGTCATCTCGGCGACCCACCGCGACCTCAAGGAGCGCATCGCCACCGGTCTGTTCCGCGAGGACCTCTATTACCGCGTCAACGTGCTCAACGTCGACATCCCACCCCTGCGCGACCGAAAGGGGGACCTGCCGCTGCTGGTGCAGTACTTCCTGAAGTCGTTCACGCGGCCCGGGAAATCGCCGCTGACGCTGTCACCGGGGGCCTGGGCGGCCCTGGCGGCCTTTCCCTTCCCCGGCAATGTCCGGCAGCTGAGCCACGCCATCGAGCACGCCGTCGTACTGGCGGGCGAAGGCGAGATTCACCTGCGCCACCTCCCGCGCGACGTCATCGGGACCGCTGACGATGCGCCGCCGATCGAGACCTGTGCGCGCCCGCTCGGGACCGCGCTCAAGGAATTCGAACGCGACTACCTGCAGCGCGCGCTGGCGCAGGCGGCGGGCAAGCGCACGCTGGCTGCCGAGATCCTGGGCATCTCGCGCAAAAATCTGTGGGAAAAGCTGCGCCTGCACGGCGTCAGCGGCGACTGATTTGAGCGGATGACCCCCGCCCCGCCAAACCCAGGCTTGGCCCTAGGGATGCGGGACGATGCGGCTCTCGGGGCTGATATCGAAGTTCGGCGCGCCGCTGGGCAGCGACATCGGGTTGCGGGTGAGCAAGTCACCGAACACGCCCAACATCAGCACCAGCACGAAGATCAGCGAAACGACGAAGACCAGCCGGTTCGCGCCGCCCGACTCCGACAGGTGCATGAAGAACAGCACGACCAGCGTCGCCTTGACCGTCGCGATCGCGATGGCGATGGGCAGGTTCGCCGCACCCAGGTCCATCCGACCGGTCACCACGGTGAGCAGCGTGAAGCCGAGCAGGATGAACCAGATCACGAAGTACCGGCCCGGGCCGTGCGCGTGCTCTTTCCCGTGCGACGAGGGAGCGGCTGGCTTTGAGACTTTGTTCTCCACGCGTTGCCTCAGATGAGATAGAGCAGCGGAAAAAGGAAGATCCACACCAGATCGACCAGGTGCCAGTACAGGCCGCCCAGCTCGACGGGAATGTAGTAGCTCGGCGAAAAGTGACCCTTGAGCACGCGCACCAGCACCCAGATGAGGATGCTCATGCCCACGATGACGTGGAACGCGTGCAGGCCGGTCGCCAGGAAGTACACCGTGTAGAAGAGGTTGGCGCCCGGGCCCGGCACCTCGTTGAAGTGATAGAACTGCCCGGGTAACGCGCCCTCGGCGAACTTGTGGGAGTACTCGATGCTCTTGACCACGAGGAACGCGAGCGCGAACAAGATCGTCAAGACGAGCATGCCGGCGCAGGCACCGGTCTTGCCCTTCTTGATGAAGTAGAACGCCATCGCCACCGTGAAGCTGCTGGTGATGAGCACGACGGTGTTCAGCGCGCCGAGGCCGAGGTCCAGCGTGCGCGACGCCTCGTGCCAGGTGTGGTGATAGAAGTGGCGGTAGACGGTGTAGCCGAGGAACAGCCCCGCGAAGAGCAGCACCTCGGTGCCGAGGAACAGCCACATCCCCAGGCGAACCGCGGTGTCCTGCTTCTCGATCGTGTCGAAGTGATGCGCGAGATGCGGGTTGTGGGGGTGCTCGGCCGCGGCGTGCGCCTCAGATGACGACATGCTCCACCTCCTCCCCCGGCTCCTGGTAGGAGTGCGCGTCGCGATCGATGATCGGCGTGGTGTCGAAGTTGTGCTTGGGGGGCGGCGACGGTGTATTCCACTCGTAACCGCGCGAGGACCAGGGGTTGTCACCCGCGATCGGGCCGCGAACCAGTGCGTAAATCATGTAGAAGACGATGATCACGAAGCCGAACGCCAGCAGCGACGAGCCCGCGGTCGAGGCGACGTTCAGGCTGGTGAACCGCTCCGGGTAAATGAAGTACCGGCGCGGCATGCCGGCGTTGCCGACCAGGAACTGCGGGATGAACGTGGCGTTGAAGCCGAGGATGATGAAGCAGGCGGCGACCATCCCCCACCCTTCGTGGTAGTTGCGGCCGAACATCTTGGGGAACCAGTAGTGCATGGCCGCCAGAAACGCCATGATGACCGCGCCGACCATGATGAAGTGGAAGTGCGCGACGACGAAGTAAGTGTCGTGCCAGTGCACGTCCAGCGACACCGTCGCGACCGCGATGCCGGTCATGCCGCCGAACACGATGAAGAACAGGAAGCCGCACGCGTAGAGCATCGGCGTTTTGACCGCGATCGAGCCCTTGTAAAGCGTGGCCACCCAGTTGAAGACCTTGATCGCGGTGAACACGCCCACGAGCATCGAGATGGCCGCGAACGCGCCGTTGTCGAGCACGGACTGGCCCGAGACGAACATGTGGTGGCCCCAGGCAAAGAAGCCGACGAACGCGATGCCCAGCGAAGAGTACGCGATCATCTTGTAGCCGAAGATATTCTTGCGCGAGAAGGCGCCGATCACCTCGCTGATCACGCCCATCGCCGGCAGCACCATGATGTAGACCGCCGGGTGCGAGTAGAACCAGAACATGTGCTGGAACAGCACGGGGTCGCCGCCCCGGGTCGGGTCGAAGAGGCCGAAGTGCCCCACCTTCTCGATGCCGACCAGCATGACGGTCAGGCCGATGACCGGCGTCGCCAGCACCTGGATGATGCTGGTCGCGTAGATCGCCCAGACGAACAGCGGGATGCGCATCCAGCCCATGCCCGGCGCGCGCAGCGTATGGATGGTGACGATGAAGTTCAAGCCGGTGAGGATCGACGAGAACCCCATGATGAACACGCCCAGCAGCACGGGGAACAACGTCGTCGGCGTCGACGTGCTGTACGGCGCGTAGAACGTCCAGCCGGTGTCGGTGCCGCCCATGATCATGCCGGACGCCGCGAGCGTGGCACCCGCCCAGTAGAGATAGAGCGACAGGAGGTTGAGCTTGGGGAACGCGACGTCCTTGGCGCCCAGCATGAGCGGCAGCAGGAAGTTGCCGAACACGCCCGGGATCGCCGGGATCATGAACATGAAGATCATGACCACGCCGTGCAGCGTGAACATGCGGTTGTAGGT